>CAZVYS010000005.1:0-43225 GCA_964630755.1 uncultured Pseudomonadales bacterium | reverse complement strand
GATCGGGGACTAAGCCGCATTTTCTCACCCTGGCTAGCTTCATCCACTTTACCTTTAAATCTAACTAAAACTGGCCGCCAATCATCTTGTCTGTTATCTAGGTACGTTTTTATCCATTTACAGGCTCTTTTACTTAAAAAAACTACCCTTGGCCGACCTCCTTTACCAATCACTCCAAATTCTCTTCTATCTAGATCTATCTCGTCTCGATTAAGCTTGGTCATTTCAGAAACTCTTAAACCTGTTGAAAAAAGCACTTCTAATATCACTTTATCTCTTAACTGGCTTATAGTAGACATCCCTGGCGAACTTAACAACCTTTCTACTTGTTCGCTGCTCAAGAATTTTAAGGATTTTGACTCAGTTTTAGGCAACTCTATCTTCTCAGGAGCCAGTGTTTTAACATCTCTTTTAATCAAAAACTTTAAAAAGGACCTTAAAGCAATCACATGATAACTCTGCGTGGCTCTAGACAAAGGCTCACCTCTGTTAGTTAAGTATCTAGCTAAAAAAACTCTATACTTTGTAACTTGTTCTAACTTCAAGTTTTCTATCTTAAATTTTCTAGTAAAATCAGTAATAAAAGCCTCAAACCTCAGTAAATAATGTTTATAGTTTCTTCTAGTTAATGGCGAACAATTTCTTTCGATCTCCAAATACTCCAAATAATCTTCAATCAATCTAACTAGCTCTTTTTCGCTATTTGTTGGTGTTTTTTGCTTAGCAGTCATATCTATGTTTTGCTAATATGTGGATAACTTGGCATTTAGTTGATATATCAACCCTTTTTGATATCATAGAATGCAATACTACAGGCCAAGTTTGTGGATAAAATAATCAACTTTGGCTTGTTTTTAATCAACCTTGTTCTCTCCATTTATTAAAAAGCAGGGGACTAATTAACAACCAATAATTGTTAACATGTTAAATTTTTAACTAATTTCATAGTATCAAATTTTAATTATCATTGCAATATTGTGCGACATAAAAACTTAAAAAATAAACTATATTAAAAATTAACTAATTAATTTTTAACTTTTTTAACCACAATTTCCTTTTTTTAAAATTTTCTTTAAAAAATCTTAATCTGCTCACTTTTGTGTTCGTTTCATTCATATATTACTACCTTACTAAGATTTCTACTCAACTTAACTAGGGGATCTAAAGCAAATTTCTTAACAAGAACTATGATCCACTTTGATCTATTATGACCTATACAAACCTATCATTAATTTCCTCAGCTAACCTCAAGAAACTATCCATTTCTTTGCATATTCTTCGGAAATCAGTTAAAATACCTTTAATGCCTTCTCACTCAGCTACTATTACAAAAGTCAAGCAAATTGTCAGAAGAAAACTAAGTAACGAGTCAACTGGACACGACTACTGGCATGCTTATCGAGTGGCTAATCTCGCCTTAAAACTTGCTAAAATCGAAGGGGGAAATCCAAAAGTCTTAGAGTTAGCCGCCTGGCTACATGACATCGAAGTTCCTAGAAGCCGTAAAAACCATCACCTAAATGGCTCCAAAACCGCCAAAAAAATCTTAACCAAGTTAAATGTTCCGAAAAATACTATTCAATCAGTTTGTAACTGCATACTTAAACATCGCTACACTACTAAATCAAAACCAACCACTATCGAAGAAAAAATCATTCAGGATGCTGATAACTTAGACGCTTTAGGAGCCACTATTATCACTCGCATCTTCGCTCACGCTGGCGCCACCAACATGCCCATCTTCCACCCAAAGCTAAAACCCAATCACTCTCAATACTTAAAAACTGGTAAAAGCACTACAGCCATTAATCACATTTTTGAAAAGCTTTTACATATTCCAAAAATCTTAAACACCAAAACCGCCAAAAAACTCTCAAAGCCACGAACCAAGTTCTTAAAAACCTTTGTAAATCAATATTTAGCTGAATTTAAAGGCCAAATATAACCATTTTACCTCAAGAAAACGCGCCTAGAGGCTTTCTAATAAAGGTTTCTTTATATTAGTATATTCAGCTATTCCAGTTTTTACTGATTACTTAGCAATTACCCTAATTTGATCGGTTTGCAACGAAAACCACTAAATTCTAATAGGTAATTAAATCTCCGCAAGCTTTTGATTTCTTTTGTTAGATTGGGGACTGGTATGATAGTTTCGTAAGATATTCGGAAATAGAAAAAACTAACAAACTCTACAAGTAGGGCAGTTTTGCTTAAATTGCCACAATAATTTTATTTTTTATTTTCAAAGCCGCCATATATTTATTAAATATATCAAAAACAACCCCTTCCCTTGGCCATAGAGTCTTAGTCGCAAAAGATACATTGTGCGACATAATGCATACCCGAAACAAACCCCTAACTACTTATTTAGTACACCACTCTCTGAGAGGGAGTATCTTTACTTAAGTAAGTTACTTTATCCTCTCCTGAAACCCAAAGACCTAATTGATTTCTGCTAATCATTTCAAAACAGCTAAGCCCTACCTCTACTCTCTAGTAGTTATCCACATCAATTACGTAACTATATCAAACTATACAATAAAGAAAGATTGATATCACAACCTAATGGAGAAAATAACAGAGGTTGACTTCTTAAAAATGAGCTATTAAAAAGCTATTTTGTGAAAAGAAACTGGGCATTTCGTGAAAAAAGGTCATTTTATTATAGGACTTAGATACTATAGGACTATTATCTTTTGTAAAAAGAAAATACTACTCCCCTTCTTTGACTGCTATTCTTTTTTTTATTACCAACTAGCTAGTAAAAAAACAATTACAAATACAGCCACGCCAACCCACAAATATTCCTTAATAGTCTTATTAAATAACCGACCTGATAAGTTGTTTTGCACTAACCCGAGACTAACATATAATCCGGTCACTAAAAACAAAGAAGCAATAGTGATAGTTACTGGCCAATAACTAATTGCCAAGCTTAAAGCTGTTAATCCCCAACTAATAGCCAGTGAATTTTGCCATACTCTTCTAGTTAATTTTTCCTCAAGATTAACACTCCACAAAGCTTGAATACTCAAAAGCCAACTAGTAATTAACACAAAAATAGCATTCCATTGAGCTGACAGCTTAAACGAAAAAATAGTATCCCAAAGGAAAAAAGCCACAAATAGAGTTAACAGAAATCCAACTGCATGAGCTGCCCTAAGTAACTGAATTGTTCGAATACTAGCTACATTAAAAATATTCTCCGTTAACAGCAAAGCATACATACCAACACCAAATATCGAAAGAATTATTACTCTACTCAACAATCTTTCTGGCAACAAAAAATAAAACAGCGCCACTGAAACAGGGTACAGAACCGGCAATATTAAACAAGTTAGCCACTCAATTCCTTTTAAATCCTCAAACAACGACCAAGCCGATAAACCATAGGCCACTCCAGCCAATATACCGATTGCTTGATATCTAGCTTCAATGTCAACTAACTGCACCCCAACTAAACCAAAACACAACACTAATGCTGTAATTGACATTTTAGTTCTTTTTGTTAGCTTAAACATCTAGATTGGTATAAATATTTAAAACATCGTCAAAATCGTTCAATAAATTTAAAAACTTAGTTGCTTTCTTAACTTGATCTTCACTCGTCTTGATTTTTACCTTTGGAACATAAGTTAATTCAGCCCTGATCACTTCAAGCTTTTCTTTTTCCATCTGTGCTCTCACTTCTGACAACTTATTAGCTTCAACTAGAATCTCAATCCCCTCACTCTTTTCTTCTACTTCTTCAATACCTAAATCAATTAGTTTTAATATTTGGTCGTCTATTTGATCCGTTTTCTTAACTACTATTAACCCTAACCGATCAAATAAAAAACTAACCGAACCAGGCTTACCCATTGATCCCCCATTCTTATCAAAAAATGACTTAAGCTCTGCCGCTGATCTATTTTTATTATCCGTTACTACCTCAATAATTATTGCTACCTTTCCTGGACCATAACCTTCATAAGTAACTTCATTCAAACTAGCTCCTTTTGCAGTTCCCGCTCCTTTTTCTATAGCTCTTTTTATATTATCTTTTGGCATATTCAGCTGCTTTGCCTTATCAACTGCTAGCCTTAACTTAAAATTGCTACTAAGATCATCTCCACCATCACGTGCCGCTAAACTAATCGCTTTTCCAAGCTTAGTAAAAATTTTTCCTCTTTTTTGATCTTCAACTGCTTTTTTATGCTTGATGGTTGACCACTTAGAATGACCTGACATAAAACAAATCTTCCTGATAGAATAATTATACTCCTTTTTAAAACTTAAGATAATCCTTGGCAATCTTTAGCACAATTTCTGCCCTAAATTCACTAGTATCACCTATCGCTAACTTTGTAATATTAAAATCCCTAGCAAGCTTCTCGACTGTCTTGCTATTTAGCCACTTTTTTTCAGAGACCAAAATACTAGATTTCTCATTTAGATCACCATTATCAAGCATTCTAATTTCCCCACCTAAATTACTAATGATCCTAGAAGCAGTTTGAGCCACTCCAGCTTTCCCACTTATATTTATCACTGCTATTCCTAACCCTTCATTTACAATTTCCTCATCAAATAAATACTCATTAACTAAATCATCGATTAATATTTGACTGCCAAGATAAACCACTGAGCCATCAACTTGAGCTTCAGTACTAAAACTAGCTTCTTCAACTAAGTTAATTTTAGTTGTCTGATCTGAGATCATTTTATCAAACCACCACCATCTTAATTTATCTAACCAACTAAGGTTAGTAAACCTTCCAACTTGATAACCTTTGATCCCCAACCCCAAAAAATCTTGACTCGTTCTAGTTAACAAAAAACCTCCTTGATCCTCAAGCTTTCCTAGTTCAAACACTTTTCCTAGTTGATAATTTCCAAACTCAAACGGGACTTTAACTAGTACATTATCTTTAAGCTTAAAGCTTAATATTGTCTTTTGATTTGGTACAGCCACATCTACCTTAAGCAAGTCATTATTTACTATCACTACTGCCAGTCTTGATTTCCCGTTCCAAATACTATTTTTTGCTTTTTGCCATAAATAGTTTATTCCCACTAAACTGATTAAGAAAACTAAAAATCCTATTCCCAAAGCCATCTGTGCCCTGTTAAGTTGTTTTTTTCTTTTCTTTTGTTCCTTTTTCCACCTTGGTGTTTTTTTACTTCTTATCATAATGTATCAAACTATATCATAAATAAATTATTTTTTCTTTATTTCCCACTGCTAACCAAATTCTCAATTTTGTTTAGAGCCAAACATCAATCCTTTTCTAAACTATCGAGCACTATTTTCAACTCTTGGTCTAACTTTACCTCAAGGCTAATCTGCTTACCTGTTTTTGGATTTTTAAACTCGATCTTCACAGCTACTAAAAATAGTCTACTGCACCAATTCAAATCTTGTTTGTATTTTTTTCTTCCTCCATACCATTCATCGGTCACAATTGGATAACCAAGGTGCTTTAAATGAACTCTTAGTTGATGAGTTCTACCAGTAACTGGCTTAAGCTTAACTAAGCTATAAGTTTGATTATTTCTTTGATAAACCTTTTGTAGCTCATATTCAGTTTCTGCTTTTTTCCCTCCCACAAACACTCCAAACCTTTGAGGATTAAACGGATTGCGAGTGATCGGAGCTTTTATACTTCCTTTGGCTGGTTCTAATCTCCCATGCACTAAGGCTAGATATTCTTTTTTTACTAATCTATTCTTAAACTGAGACTGAATAGTTTTTAAACTCTTGTTGTCTTTTGCAATTATCAACAAACCGCTTGTACCCTTATCTAATCGATGAACAATTCCATTTCTTTCTGTTTCTAGACCTATGCCTTTTTCTACTAACCAATCCTGAATGGTTTTTTTATCTTTAGTTGTAGCTGACTGATTAACTATCATCCCAGCTGGCTTATTAATCACCAACAACTGCTCGTCTTCGTAAATTATCTTAATATTTAAAAACACAATTATTTTTTTTGTTTCTTAACGCACTTAATACACTGACTTACTGTTGGATCTATTGCTAATCTATCAGTATTGATTAATTTTTTGCAATCATCACACAATCCAAATTTGCCTAGTTTAATCTTAGTTAATGTCTTTCTAATATTTATCAAGGTTTTATCTATTTCTTGCTTTAAGGCTGTAATTCTATCATGCCCGGCTTCTTCAGCCGCATCAGTATCAATAGCAGCATTGTCATTTACTCTATCTACATCGTTAAATGGATCTTCTTTTTCAAGGGCTTGTTTTCTTTTCTTTAGTTTTTTTTCTTCTGCTTTTAAATGCTTTCTAACTGGTAATAGAACTTTTAATGGAAATTTTATAGGCATCTTATACCTCCTTATTTAAAGTCAAAGCCTTTCTTTCTTCGCTTTTTAGTTAATTTAACTTTTTTGTTTCTTTCTATTTTACTAACTACTGGCTTTTTAGGTTCTTGCTTTCTAGCTTTTTTAATTGTTATGCCTGATCTCTCAAGCAGCAACAAACTACCTGATAAAAACATTGCTATTCCAAATAATTGTCTTGAACTAAAAATCCATAGAATATTGGGTAACTGCTGAAAAAATCCTAATAACAATGTTAATAATCCTAGCCCTATCAAATAACAAGCTACCAAAAATCCTGACTTAGCTTCTCCTTTTTCAGATTTGTACCATTTAAAGCTTCGATACTCCTTTTCCCAACTTTTTATTATTTTAAACAATAATCCTATTGAAACTATAAAAAACAGTTGAACTGGTATTCTTTTTCCATCTACTCCGGGAAATTTTATCCCCCACCACCAAGTAGTCATTTTCCCAATACTTGAACCAGCCAAAAAACTCCCCAACCAGCCAAACATCTCAACAATTAAAAAAGCAAATAAACCAGTTTCTGCTAACTTAAAAAAGTTCCATTTTTTCTTAATTACCTGAATAAGAATCATCAAAACTGCTCCAATCCAAACTCCTTCGTAAGCTAATCCTGGATATTTAGTCAAAAACATCATCTTATAGAAACTACCACTAAAAAAATCCCAGTTGGCTAAAATATACCACCCTCTCCCAAAAACCAATCCCAGTACACCAGCTAATAACCAAATATCCATTAACTCTTCTTCGTCAAAACCCTCTTCCCTCCCCTTTTGCCACCACACAAAACCACCAAAAAAAACAGAAGCTGCTAAAACAAATCCAAACGACTGAATCGCTAATGGTCCGATCGAAACTAATGTTGGCCACATAATGTTATTAGTATACAATATATTTCATGCTTGATGCCTCACATGCTCTAATCGGTGCTTCTCTAGCCAAATTAATTCCTAACCCTTACATCGGTTACCCATTAAGTTTAGTATCTCACGTAGCTGCTGATTACTTTCCTCATTGGGATTTTAGTACCCGAAAGGTTAAAAGATCAAAGCTTAAAATTATTTTCCTTTCATTATCTGATGCTTTTATTGGTTTTTTGGCTGGTTACTTGTTTTTTAAGTCTTCTGTCCCAAGCTGGTATTTGTTTTCCATGATGTTTATGGCACAACTACCTGACTGGCTCGAAGGTCCTTATCATATCTTTGACTGGAATTTTTTCCCTTTTTCAAATATAAAAGAATTTCAAAGCTTTCACCACAATAAACTCAATCTTCCTTGGGGATTAATATTACAAATCCTCGCCGTAATCCTAATAGTTACGCTCGCTCTACGTACTCCCCAGTTCTAGTATCAACTCTAACTTTATCTTTAGGATTGATAAACAAAGGCACTCTCACCTTTAATCCATTAACTAACTCAGCAGGTTTGGTTACTTTAGCTGCACTATTACCTTTTTCGCCTGGATCTGTTTCTTTGACTTCAAACACCATCTTAACCGGTAAATCAACAGCTAGTGGTTTTTCCTCCCAATACAAAACATCAACTTTCATCCCATCGACTAAAAACCTCACTTGGTCACCTAAGATACTGACAGCAATTTCTACTTGCTCAAAACTTACTGGATCCATAAACATACAATTATCTGCATCTTGATAAAGATACTGCATCTTTTTTTTATTAAGCTTTATATCCTGAACCTTATTGCCTGTAATATATGTTTTTGTAGTTACTGCTCCTGACTCAAGGTTACGAACCTTGACCTTTACATTACCAGTTCCCCTCCCCATCTTAGTAAACTCATACCTTAAAACCAAAAAAGGCACACCATCTTCTTCAAACGTTTGGCCATTTCTTAACTGATTAACGTTGATCATATGGTAGAATTATACAGAAACTGTCAAGCTTACCTCGACTGATATCGTCAGGCGGGCCAGAGTGTTGAAACTGGTAGACAAGCACGACTCAAAATCGTGTGGGATTTATCCCGTGTGGGTTCGATTCCCACCTCTGGCACTAATTATTATTCTTAACCACTGAGGCTGCAATATCTTCTGAAGTTACACTAGAAAAATCTCCTGGCAACTGACCTAACTTAACTCGACAAGCAAATTCTAATCTGCCAATTAATCTAGAAACGCTTGTATTGGCTTCTTGGTCAGATAAATGTGGATAGTGCCTTTTAAATAGGGCCAGAAAAACTTCCCATTTACTTCGCCATTTCTGATCTGCAGTGACTACATTTCTAGAAAAAGCTTCAAGATCTGCATCCATAGCTTCAGCCGGAGGCATATCAGCTGTGGCTACGCTAATGGGCTCAGCTACTTCTATCTTAAGATCAATAGCTCTAGGTACCCATTCCGGATCAAGTCCTTCTAAGCCTTTTGGATCCTCTCCAGGATGAACTGATTCTAACTTGCCGATTTCTTTTAAAGCATTAACAAAGTTTTGAGTGGCAGTATTAAGCTCTTCTTTCTCGATTCCCAGTTCTTTCTGCATATCATCTAAAACTTCATAAATTTCACTCCAATTTGAATCACCACGCACTATCTTTGATCCATCTAAATCTGCTAAAACTTGGGTCAATTTCTGATGCGGGTCAACCAACAATTCTTCTGGTTGTTGAGTAATATTGATACCAGCCTCTGGTTGGTCAATCAAATCTAATAAGTCTGGTTTTGGATTATTTAATTCTACATCATGATCTAAGCCACTAATTGGTTGAGACGACAAATTTGAAGCATCAGGTTGAAATATACCTGAATCAACTACTACGCCAGCTGCCCCAGCTCCAAGAAAGACTAAAGAAGTTTTTGCAAAAAACATTGATAAATCATCCACCATCTTTCTACCTCTATTTCCAATATTTATACTTTTAACTGTCTGTAACAATCTAAAGCTTGAAAAAGACGCCCCAAATCCTAAAGCAATCAAATGGTCAGTATTAACTGCAGCTGCTTCGGTTTGAGCCAAGCCAATATGAGAAACTATTCTTAATCCAGCCCCTAAAATTAAATATGGCAGGTCTTGCCTAGCAAAATCCGCCAAATTATTAAGCCACTTTTCAGCTCTTGATGGCTCATCTATGCTAATGATTTCTGATTTACTCTCTAAAACCATAACTTAAACACATCATTATACCTAAAAAATCAAAAAAAACAACCTATAACTATATATCTATAAGACTATAGTTTCTGGCCTAATTCCTCATTACTCGGCTCAACCAACACACTACCATCTTCAAACACTATCGTTGGCACACTACTATTGCCCTGATTTATTTTTTTTACATAATTCATTGCTTTTTCATTCTTATCAATGTCGATAAAATCATACTCAACACCTTTCTCCTTAAAAAAAGCTCTAGATCTTTTGCAGTCTCCACACCAATTAGTCCCATACATCTTAATCATTTATTTCTCCTTGAGTCTTTTTTCCACTCCGTAAAACTTAATCCGATCGCCTCTAAATCTTAGATCTATCTGTCTTAATGGACCATTTCTGTGCTTAGCTATATTTAGTTTATAATTTTCTAAATTCTCATCGTCTTCTCGGTAAAGAAACATCACCACATCTGCATCTTGTTCAATTCCTCCAGATTCTCTTAAATCAGCCAGTTGTGGTTTTTTAACTCCCCTGTGCTCAACTGCCCTAGATAACTGACTGAGCGACAAAACTGGCACTCTAAGCTCACGAGCTAAATTCTTTAATCCCATTGATACTTCGGATATTTCCTGAACTCTATTTTCTAAGTTTCTAGCATGAGCTAGTTGTAAATAATCCACTACCAACATCTGAACTCCATACTCGGCTTGCAATCTTCTCGCCTTTGTTCTCATCTCCATAATACTCATTCCTGGAGTGTCATCAATATACAAAGGCGCTTCAGCTAACTCACCCATGGCATCAGATAATTTAGTAAAATCTTCTTCATTTAACCTGCCAGTTTTTAATTTCCAAGCATCAATGTCTGCTTGAGCCACTAATAATCTATCCACCAACTCCTCTTGACTCATCTCTAAAGAGAAAAACCCAACCGGAATTTTGTGATCAACTGTTATATGTTGCGCAATATTTAGCGCTAAAGAAGTTTTTCCCATACCTGGCCTAGCCGCTAAAATAACTAAGTTACTTCTTTGAAAACCAGCCAACACATCGTCTAAATCCTTAAATCCACTAGGCACTCCCCTAATCCCTCCAGCTTGTTTGTGCAGTTCATCTAATCTGTCAAAAGATTCTGCTAAAGCATCTTTAATTGGAATAAAGTTTTTAGCTAGATGTTGTTGACTCAAACCAAAGATTAATTTCTCTGCCTTATCTAGAATTCCGTCTAGCTCCTGACCTTCGTCAAACGAGTCTTCGACCAACTTTGAAGCTTGGCTAATTAACTCTCTTTTAGTGGCTAAATCTTTAACAATCTTAGCGTAATTTTCAACGTGAGCCGATGTTGGCACTCTATTAACTAAATCTGTTAAGTAACTTGCTCCTCCTACCTGTTTTAAAGCTTTTTTCTTTTTTAGTTTCTCGCTTACAGTCACCACGTCTACCGGTTCTCGCTGCTCAAATAGTTCTAGTATTGCTTCAAAAATCAAGCCATGTTTTTCCTGATAAAAATGACTCCCCTTTAAAAAAGCAGCCACTTCCGCAACAGCGTCTTTATCTATTAGCAAACTGCCTAAGACTGATTGTTCTGCATCAATGCTTTGAGGCGGTATTCTAACCTTACCTGCCATACTTATTTAGAATATAAACTTCCATCTCCTCAGGCAGGTCCAGTTTTTTAAGTTTAAGTTTGTCTTCTTTTTTTACTTCTTTTCCAATTACTTTAACAAAATCTTCAACTGGTGCAAGTTTACCAAATGCTTTACTATGCTGACTAGTCTTATAATGCATTGGGATAACAATACTTGCTCCCACTTGACCAATAACTTCTTGAGCTTCTTTTGAGTCAATCGTAAACTCTCCACCAACTGGTACTAGTAAAACATCAACTCCATCCAGCTCTTCTAGTTGTTTATCATCTAACTTATGCCCTAAATCTCCTAAATGCGCCACTCTAATATCATCGATATCGACCACATACATGGTATTTTTACCTCGATCCTTACCTTTATTCTTATCATGAAAACTGCTAATGCCAGTTATACTTACTTGTTTAATTTCATACTCTCCTGGTCCATTAATCACCATTGGCCCGCCTAGGCTCAAGCTAGTCGAGGCTAGCTCTCCAGTAACCAAAGATAAATCATTATGGTCTTTGTGATCATGAGAAATAGTGACAATGTCTGCCGCTATTTTAGCCTGCTTAAACCCAACAGAATCTGCAAATGGATCCAAGACCACTTTAACTTCTCTGTTCTTTAATAGAAAACAGCTGTGCCCTAAATAGATTATCTCCATAGCGTTTCATGGTATCACATTAACATTTTCTTGACAATAAATTCTTAAGTAGTGTATAGTCCTCGAGACCTATATAAATATGAAAAAAGAAGTAATTGTTGCTGTTGTCTCTGGTTTAATTCTTGGTTTAATCATAACCTTAGGAATTTATACTGCCAATAAATCAATTAATAAAATCAGAGTTAAAAAACAAGTTGAAAACCAAACTGATACAGTTCCTAGTCCCCCTTTAGCAAAAACAGCTAAAAAATTAAGTATTACGTCTCACCAAAATTTCGATTTAATTGATCAAAGTAAGATAACTTTATCTGGGATAGCTTGGCCAGAAGCAGTAATCGCTCTAATTTCTGAAACAGATAATCAACTTATTACTGCCGATAAAGAAGGAATCTTTTCTTTTAATCTAGATCTCATTAATGGTTTTAACGAGCTAACTATTATCGCTACAGATGAAACTAATAAAACCGAGTCAAAAACTTTAATCTTAACTTACAGCACTACAAAGATTGAACTAGAAGATTTAGAAGAGCCTACTTCATTTAATCTTGTTCCAGTTGCTCATGCTCAAGATAATGAAACTGAAAAAGCAACTGATTCGTCAATCACCGATAAAATTAAAGAACGACTTCAAGATACAGCTGAAGTAGGCATCGAAACTATTAAAGATGAACTTCTAATTGAGTCTAATACTCCAAAGAAAAAAGCTTTTATTGGTCAAATAACTAATATTGGTCAATCTTCAATTGAACTTGAATACAAATCCTTTACTAGCTCCATTACATTAAAAGACTCAACTCAAATTGTTAAATCAAAAGGCAAAACCACCCTTGATCTTAAAGACCTAAAAGTAGAAGATTTCTTGATTTGTTTTGGTTTTGTTTATAAAGATTCTGAATCACTTCAAGCTCAAAGAATTCTCCAAATAGAACCACCCAAATCTCCTCAGGTTCGACAGCTAATCACCGGCAAAATCGAAGAAATCGATAGCAATAAAGTAGTTGTTGACAACAAACGACTAACAGTCAACTTGAAAACCAATCTAGACATTAAAGATATTGAAGATCCAGAAGTTGAAGACCTTGAGCTAGATGATAATCTATTCGCTATTGCTACTCTAGACCAAAACGGAGATATTGATGAAGTTAAAAATATTTTAGTTATTCCTGGTAAAAATAATCCAGCTGCCCTAGAACCAACCAATCAAAACGAAGCCACTGACTCTGCCGAAGCCACTGAATCCGCCGAAACAGAATAATTTCAACCTGCAGGGTCTGTCCCTGCAGGTTAATTAATTCCTAACCTTTTTGATATAATCTATTCATCATGTCTTCTAAACTATACCAAGCTATTCTTAAACTAAAAACAGAAAAAGAAGTAGCTACGTTTCTAAGAGATCTACTCACCATTAAAGAAATTAAAACTATCACTCAAAGATTTAAAATCGCAAGACTATTACATCAAGGCCTCCCCTATGCCAAGATTGCTAAACTTACTAAAACTTCTACCACTACAGTTACTCGAGTTTCTCATTGGCTCAAACATGGCAAAGGTGGTTATAAATTAATTCTTAAACGTTTAACTTAATTATCCACTTGACAAATTATTTTTTTAGTATATATTAGCGTATTAACACGTTAATATATATAAAATATGACAAAATCAAATAAATTATCAATTTCTCATCACGCCCCACTTTTGTGCGGGCTAAATCGGCTGTAACTAATAAAACTTATTAAGTACTTCCCTACCCCGCACTTTCGCGGGTTTTTTTATGCCTACTAATATCAAGTAAAAAGGAAAAATATGATAAAAAAACAACCATACGATCTAGTTATTGTTGGTGGTGGCATCATGGGCTTATTTACCGCCTACTATGCAAGTCTTTTCAATAAAAAGATTCTTTTGCTTGAAAAGCGTACCATAGGTAATAAATACGCTGGTTCATCTGGATTTTCAAGATCTATCAGAAACGACTATCTTGATCCTTACTACTCCCGCCTAGCTTCTGAATCCAAAAAACTTTGGGAAGAACTAGAAACAAAGTCAAAACAAGAATTTATTATTAAATCTGGCGTCTTAAACATTGCCAAAAAAAACACTACCCCTAATCTTAGCTCTACTTACACCATGTCTAGCTACAAAGTAATGAAGTCTCTTGGATTCAAAGTAAAAAAATTCACCAACAATTCAAAACTATCGAAAAGTTTTCCTCAATTTAAAGCTGACCTTAGTTGCCTAGATATTGATGCTGGTTTTCTTTACATCCCTACAATTTTTAAGTTACTTACTAAGCTGCTTAAAAATAAAGTTACTATCAAGCAAAACTCCAAAGTAATTAACATCAAACCTGATAAAGACATTACTAAAATTACTCTAAAATCTGGTCAAGTAATACTCACCAAAAAACTAGCTTTAACTGTTGGAGCTTGGACTATAGAAATGCTAAACAATCTAAAAGGTGGCCAATGGTTAAAACTACCAGTTATCCCAGTTAAGCAAAAACTAAAGTATTTTAAAGTTCCAAAAAAACAAATTAAAAACTTTCAAGCTAAAAAGTTACCTGTTTTTGCTTATCTTGACGTTGGTATCTATGGTCACCCTACCTATAAAAAAACTCCAGGTTTAAAGATTGCCTACTTTGATCCTTTTGGAGCCAAACTAACTAAATCAGGTCTTTGCCCTCCAAAACAAAATCAAATCAAGTCTCAAGCAGATTTTATTAATCAATGCCTGCCCTCACTTAAACCAATTAAACTAGCTAAAATCGAATCTGGGTTTTATCAAATGACCCCAGACAATGACTTTATTGTCTCACTTTTGCCTGGCTATAAAAATACATATATTGCTGCCGGTTTTTGTGGTACTGGCTATAAATTCGCTCCCCTAGTTGGACGATCCTTAGCTGAAATGATCTTTAGAAAAGGTTCTCCTTACGATCTTTCTAGATTTAATGCTAAAAGATTTGGAAAAATTTCAAATCTTTCTATCTTAAAAACAATACCTATGTACGTTAAATTTTTTAACCCAAGTTACTGGAAATTTTTAAAATTAGGCATCAAAGCCTTAACTACTAATCAACTTCCCTAGTATAATAATACTTATGAAAAAAACATTATCAGCTTTTCAAAACGTCATGAACCAATGCATGGCTTTAAAACCTAACGAATCAATCCTCATCATTACCGATCCGGATCAAAAATCATTGGCTGAAAAATTTCTAAAAGCAGCTAAAGAAATTACTAATAATGCTAAGCTAATTTCTTTTGACACTATGACAGAAAACGCTCAGGAACCACCTACAAAGATAGCCAAAAAAATGGCTGCATCAGATGTTGCTTTACTAGTCACTACTTTTTCACTCTCTCATACCCAAGCTCGAAAAAAAGCAAATCTAGCTGGTTGTAGAATCGCTTCTATGCCTGGTATTACTCAAGATATGGTTACTCGAACCTTAGCTGGAAATTATTCAAAAATAGCTAAAATCAGTCAAAAACTAGCCAAAATCTTAACTACTGGCAATAAGGTTACTATCACCTCTCCTGGTGGAACTAATCTAAATCTAGACATCACCAACCGCCCAGCTATCGCAGACACTGGTCTATTTACCAAACCTGGTGATTTTGGTAACTTACCAGCTGGTGAAGCTTTTGTAGCCCCAGTTGAGGAAAAAACCAACGGAACCATTGTTTTTGACGGCGCATTTGCAGATATTGTTCTAGATAAACCGATTAAGTTACTTGTCAAAAACGGAGTTGCTTACTCAATTACTGGCGGAAAAGCCGCTAAAACCTTAAACAAACTAATTCAAAAAGTCAGTCCCAAAGCTAAAATCATTGCAGAACTTGGTATTGGTACCAATCCTAATTGCAAGCTCTCTCCAGAGGTATTAGAGGCTGAAAAAGTATATGGAACTTGCCATATAGCCCTAGGCAACAACCAGGGTTTTGGCGGAAAAATCTCGATCCCCTTTCACTCAGATGGCATTATTCTTAATCCAAGTCTTTTAGTCGACAATAAACCCATCTTAAAAAACAACCAAATACTAATTTAATCCACCTGCAGGGTCTGTCCCTGCAGGCTGAAATATGACCAAAGCACCTCAAGAACAATCTTTTCACACACCTACAGGGATCATCCCTGAAGGTAAATAAATATAAAATAAACTATGGTAAACTAATAAATATGAATAAACTAAAAGCCCAAAAACTAGCTGGATTCAGAGACTTCTTTACCGAAGATATTAGAATACGAGAATTTGTTATTAACGCCTTTAAAGAGGTGTTTGAGAGTTACGGTTACGAACCCTTACAAACTCCAGCTTTAGAATACACTAATATTTTCCAAGGTGAAGCTGGCGAAGAAGCAGCTAAACTATTTTATCGCTTTAAAGATCAAGGCAATAGAGACATCATGCTCAAATACGAAGTAATGATCCCTATGTGTAGAGCTGTAGCTGAAAACATTAATAAGTTAACTTTTCCTTACAAACGCTACCAAATTCAACCAGTCTGGCGTGCTGACAAGCCTCAAAAAGGTCGTTACCGCGAATTTACTCAATGTGATGCTGATACTATCGGCACTGCCTCAGTTATTACTGATGCAGAATTTATTCAGATGGGTATCGAAGTGATGCAAAAACTAAACTTTAAAGGCTTTGTAGCTAACATCTCCAATCGTAAGTTTTTAAATGGTTTAATCAAATACGCTGGTGCCAAAGACTCTGATTTTATCCCTATCTGCTTGTCAATCGACAAACTGCCAAAACTTGGCAAAGAAAAAGTTAAAAAAGAGCTAATCGAAAAAAGAAAAATATCAGAAAATGTAGCTGATAAAGTTCTCTCAATCATCACTACCACTGGCAAAACTAATGATTTAATCAAACTATTTAAAACCCAAATGAAACAAATCCCTGAAGCTGTTGAGGGTTTAAGCGAACTAGAAACCATTTTTAAATACTTTAAGACCGTTAAGATCAATCCCAAGTTTTATCAGTTTGCCCCTTTTATCGCCCGAGGCCTAGCCTACTATACTGGACCCATCTGGGAATTTGAAATTCTCGAGGGAAATATTGGTTCAGTTGCTGGTTGCGGACGCTATGACAACACCATTGGCAACCTGCTTGGCACTGGCAAACAGATCCCAGCTACCGGCGGATCATTTGGCATCGAAAGAATTGTTGAAGTTATTAAAGATCGAAAAATGATCAAAATCGATACTACTCCAGTAAAAATATTAGTTACTTGGTTTGATGATAAAACTTTTAAGAAAAGTTTAGTTACTGCTGATAAACTTCGAAAGAACAATATCAGCGCCATGCTCTATCCGGAGCTTGAAAAGCTAAACAAACAACTAAAATACGCTGACAATAAAAACATTCCATATGTTTTGATCATTGGTGAAGATGAGATCAAAAAGAATCTAGTCACTTTAAAAGACATGAAAGCAAAAATCCAAACCACTCTCCCTCTTGATAAAGTCATCTCAAAACTGAAATAATACTAGTTAATGCCCAAACGAACCAAAGCCTATCTAGCTTTACTAACTACTACTTTAATCTGGGGTGCGGCTTTTCCTGTTATTAAGCCTTCTCTTGACCACATCTCCCCTTTTCAGTTTCTATACTTTCGCTATCTAATTGCTGCGCCCTTAACTTTTCCGGTTTTAATCTACTATCTAAAAAAGCTTAAACCTAGCTTAAAAAAGCTTCTTAAAATTATTTTAATCGAGTTTTTTGGCGCTCCAGTGGCCTTAAGCATTCTATACATCGGCTTAACCAAAACTTCTGCTATCGAAGCTTCTTTAATTGCTGCCACCAGCCCGATCTTAGTTACTCTTGGCGGTATTTTCTTTTTAAAAGAAAAAGAAGAAAAGCGAGAATGGATTGGCTTGATTATTAGCTTCTTAGGCACTTTACTACTAGTATTTGAACCCATCTTTAGGGGTCAATCACTTTTAACTACTTTTTCCTTCTCTGGTAACTTAATTATTTTACTCTATAACTTTCTAGCCACTACTTATTATCTAGTTATTAAAAAACACTACTATAAAGTACCTAAAATGTTTGTCACCTCTACCAGTTACTTAATCTGTTTAATCTCCTTTGCTTTTTATCTAAAACTAACCCAAACCCCTACCCCAATCTCCTTACTCACCATTCCCTCGGTGGCTCTAGCTAGTTTTTACATGGCTATTCCAGGTTCAATTATTGCTTTAACCACTCGCATCTATGGCCAAGACTTAATCGAGGCTTCAGAAGCCTCTCTTTTCCAATATTTACAAGCAGTGGTAGCTATTCCAGTTGCTTTCTGGTTATTAAAAGAAATGCCCACCTGGGGTCAAATCTTAGCTGTAGTCATTATCTCTTTTGGTGTCTTTTTAGCTGAAATAAGACCTAGAAAGAGACTTAAATAACTGATATAATCCAAAGCTGTAGAATAAAGTCAATTTATGAAAAAAGGGATTCATCCAAAATACTATAACGACTGTCAAGTCACTTGTGCTTGTGGTAACACATTTACCACTGGCTCAACCAAGAAAACCATCCAGGTCGAGATCTGCAATGCTTGTCATCCATTTTTCACTGGTAAAATGAAGTTCATTGACACTATGGGCCGAGTTGAAAAATTTCAAAAGAAACAAGCTGTAGCTAAAAAGAAAGTTTTTGTTAAAAAATCTGATCGGAAAAATCTTCAAGTCGAAAAAGATCAAGCTAAACCTACTACTCTCAAGGAAATGATCCAAGCCGAAAAGCGAAAAAAATGAACAACTATCTTAACGAAGAAATAAAAAGGCTTAAACATAAACTAGTCAAAGCCAAAGCTTCCCTTGACGATCCTCAACTAAAAGAACTAGCTAAGCAAGAAATTGCTGAGTTAAAAAAACAGCTTAAACTCCTTGATTCATCTCCGATCCGGAACGGGAATATCGAGAAAAAAGAAAATCATCTTGATCGAACTCACACCCGTCAAGGTAACGCCATAATAGAAGTTAGATCTGCCGCAGGTGGTGAAGAAGCTAAAATCTGGGCTGACGATTTACTGGAAATGTATACTCGCTTTGCTGACTCTCAAAATCTACAAATCACTCCTCTAGACAAGGGCATGATCAAAATCAAAGGCAAAAAAGCCTTTCAGTTATTTCAACATGAGGCTGGAGTTCACCGAGTCCAGAGAATTCCTACCACTGAATCTCATGGTCGGATTCATACCTCTACTGCCACAGTAACTGTTCTACCAGAAATTAAAGAAACAGAAATTAAAATTGATCCTAAAGATATTCAAATTACTTTTTATAGATCTTCAGGCTCAGGTGGACAAAACGTTAATAAGGTCTCAACTGCAGTTAGACTTAAACACTTACCCACTGAAATTGTGATTGAATCCCAAACCCAACGCACCCAAGAACAAAACCGAAAAATAGCTTTTGATCTACTTAGAGGCAAACTCTATCAAATCCAGCAAGATAAAAAACAGGCAGAGATCAAAGATGCTCGATCTCAGGCAGTTGGTCGAGGTATGAGAGCCGAAAAAATTAGAACTTACAACTATCCTCAAAACCGAGTCACTGACCACCGCGTCCAAAAGTCATGGAAAAATCTTGATAAAATTCTTGAAGGAAACTTACTTCCTATTGTGAAACTTCTTCAAGCTTGACTTTAACTTCCATAGTTTCTCCGTCACGATAAACCTTTAAAACAATTTCATCCCCTATCTTACTTTTACCAATCAACTCAGCTATGCTTTGTTTTTCTGTTACCAAAGTTCCATTAAATTCTGTCACAATATCGTTTTCTCTTAGTTGAGCTTTATCTGCTGGTGAATCTTCTATCACTTCCACTAAATAAGCTCCTTGTGGCACAGAGTTTAAAATGGCCGTTCTTTTATCAATCATTTGATATCTGACGCCCAAAAAAGCTCGAGAAAACTTACCCGTTTCTTCAAACGTATCAATTGAATCTTTAACAATGTTAATTGGAATCGCAAAACCAATATTTTCTCCAGCCTGAGACACCGCCACATTAACTCCGATTACTGCTCCGGATGAGTTTAACAGCGGTCCGCCTGAATTCCCTGGATTAATAGCTGCATCTGTTTGAATCACGTTGTTTAGTTCTTCACTCACTCCCCCAAATGGCGTACCAGCATCAATTCCGCGACCCAAACCAGAAATTACCCCAGTAGTTACTGTTGATCTAAATTCTCCTAAAGCAGTTCCAATAGCAACCACTACTTGTCCAACTTTTAAATTATCACTATCTCCCAACTCGATCGATCTAAACAATTGAGTTGGGCTAACTTTTAAAATAGCTAAATCATTAACTGGATCTCTATAAATCTTTTCTACTTTAAGTTCTTCGTCACTATAAGTAATTACTCGATACTCAGCCTTAAGATCGCTTACTACATGTTTATTAGTCACTACTAAACCGTCTTCTGAAAGAATAAATCCAGAGCCAATATCTTGCTCAATATTCCTTTCTTCAACCTGAGGTTGATTAGAGTTACCAAAAAAACCAAACGGGTCAAACAAGAACGAATCTCGGTTAATAAACGTTTCAGTTTTTTTAACTCCAACCGTCACTACTGACGGAGTTACCTTATCTACCACATCAATAACTGCGTTTTCTTCTTTTAAAATCTCACGAACCTCTGTTTTTTCATTACTAATTGCGTTTTTATTTTCTGGAAACCATCGACCACCAACCACTCCGCCAATAATGCCTACTATTAAAACCACTATTAGTGCTAATATGTTTGGCCATTTCTTCATTCTGCCACCAATTTTAACTTAACCTTAGCTGAAACCTTTCCAAACTTTAGCTTAATCTCATGTTCACCAACCTTTTTAATCGGTTTTTCTAAAACTATGTTAGTCTTTAGAATATCAAACTCTTTGGCTATTTCTTTTTTGGTAATACTGCCATGAACTTTGCCACTCTTTCCAGCCTTAACTTTCAAAGTTATCACCTTGCCATCTAGTTTCTCCGCCTGTTGCCTATCTTTCATTTTTGAGGCTTTTTTTTGCTGCTTGGCTTCAACTTCTTTTTTCTTTAAAGCTGCCAGTTTCGTCTTAGTGGCCACCACTGCTAAATTTTTAGGTAGCAAAAAATTAACTGCATAACCCAAAGACACCTCTTTAACTTCTTTGGTTTTTTTTATTATTACTTTCATAAATCACTTAACAATTTTCTACTTTAACACTACCTCTATTGCTTTTTCAAGCTGTTCATCGATCTCTTTCGTCTCAAGATCATCGGCAATTTCTACCTCAGGCGTGATTCCTTTTGATTCATTAACCCATTGTCCTTCAGGCAATAACCATTTTGCTGTTGTTACATGAAGTCCAGCTCCTTCACTTAAATCTAAGGCTTCTTGTATTGTTCCTTTACCAAATGATTTATCGCCAACTAATGTAGCTCGATTATGATCACGCAAGGCTCCAGCTAATATTTCAGATGATGAAGCGCTCCCTTTATTAATCAAGACTGTCATTGGTATATCTAACAATCTCCCTTTTTGATTAACACTATATGTCTCTACCGATCCACTTGCATCAGCTTGTTTAACCACAACCTTGCCTCTGCCTAAAAACTCGCTTGCATATCTAACTGCTCCGTTAAGATAACCTCCTGGATTATTTCTTAAATCAAGAACCATTCCTTTAACTTGCTTGTTATCAACAACCTCTTTAACTACGTTTTCCCATTCTGCCTCTGTTCGTCCACCAAATCTTGTTAACTTAACATAAGCTACTTGCCTATTTTCTTTCCATTCAAGTTCTACACTTTTTATCACTATTGTATCTCTAACAACCTCAATATCATTTGTTTCTGTAGCTCCTTCATGAAAAATTGTCAAAATTACAGGAGTCCCTTTAGGCCCTCGAATATGTTTAACAGCTTCTGGCAATGACATATCAGCTGTTTCTATCTCTATGCCTTTTTTGTCATCTTTAATCTTTAAAATCAAGTCACCAGCTTTAATTCCTTTTGCTTCAGCTGGCATTCCAGTCAAAGGAGCAATTACTCCTAAACTACCATTAACAAAACCAAGTTGAATCCCCACTCCCTCAAACGAACCATTTAATTCTTCTTCAACTGACTTATTCTGCTCTGGTGGTAAAAAGACTGTGTACGGATCTCCTAAAGAAGCTGTCATACCTTTAACTGCTCCCCATATCATCTCTTGAGAATCAAGATCCTCCTTAATTAAGTATCTCTCACCTAACCTATCCCACACTTGCCAAAACATAGTTAAATTCACCGACTGCTTATCTATTGACTGAGAACGATCCACCTTAATAGGTAATCCAGCTTTAAATTGAATCTCCTGCCTTCCAATTCTATAACCCACAAATCCCGCTACCAGCATAAAACTGATAATGACTGCCCCCACCCTGATTTGTTTCAGGTTTATCTTCATTCTTATACCCGATCTTTACAAAGGTGCTAGGCTACAAAAGGTAAAAAAGCTAAATGCCTAGCTTGCTTAATTGCTTTAGCCAGAATTCGTTGATGCTTAGCACAAACTCCTGATCGAGTTCTGCTTAATATTTTACCTCTATCCGACACAAACTTTTTTAACACCTCAAATTCTTTATAATCAGGTTTAAGTTTATTAGTGCAATAGTAACACTTTAATCTACCTTTTCGCATATAAATTAAAAGGGAATATCATCCGGATTTACTTTAGATGATGCTGTCTTTGCTTTAGTAGTTTTTTTGGCTTTACTCTTGGTTGATTTTTTGACTTTCTTAGCTGTTTTCTTTGCTGGTTTTTCCTCAACCTGATCATCAATGTCTTCAACTACTTGAACATCATCAGTAGTTTGACTACCACTAGCTTGATAATTAGTTTGATACTGACCACTAGCTTGATCTTCTTTTCTCTTAGAATCCAAAACTATCATATTTTCAATCACAATTTCGACAGTTGTCCTTTCTTGGCCTTGAGCATCAGTCCAGTTTCTGGTCTGAAGTCTACCTTCAACAAATGTCTTTCTTCCTTTAAACAAAAGTTCAGAGCATAATTCAGCCAACTTGTTCCAAGACACAATTCTATGAAACTCTGTTTCTTCTTGTCTTTCTCCTCCAGCTGATGGCTGCCAGGATCTGTTAGTAGCTAAACCAAATGTACAAACAGGAGTTCCTTGTGGGGTGTATCTTAACTCCGGATCTCGGGTTAAATTACCAATTAATATTACTTTATTAAGCGAACGACTCGACATATCATTCCTCCTTAACTAATAAATATCTTAATATCTCTTCATTTAATCTAATTTGTTTATCAAGTTCACCAATTGAATTTTCAGGCAACTCCACCTTAAAAATTCCATAAGAGCCTTTACTTTGCTTCTTTACCATGTAAGCAAATTGCCTTACTCCTAATATATTAGATTTAGTTATCTTGCCTTTAACCTGCTCCACTAAAGATGTAGCTGTTTTTTTTAGTTTAGCTTCGTCCTTCCCAGTCGATTCCTTCAGGACCAAGGCAAATTCGTATTTTCTCATTGATGCTGTATCTTAACTAATAAATAAAAGTTTTGCAAGATTCAAGTTTTGATCTCCACTACATCTCCATTTTTTACTACATAATCTCTAGATACTAATCTTAGCTGGCCTTTTTCTTTTGCTTTTCCCCAAGAACCAAGACCAATTAATTTATCTACCTTGATTACTTCGGCTTTAATAAAGTTTTTGGCAAAGTCAGTATGAATAATTTCCGCCGCCTCAATCACCGCTTTGCCCTTTTTAAGTGGCCACGCTTGAGCTTGTTTACCACCAACCACCGTAAAAAAAGTAATTAAATCAAGTAACTGATAGCACTCCTTAATCAACCGATCAAGAAGAGACTCTTTTAAACCAAGTTGACTTAAATACTCTAATCTCTCATCTTTTTTTAACTCATTAATTTCTGCCTCTAACTTAGCTGACAATAACATTACCGGAGGCATATCTTTTTTTTGCTTAAACTCACCCACTGCTCCTTCGTCTAAATTTAAAGCATAAAGCATTGGTTTTAAAGTTAGTAAATTTAAATCTCTAACTAATTCTTTCTCTTCTTTTTCTAACTTAACCTCTTTGGCTGCTTTACCTGCTTTTAGTTGAGTCAATAACTTTTCAAGTACTACTCGTTTATCTTTATCTAGTTTTTTTTCTTTAGTTAAAATCTTACTAACTGTTTCAAAGTCAGCTAGAGTCAGTTCTAAATTAACTATACTAATATCCAAAACCGGATCAACTTGACCAGACACATGAGGCGTATTTTTATTACTAAAACCGCGAACTAGATGTAAAATTGCATCCACCCCCCGGATTTGAGCCAAAAACTGATTTCCAAGCCCTTCGCCTTGATGCGCCCCTTTAATAAGTCCGGCTATATCAATAAACTTAACTGCTGCAGGTACAACCTTCCCTATCCTCAATACCTCCGCCAGTTTACCCAATCTCTCATCTTTTACCTCAACCACGCCAGTATTTGGTTCAATGGTCGTAAACGGATACTCCCCTACATCAGCCACCTGCCGCTTTAATAGCGCATTAAACAAAGTAGATTTCCCTACATTTGGCAACCCAACAATCCCAATAGATAAACTCATACAACCCAATTATATATCAATCATTATCCCTATTCCTGATAAGCCTGAACTTCAAGTGGATTAATTTGTTCTAACAAATCCCACTCTGCCTGAGTT
Organism: uncultured Pseudomonadales bacterium; assembly: GCA_964630755.1. Classification (GTDB taxonomy): domain Bacteria; phylum Patescibacteriota; class Microgenomatia; order UBA1400; family CG1-02-47-37; genus CAZVYS01. The sequence goes on along the minus strand of CAZVYS010000005.1, from coordinate 18,785 downwards.
TGTGGTTTGCTAACATTAGCTGGATTCTTAACGATTTGTTCAAAAACTGGCCTTGCGACTGTTTCGTAATAATTAAACATGCCTGGAGTAAAAAAACTTAAATCAACTGACCCATCCGTATCTATATCTAGCGGCTTAATTTTTGTACTCTCTATGGCAGGAGTCCAATATCCGTCTAATAAAACTTTTTTATTTTCAATTGCTTCTCTCCATCTTTTCTCATCTAGCATGCCTTTTGGAGGATATTTAATTGGAGTACAAAGTAAGCTTTCTTCTGTTACTTTTGTCAGATCATCAACCATATCCATACTAAAAGGCAAACTTAATCTTTCACACAATCTTTGCATTACTCCTTCTGGATTCAGTCTCAAGCTTAAAGAACTAACAATTGTCAGCTTATCTTTTAATTCTGGCTTATCAGTCATCTCTACTAATTTAGCTAATCGATTCCAGCCTTGATCTAACCAGATTTGTAAATCTATGTTTCCTATATTTTCTAAAATAGTTTCTTCATCAGCTTCATTGCTTCCAAAACCAAATAGTTTATCATTAATTAATCTAATTACAAACGATCTTAAAGATAAAGTCGGTTCTTTCACTACCATCAACACGTTCCCAACTCTTTTTTCCACCTCTGGCCAATAATGCTCGTCAGTCAAAATGCTTGAGGCCACATCTTTTGCTACCACTGGCCCTTCAAATTCACCAAGTAAATTACTAATATTCTCCAATCCTTCTTCAAAAGTTTTTGCTCTAAACTCTTGCATTGATTCTAACACAGCTTTTTCAATTAGTTCATTCTGGCCCACGGCTTTCAGTAAAATCGTCGTACCACATCTTTTAGGACCTATAATATAAGTATGTACCTGATCTAAAACACCTAAGCTTGCTTCTTTTGCTACTAGAACATCACTAGATATAGTATCTGCACTTGTTTGTGCCTCTGGAGTTGTCATCGGTTTTATTTTTTTATTTAGTTAATAACTCTATTATACAACAATTCATCCTATAATTCTAATATATAAGAAGTCACTCAAGGAAAAGATAAACTAACGGTTCAAGTACAACTCTAGCTGTTTAGCTAACACCTCAGCTCCAAGGAGCATTTCTTTTTTACTTCTAACAAAAGCGATTCGCATCTGAGTATCGCCTGGATTTTTCTCATTCTTCCCCACCTGATAAAAACCACTCATCGGAGCCCCAATCATAATATATGGTTTACCATTTATCATTACCTTGCCTTTTTCTGCCACCCAATTAATAAAATCCAAGGCTTTAAAATCTTTAGGAGTGGCATTTTTAAAATCTACTACTGAGTAAATTGAAGCTTCTGGCATACTAACAATTAATCTTGGATTTAAACTTATTAACTTATCTCTAAATCGAGACAGCATCTCAAAATAATGTAATCTTAAATCAGCTAAAAACTTTCTAATTTTTACTTGACTTGCATTTGCTAAGGCTCCAAACAAATACTGGTCAACAATTCCAGCGCATAAATCTGCACTAGCGCAATTAACTGCTTTTTGATGAAATTCTTCATTATCAGTAATTACTGCTCCAATTCTTAACCCACAAGCATTCATATTTTTTGAAGCCGAGTGAATTCCAATTCTTCTCCCTTCAATTCCCAATACTTGTTTATTTGTTACTCTCCAAATACTACTAACATCTTTTTTACCCTGATAATACAAGCCAAAATAAGCTTCATCACTCACCAACCACATCTTATACTTAACACAAAGCTTGGCTAAAAAGTCAATCTTTTTTTGATCAAAGTAGGCTCCAGTTGGATTATCAGCCGGAATAACTAGCAAAGCAGCTGGCCTAGTCCTTTTAATAAAAGACTCAATTTCCTTTTTACCTGGAATAGTAAATACCCCATTATCGTTTAAAACTCTTTTTAAACTAACCACTGGTAAATTAAAACGCTTTCCATAACTTAAATAGTTAGCATACATCGGCGAAAATCCTGCCAAAGGCTTGTTTTTCTCACACAATCCTAGCATTACATACTGCATTCCTAAAGATCCACTAGCTGTAATATGTATCAGCTTATCTTTAATATCTACTCCTAAACTTCTATAAATATTAACAAACGCTTGTTTTGCTTCATCAGTTCCTTCGGTTGAAGTATAAGGTAAAGCTTTATCTTTAAAACCACCCATTAAAGTTCTCATTCTTTTTTGAATCTCAGAATTTGTTGGCAATCCCACACTACCAATTGACGAATCAATAATCTTTACCTTATCTTTTCTTTTAGAAGCGATCTGCCTTGCCCCTCTTAAAGGTGAAGGCTTTAAACTCTGATAATAATCTGACAAATTAAGCTTTTTTTTAGCCACGTTTATCAATTCTTTTTTGTAGATCAGTAAAACTGTTAAAACCAGCTAACTGCATTGAAGCTTTTACTACTCGATTCCAATCAAGATCTGCATAAATCTTAGCTTTAATAACTTGCATTCCATTTTTAGTTTTCTTGGTTTCTCTTAATCTCTTTTTAAACTGTAAGTTTAACCATTTACCTAAATCTTTAACTTTAACTTTTTGTTTTTCAAGCTTAGCTATCAAGTTTTTAGTTTGCAAATATCTATCTGGCACTACTGAAGCTGAAGTAATCCCGGCAATGCTAGCCAGTCCGGCAATAATCACGCTATCAGATACTCCTTGACCACAAAAGCCAACTTTTTTGTTTAACTTTAAGCCTGCAAAAATAGTCGTTAAAAAAGCCATTATTGCAGCTGGATCGTGCTCATCATAAGTAGGCTGCAATTTCTCATTATCTCGATCCACCCCCAAAGTAAGTTGAGTCATGTCATTACTACCAATCGAAAAACCATCAAATAGCTTTAAAAACTCCAAAGCCAACATAGCATTTGATGGAATCTCAGCCATGGCAATCATCTTAAATTCCTTTTTATTTATCTTGGTATAAATATAATCAAGTGCCATCTTGGCTTCAGTTAATGTTCTAATAAATGGCAACATTATCTCTAAATTTTTTGCCTGATATTTGCTTTTGGCTAACTTTATAGCTTCAAGCTCCCAACCCAAAAACTTTAAATTATTAAGTTGTATATATCTACCTACTCCCCTATCTCCAATCATTGGATTCTCTTCATCAGGCTCATAAAAAGCTCCACCAATTAATTGATCCTTGTACTCATTTGTCTTAAAATCCGTGGTTCGATATATCACGGACCGACCCTTAAAAGCAGTTGAAAAACTACCCAAGCCCGACGCCAAGGACTCAATAAAATATTTTTTCCCATTTGTGTAACCCCGTGATCTTAAAGATTGCTTAACTTGCTTATAAACTTCACTAGATTTGTTTTTCAGTTTTCCACTATCAAACTCATCTAAGGCTCTCGGATGAACCGCTATCTGACCTAACATAAACTCTGCCCTAAGCAATCCAACCTCAAAATCATTTTCTGCTAACTTACTTAACTTAAAGGCTTGGTTAATATCCGCCAAAATCAACCCAACTCTGGTTTTTGTCTTTGGTAATTTTTTTACATCAATGTCTTTTGCGTCCTTAACTAATTTTAATTCTTGATCATAAACAGCACCACTGCCACCATCAATAGTTAAAGTTTTCCCATTTAATTTTTTTAACTCGTCAATCGCTTGTGTTCCTACCACTGCCGGAATTCCTAGTTCTCGAGAAACAATAGCCGCATGAGAAGTTCTTCCTCCGCTGGCTGTTACCACACCGCCACTAATCTGCATGGCTGGAACCAAATCTGGATCAGTTCTTCGAGCCATTAATATATCCCCTCGTTTAACCTTTGCCAAAGGATCTCCTCTTTTTAAAAACACAGCTTTTCCTTTAGCTGCCCCTGGAGATACTCCTAAACCAGTAATAACAGGTTTTAAATTACCTAATCCTGTAATTCTGGCTTTTTTAATCGGAATTAAATATGGATTCTTGTTTTTTAATACTTGCCATTTAGTTTCTGGCCTAACTTGTACGATAAAAATCCTGTCTTTGTTGTCAATCGCATACTCAACATCTACAAAATGCTTGTAATAATCCTCTAAGAGGATTACTTGTTTAGCTATTTTTAAAACCTGCTTTTCTGTTAAACACCACTCTTTTGCCATCTTATCACTCACATTTACTGTTTTAATTTCTTTTGAAGCATAGATTATCTGCTTTTCTTTTTGGCCTAGTTCTTTTTGTAGAATAAAGCCTTTTTTAGATACCATAAAAGCGTCTGGAGTCACCAAACCCTGAACAATGGCTTCACCTAATCCATAAGACGCGTCTATTCTAACCACCTCTGGAAAACCAGTAGTTGGCTCAACTGAAAAACAAACTCCGGATACTTTTGACTCGATCATTTCTTGAACCACTACACACAAAGCCGCTTTTTTATGACTAATCTTCTGCTCATTTCTGTAAACTATGGCCCTAACTGTAAACAAAGACGCCAAGCAATTCTTAATTGCTTTAACCACTTCCTTTTCTCCCCGAATATTTAGATAAGTATCTTGCTGGCCAGCAAACGAAGCTTCAGGTAAATCTTCACAAGTAGCTGAAGATCTAACTGCCACTGGACAATTATGGCCTAATTGCTGATAAGCTTTTTTTATTAACTCAAGATCTTCATCATCTAGCTCAATCTTATGGAAAAATTGTCTAATCTTTTTTGCTTTCCGTTCAATCTGGCTCAAGCTACTCTTTTTTAAACTAACAATGTCTTCTCTAATTTGCCTAGCTTCATCTACTTTTAAAAGTTTCCGGTACAACACAGAAGAAACCACAAAAAAAGGCGGTACTTTTACTCCGCCAATACTCGACATCTTGAATAAATTGTAGGCCTTACCTCCCAGTATTTCTAGGTCTAGTTTTACACGCTCACTAACTGATAATATCAAAGGCTGTTTTTTGGCCACTCGGATATCATAAAGGAATTAAACTCCCAATGTCAAGTCACCGCTTTTTTCTCTACTTTTGGCTGTTTTTGAGTTAGTATATATCCACCACCCTCGTCTTCAGGCAAGCTAAACACAAAATGATATTTCTCATCTCCATTTGATTTTTTACCAGACAGAGAATTCCGCCAAATTTCATAAGCTACACTTAAATCTTCAATCACTAACTGATCCATCATTTCTTCATCATATGAAGAATTAGGCTCTAATCTAGTTTTGTCATGTTTTAATTCATGTCGAACTACCCATCCAGGATGAGATACCTCTCCTGATAAAGGTTTAACAGGTTCTGGGTGTGTTTGTTCTAATCTTGGCTTTGACCCTTTATGCAATGCCATCACGGTATCTTTGTAAGAAGTTGCTTGACATTTACCATCTGAGTCAAAATAAATCGAAAATAAATCCCTAGGTTTTCTTTGAGTAACTGCCATAAATATTAATGTTTTACCTTGATAATTTTCTTTATACCAACCTTGAGCATAAAAGCGATTTATTCCAACTGAAAAATAAAGGGCAAGATCTTCATCAGTTAATACACCATCTTCTAATGCTTTTATCCTGCTTTCAAAATACACCAAATCTTTTTGCATCCTCTCTCTTACTATAGAATAACTAGTTAATCCTTCTTGATCTTTTTTTATACTTGAAACATCATTCTTTAATCTTTTAATTTCTTTTTGTCTAATTTCGCTCATCACTTCTGGAGTCACTTGATCGTACTTATCACCATAATAAGATATATTCCCTGAGTCAATTCCATGCGCTGCTTCTCTAACTTCATCATATTTTTGATCACTTAAAAATCTTTGGAATAAATATGGACCATCAACCAAAACTACCATCAACTTTCTATCACTATTATTAAACTCTTCTAAAGGCTCATTTTTTTCAAAAGCTCCTTTTCTAATATGTAGTTGTGTAGCTTCTGCTTGAATTATCTTCACTCCTTTTTGACCTAATTCTTCTTCAGATAAAACATCACTTGGCAGCTCAGTTGTTCTTGGTTGAACAGAACTTTCAATATATTTCTTTTCTTCCTGAATAACTGAGATTAATTTCAATACCTGACTGTCTTTTGAATCTATGGCTTTTTGTCTTGCTTTCTCAGTTTCTTTTAGATCAAATAAAATCTTTTGCCCATCTCTTGTCTCACACCTAACTGGAATTCTGTTTTTATTTAGATAAATTCTGTTACCGTCTACTTCTTGGATTATCAACTCTTCTTTGCCAACTTGTTTTTCAGCTCGTATCTTTTTATTGGAAAATATTTTTTCTACTAATGGACCCAATATAACAGAAGCGGTAAGTATCCCTGCTCCCTTGCCAAAATCTCGTCTTGAAAGTTTTTGAATACCCTCACTCATTTTTGCATTACTTCAAATTCCGATCCTAAATCTTTTATCAAATATCCTTTATTCTCAATTTCTCTTCTAACCTCATCAGCTTTATCCCATTTTTCTTCTTGCCGAAATTGTTTTCTTTTCTCAGCTAACTTAATAACCTCTTCTGGAATCTTGACTTCGCTTTTAGAAACTTCAGTTAAATCTAAGCCTAAAACTCTATCCCAACCACTGATCAATTCATATTTATCATAATCAGGAATATTTGATTTGACCATCTCCCATACCGTAGCTAACGCTTGTGGCATGTTTAAATCATTTTCCACTGCCTGCCTAAACTTCAAGGCCAGGCCTTGAAGTTTCTGCAACTTCTCCTCTGAAAGTTTTGTCCTTGTCTTAGCTCCTTGCCAACCAACCACCGCAGATTTTAACTTAGAATAAGCTTCTTTTGAAGCCCTAATCGACCTAAAAGTAAAGTTAAGTGGCTTTCGATAATGTCCTGTTAAATAAAAATACCTAAGATCCATTGCAGAAAAACCTTTTTCCTTTAAATCTTGAAGAGTATAAGTATTTCCCAAACTTCTTCCCATTCGACCACCATCGACCTTTAAAAAAGCACCATGAAGCCAATACTTAACAAACGGCTTTTTCAAAGTGGCAGCTTCACTCTGTGCTATCTCGTTTGGATGATGAGTTGACCTTAAGTCTTCACCGCCAACATGAACATCAAACTGCTCTCCCAAATGCTTCATGCTCATGGCACTACATTCTAAATGCCAACCAGGAAATCCAACTCCCCAAGGACTCTCCCACTCCATCTGCCTTTTCTTGTCTTTAGGCGAAAACTTCCACAAAGCAAAATCCCTTGAATCTTTTTTTTGTTTGTTTTGTTTTACTCTTACCCCATGACTACTAATCTCATCCAAAGTAGACAACTGTCCATATTTATTCCCCGCCTTTTCAAAACTAACTACATCAAAATATATCCCATCATCGATTCTGTACGTAAAGCCTTTTGATTCAATCTTTTTAAGTAACTCTATTTGTTCTTTAATATATTCTGTTGCTAATGTAAATTTTTCTGGTTTAACTAAATTTAGTTTTAAAAATGATTTAATAAAATCATCAGTATAAAACTTTGCAATCTCAAAAGCTGTCTTTCCCTCTCTTTTAGCTCCTTTCTCAAGCCTATCCTCGCCTGTATCAGCATCCCCTAAATTATCTCCAGTCAAATGTCCAACATCAGTAATATTCATAATATAACTAACCTTGTAATCAAGCCATCTTAAAGCTCTAACTACTAAATCTCCTAAAAAGTAAGTCCGAAAATTACCTATTGAAACATAGTCATAAACCGTTGGCCCACAAGTATAAACCCCTACTCTATCCTGTCTTAATGGCTTAAACTCTTCAAGTTTAGAAGTTAAAGAATTATATAACTTCATCCAGATGCTCCCCTTCTAATCTCACCAGTACCCATTCCTTTCTTTTTAGTCCAAGGTAATATTTTATTTTTCATCTCCTCTTTTTTCTTTTTCATCTTTTCAAAAAATGTTTCTGGGTCTTTTACCTGCTCATCATCAAAGTCTGCCTTTCCAGTCACATACTTTCTTGGCTGTTGAGCTCTTCTTTGTTGAATTAGTTTAATTTGATCTTGGATTTGATTATATGCTTGTTGAGATTGTTTCTTATCCATCTCTTGCATTTTTTGTATTTGCTCACCTCTAGCTTGTTCTTCTGTCTGCTGCTTAGACTGTCTTCCTACCTTTTTTTTAGCTTTTGCTCTTTCAAGCCAAGCAGAACTATCACCAGATCTTGGTTTATGACCGGCCACAGTCTTTGCAGTTTGTGAAGCAATATCTGAAGCCGCCTTTTTGCCTGCTTTGGCTGTAGCTTTACCAGTTTCTAAAAGCTCACCAAATACATCTCTAACTATTTGTTTAGGCATATAAATTTATCAATTTACAAAAATATCTAACAATATCCATCCTAACATACAAATCAACTATCTAAAACCAATCATTTTCATGGGACGATCGTCCCATGATTTGAATCACTATTTAAAGAAATTTAATAACTTCTTTTTTATTTTAAATCCATACCAACTATTTGGTAGTAACTGCTTTGGCAAACAAGGATCTAATAGTAATAATTGTAAGTAATCTTCATTTATTTGTTTTAGTTTCTGATATAAAATCGCTTTTTCAATCCCAGTTTCTAGTTTTTTTAATTGATCATCAAGTTTTTCATATTCTTTATTGATTTTTTCAACAGGCCAAACTTGGCTAGCCAACTGTTTTGCATCCCCCATTAATCTATGTCTAGCAGTTAACACATAAGCCATTCCTAATAATTTCTTACTCAACAAAAATTCATAAATATCTTCTTCAAAATCAAAAGGTGAAATATAAATACTCTTTTGCCACATTCCAAAACCTAGTTCCTTTAATTTTCTTCTTAATGAATTTCTTAGATATCTTTTTTTCTCACTGATATCAAAAATTACTAATCGCCAATAACCATCCCATTTTTTATCCTGCATTCTAAAATATGAAAAGTCTCTTTTTAGTCTTTTTTTTCCTCCTCTAGTTATTCTTAAAACTGGTTCACCCTTAACAATTTCTTTGTGCAAATATCCGGTTCTTAACATCCGATTAATTGCTTGATTAAGATTAGTCCCTTTGTAATTCGGCGGCGTCCAAAAAGCTAATTTTCTAGCATGATAAGCTCTAGAACCAGCTCCAACAGTTTGATCCAATAATTCATCTAATATAGTCACTCCAATTAATACTCTGTCAATAATCTTATACTTCTTAGCCATTAACTAAGTATATCATTTTCATGGGACGATCGTCCCATGATTTGTCACTACTTCTTACTCTTTTGCTTAAGTTTACTAAAGAAGAACTTCTTTTTATTCCCGTTAGAAACAGCTTCACTATGAATTCCTCTTGGTAACTTTAAACCCCTTGGTGTTTTTAATCTCTTACGACTACCCTTCTTAAAATCATCTAGCTGACCATTCCTTGCCATCTCTTGAAGCTCTTCTCTTATAATCACTCGAATTTCTTTTAGTAACCAATCAACCTCATCTCCATGTTTTTTCAACTTTCTATTGTTAGTTGAAAAGCCAATCATTTTCTTTCGTTCTATTTTTTGTTTTTGTCTTAAAAGCTTTTTTTGCTTTCTTTTCTTAGCCGTTAATTTAAACCATACGATTAAAACAATTAAGCTGCCTATCGCTATCCCTAACTTCAACCAATCTATCATCCACAAACTTAAGCTCTTATTAATCTTCAGTATCTCTCCAAATATAACTTCTATCTTAAGATCAAACTGGCCTAAGATTGGTTTTGAGTTTTCCCAAGGTAATTCCAGACTAATTTCCTTTCCCGGAAACATAACTGCAGCTTGCGGATAGGAGGCCCTGGACTCAGGCGGCCATCCCCACTTACTTTTTAAATTCAACTTAACTAGCATGTTTTCAAGTCGAACATTGCCAGTATTTTTTAAACTTAAAAGCAACTTGTATTTACCCTTAATTTTCTTAAACTCTAGTTTAGTTACCTCAATCTCCCGCTTAACTTCACCTGGAACTGTTAAATAAATTCTTACTCCAGTCCTAACCACAGTCTTTACTTGCATCTTGGTTTCATCTACACTGACCTTTTGGACCACCAAACCACCTAAATAATCACCAGGCTCAGTTCCTTCTGGAATAGTAAAACTAAAATCAATAATCTGACGTTCTTTAGCTTGCAAACTAAGTTTTAATGGCAATCCCTCAACCCATCCACCCACAGACTCTATCTCATCATTTTTCTGCTTTAAACTAAAAGCCCCATCTTTAGTAGTTGTAGCATCAACTGGATAAACCTCTACTTCAACTGGCTCGTCATACAGATTAATAACTGCCGCTTTTTCATTGATAGTTTTTCCAGGTTCAAGCTCATACACAAACCAAGATCCATTTGGATCATTAGCATCCACTACTGCCGGAATAATCCCCAAACCGCCAGCTTCCTGGGCCCCCGCCCCGCCCCACAATCGTGGAACGGGGCCCATCCCGATCAATAATAATATGGCTATTACTAACCACTTCTTCATTTATCTTCTCTTTCTTTTGCTAGCTGCTATAGCTCTAGCTACTAACAAGACTACAAAACCAACTCCAGCTAGAGTCAACGCTTTTTTAGTTACATACATAAAGCGAACTTCTCGCTCGATTATTTCGGCTTCATTACCGTAATCAATCGTTACCCGAGCTACATAGCTACCTAGCAAAGGTGTTTTTTGCCAAACATAGGGTACTTCAGTTGGTTTTTCTGGCAATACAGTTCTAAGATCAGCTTCTTCTTCAACCACGACTTTACCAGTGAATTGGTTTATAAACTCAATCTTACCCTTAAGATCTAAGTGAACATTTCCAGAATTTTCCAACTTAAACATTAAATTAACTTTGTCATTCACTAACTTCCAGGATAAATCTGTTAAGTCAAGCAATCGAACCAATACACCTGGTACTGTCTCATATATTCTCACCCCTACTCGGGTAACCACGTCGACTCCTTTACCTTCACCAACCTTAAGGTTTTCAAGTACAATTCCACCTAAATGACTACCCACTTTAGCTCCACTAGGCACTTTAATATCAAAGTTAATCTGTCTATTTTCTCCTGGAGCCAAAGTTACTTTTGTAACAGGTAAATCCACCCATGAACCAAGATCCTTTTTAGGATCTGACTCATTTAAAAGGGCAAAAGCTCCATCTCGTGTTGTAGTTCCATCAACAGCGTAAATTTTAGCTGACAGAGTCTCTTCGCTAGTGTTTTGAACTGTAACCGTGTCAGTTTTTTCTTCTCCAGGCACTAAGTTATATATAAACCAAGAAGAAGATAATGGAACATCTTCAACTGGATTAGTTGGATAAATCCCCAAGCCCCCGAAACTGGCTGCCTTAACTGTAGTTACAGCTACAAAAAGCAAGCATAAACTAATTAGTATTTTTTTCATTATTTTCACCCCCCTTGTCCCGCATTTAATCGGGATTATTGCAAAGTAATTATTAATTGTGATTGATAATCTCCAGCTGATATATTTGCCTTAATATCTAAATCCAATAACACCTGCTGCCTATACTTACCATTACCATAACCAGTATCTGCATTCATAAAACTAAAAATCTCATTAACGTTTGGCCGAATCGACCCTCCAGCCTGAAGGCCTTCAGTCTGCCCTTTAACTACCACCGGTCTCTGAGGTTGAATCAATAAATTATTAAGCTCAATCACTTGTTCATCGCTAGTAAAATCAGTCATCGATCCAGTCACACTCCAACCAGTGTAAGCTCCTCGATCATCTTCAACCTCAATTCCTTTTTTACCATTGTTTTTGCCCATCTGACCATGACTAACTTGAGGAAAAGTTAACACCTCAATTTCCTCCATCTTGACCTTTCTAGGCACTTCTAATCTAAACTTCTTAGTGTGTCCTTTTAACTTAACTCTAACTTCCATTTGCCCCTGATTTCCCACCCAATCTACTACTGTCAACCGTAAACTATAATTATCTTTGTCAAAATTGTCTGTATCCCAAGTAACCAACAAATCCTCTTCAACTAATTTTGTTTGTATCCCTTCCACCAAACTAATCCCATTTTTACCTTCAACATCAACGTAATAATGATAAAACAACTCATCTTTAGCTGTTCCCCTCACCTCAACCTGACCACTAACCTCGGATTTATCTTCTGGTAACTCAATTAATGCCTCAGGCAAACTATCCTTAACATAAAAGCTTTTCGCTCCCCGATATCGCTTATCAGTCTCTGAAGTTACATCATAGCTTAAAAAGTACCATTGATCGTCATTTAAATCCAAGCCATTTAAATTCAAATCTACTAAATATACTCCATCAACTTCTCTAATTTGATAATTATCTATTTGTTGCCGATTACCTAAATAATCATTGACCTTAAAATTTGAATAGACTGCCTCACCATTACCCAAACTCAGCTTAAAACCCATCTGTCGATTCTGACCCACACCCAAGCTCATTTCGTCCTCTTTTCCTGCCTGAAACCACTTTAAATATTCCTCTTGGTCATCTATTGTTATGATTTGCTTAAAAAGCAGCCTTTCAAGTTTTCGCCTCTTACCATAACCATTCATGTTAACTGATATAAAATATGGTCCAGGTTCAAGATCAGATAGTTCCAGTTCTGCCTTAAATAAACCATTCTCTTCTCTCTTTATGAGAGCTTTATTTTCAAGTTTATTTCCGTTCTTATCCTCGAGATTCAAATAATTTTTACCCTTTAATAACTTGATTCGGCTACTTTCTATTTTAAAATTCAATTTTTCCCGATTGTTAAACTTGTTTGTTAGCTGATTAAATTGACTATCAGTAGCTATACTAATTACCTCAGTTCCAGACCAAAATTTAGCATTGCTAAAATGGACTTTAAGCTCTTCAGCTTTACCCCACTTAATTTCTAAAATAAAAAAACTTAATAGTAATAAAGCTATTATTATTTCTTTCATGACTGCGAGAAACCATTCCGGGGGTTATCCCGGAATGGTTCTCTTGACATTTAGTTGTTAAGTTTGCTAATATGTTAGCGCCCAAACGTCACGGTTTTAGGGTCCCCCCGACTTAATCGTCGGGGCGGTTTTTTTAGGAAACCGTGTATGTCAAAGTCGTACTGTATTCAACAGCATCTGTATTTGCAGGTACCACTAAGGTTAAACCCACATCTCCCTGAAAACGACCCCTACCTTTAGTGGCAGGAGCAGAGGCTACACTATTAGCATCTGATGTACCATCGTCATCTGCATCAGTAAAGGCAGCTGCGCCACCTAAACTCATATCAGCAACATTAGCTGAAAAAAATGCTTCAGCATCGTTGGGAGTAGTTGTTAAGTTAGTCACGTCAATAACAGATTCTTCGGCATCGCCATCAGAAAAGTCATCAGCAACTACTGTTAAACTCCATCCTGGTCGAAGGGTAGGCTTGTGTCCACGAGCATCATCAACTTTCCAGTTGTTAGCTTCGTTACTATCTCCATCGCCAGAAAAAGCGCCACCGCCAACTGTTTGTGTATCTGAAGATACAGTAACATCATCCATAGTTACATCATCAGGAGCTTGCATGGTAAGTGCACCAGCATTAACTCCTTGGTTAACTACAGTTGTTACATCATCATTCAAAGCAACAGCTAGTATAGGTGAAGCTGCATTAGCAAGCAGTACTAATGAAGATCCAGTAGCGATTAATTTTTTGATTGTTTTTGTCATATTATTTTCACCCCCTTTCAAGGTTTTATTTGTTAGATATGTGTTTTCAATAAAAAAAACACCTTTAAGCTTTTTAAGCTTACGGTGCTTTAAAATAAAAATCCCCAAACTTTTTTAATGTCACGGTCATATTAGGTTTTTTTGTTTGCTATAAGTCTGTCATTAATAAATCAAACTTAAAACAACTATATCAAAGTATAGTGATATTTTTAACACTTTGTCAAGACCCTGCATTTAGTAGTCAATACTATAGGAAGACACTATCCCTAGCGTGTGAAGATTATGTGAAAAAACTACGTTTAACTACAAACCACAAAATCACTGGTGAAAAAGCTAGTAGCGACATTGGTGAGCTTATATCTAACTTAGGCCAACTGAAACTTAACTGTTGATGAGCTTGACTACCCTCTAGTCTAATATTGGTCCACAACCACCCCTTTGCACCCACTTTATCACCCCAAGCCATCTCGATTCTTCGTTTATTGCCCGGTTCAAGTACGACTGGCTCACTTACATCGACCCTATCTAAAGTCATCCCAGCTAAGTTATTTAAACCAACCTCAAGCTCAGAAATCTCTTGTTGCTTTTCGCTATGATTAACTAAATCAAAACTAACTACCGGCCCATCTTCTTCACTCACCACTTCTAAGTTATTAATGCTAATTTCCTTAACTGGCTGACTCACTTTTAGATCAATTAAAAAACTCAATCCAATTAACCCTACAAAAAATATCCCTATAAAGTAACGCCACGGTTTTAAGTTTTTCATTTTTTTAGGATCCCTTTATTACACACATTTAATACATATAGATAATTTTTGTCAACCCTCAAATTCTTATGATATACTTTGATAATGCCCAAACCGCGACGATTATTTTTCCTTACTCTAACTTTTATCAGTCTTGTTTTACTAGCCAATCTTCCCAACACCTTTACCACTACTTCTCAAAAAACTAAAGTAACTATTACTATTCATCCAAATGAAGATACCGATAACAATGACGACCAAGATGAAGATTCAACCCAATCCCCTTCTCAGTTCAATTTTTTCAGTTGGCTAAAATCTATCTTTAACTAACCTTTGTAGTCTTGATTCTCTTCCATGTTTTCTTCAATCAGTTTTCTTAAATAAACTGCCCGTGGAGTCTTTTTCTTTTTCGCTATCCAATCTAGATAATTACCTATCTTTGGAGAGATAAAAAAATTAAACCTAGTATCCATTTGATCTTTTGCATAATCAATGCCTTGCTTTATCTCTCTTTCCAAATTATCTAAGTCATACTCAACTAAAAACAACTTATCTGTATTTATACCTTTTAAGAAAAACGGCTCTTTTCCTTTTTCATGTAAAGCGATCACTGGTTTATTTTTCTCAATCGCTAAGCTAATCTCATGCCCTATATGAATCGTAGACGGAAAAGAGGCTTCAGTGATCATTAAATCACACTCATTGATCCACTTAATCACACTATTATAAAACTCTATCCTTTGCTTATCTGTTTGCTTTAAAATAACATCAATTTCTTTATCCAAAACTCCGTAAGATAACACTTGATAATTATTTTTTTTAAGTATCGAGATTATCTTTCGATAAGTATCTTCTTTATTCTTTTTATACAAAATAGCTGCTGAAAAATATATTTTCATAATTGTAATCCTTTAGTATTCCCTTCTACCTTCAAAGGCTTTACTTAATGTTACTTCATCTGCGTACTCTAAATCTGCCCCGATCGGTAATCCTCTACCGAGGCGATTGATTTTTATTTTTATTTTTTTGTCATTAATCATTTTTTTAATATACATGGCTGTTGCTTCACCCTCCATGTTTGGATTAGTAGCAATAATTAGTTCTTGAATTTTACCATTTTTTAATCTTGGAAATAAGTCGTAAATATGTAGCTCTTCAGGACCTATATTATTTAAAGGAGAAATAGCTCCTCCTAAAACATGATATTGCCCATTATAAAACCCTCCTTTTTCAATCGCCAACACATCTAAAGGTTGTTCAACCATGCAAATCTTTTTATTATCTCTACTTCCATCCGTGCAAATATAACATGGGTCTGATTCTGACACATTAAAACAAACTCCACATTCTTTGGTATCTTTTTTTAATCTAGTTAAAGAATGTGCAAAAAAATCTAGTTCTTTTTGTGGATTACAAAGTAAATAAAAAGCTAATCTTTGGGCTGTCTTTGGACCAATGCCCGGAAGTTTCTCAAAAGACTCAATCAACCTGGTCACGGCACGGGCAAGTTTCATAACTCAGTATACCACAGATCATTGACGTATCTTTTACTTACCTTTACAATAAAAAGGTGAAATCTAACTATCCTTATATCCACATTATCGCTGACTACGGTACTGGTGATCTAGCTTTTGCAGAAGTAGCCCAACGTTTTAAAAACTTACTTCCACAGGCAGAAATTCATACCATTTCCACTCCCCCGTTCTCTACTTTAAATACAGGCTTTATTATTGCTCAACTGGCTTTATATAATCCCAGTCAAAACATGTTTGTATTTAGCAACACCGCTCCTCGAACCGACGATTCCCAAAAAAGATCCCAAAACGAAGGTGAAAAACTAAAGTATGCTTTACTTGATAATGGAGTTGAAATTTGTGCTGTTGATGCAGGCCACTGCTTTAGTTTTATTAAAAATAATATTAAAGAATTTCATCAAATTAAAGTCTCAAACAAAGGTTCGCAATTCCGCTCTCGTGACTTTTACCCTCAAGCTGTAGTTAATATTTTAAAAGATCAAAAAAAAGAAACTTTGGGTAAAAAACTACCTGTTGACTCTATTGCCAACATTCCTAAAAACAAAATCATGCATATTGATTCTTACGGCAACATCAAAACCACTATTCGCTATTCAACAGTCAAGCTAAAACCAGGCTCAAAAACTAGAGTTATTATTAATCACATCTATCAAACTGGTTTCTATACCAACGGAAATTTTGAGGTCAAATCTGGTGATCTAGCTTTTGCTCCTGGAAGCTCGGGCGGAGACGATCCATTTATGGAAGTATTTTTACGTTCTGGAAATGCCTCAAGTCAATTTGATCACCCTCCGATCGGCACCAAAATTAAGATTGAAACTATATAAATCTACTGTCCTCCACCAAGACCTTGACCTTTTAACATACCAGTCAAACCACCGCTCATTTCAGCCAACTTCTTAGCAGCCACTTCTTGGGATTTCTTTATAGCTTTATTAATTAAATCTAGAACTCTAGCATTACTCATTCCGTCTATTTCAAGAGCTTTTAATTTTTGATCACCAGAAATAACTATCTTAATACCACCTTCATCTAATGCTATCTCTTCTTGAGCTAGTTGTTTTTGAATAGCCATGGCTTGATCTCGCATTTTCTTAAGCTGACCAAGTTGTTTTACTTTATCAAATGCCATAAATTCAATTCACCTCCACTCCAAAAACCTCTTCGGCTGTTTTAATAATATCTTTATCTATCTTACCAGAAACATTATCATCCTGACTATTTTTATTCTCCACTGTCCTAACTTTATCCCCAAGTAAATATCTTACTTTTACTGGTTTACTTAAAATTTCAGAAGCCACTGTTTCTACCAGTTGCCGATACCGATCATCTTCTAGTCTTTCCTTATGAAACTTATAAAACACTTCCAAAACCAAAACTCCCCCATCAAAACCGCTTGGCTTAGTCGCTTTGAGTAAAGCTTCCAAGCTATGATTATGTGGCTTTAAAGCTTTTAATACTTCCTGCCATTTATCAGTTACTTTAGCTATACTTAATTTTCCTGAGCTTTTTTTTAAATTAGTTGTCTTAGGTACTTTTTCTTCTTCTAATGCTTCTCTTTCATCATCATCAGCAGCAGCAGCTTTGTCTTTATTAAAAGATGACCACTCAACTATCATCAACTCAAGCGGCAAGCTTTCAATCACCGCTCCTTTTATCTCTCTTGCAGCCTGATGAAAATAAAAAGTTAACTGCTTAACTACCTCAACTGTCTGCTCTTTGAATAAATCATCTCCTTTTTCAACTTCTAACTTAATCATCAACAATTGTCTTAATCTTTCAACTGATTCTCTAGCTAGCTGCCTTACATCAGCTCCCTTGTTAACTACCTGACTTAACCAATCTAATGCTTTGTCCACTTTTTGATTAATAATCAAAACTAGCCAGTCATCAATACTGCCATCTTCAAGACCTCTTTTTAAAACTGATTTAACCCTTTTTCGGCTAATGCTTTTCCCCACAGAAGCTAGTTGTTCAAGTATCTTAACTGCGTCTCTAAAACTACCATTAGCTTTATTAGCAATCACTAACAAGTCTTTTTTATTTATCTTGATCTTTTCTCCTTTTACTACTCTACTTAAAGATCGAACTATTTCCTTTTCAGTTGCTTTATTAAAACTAACTCTAAAACATCTTGAGGTAATCGTTTCTGGTAACTTTTGTGGCTCAGTAGTACAAAGAACAAACATAGCATGACTCGGTGGTTCTTCTAATGTTTTAAGCAAGGCATTAAAAGCTTCTGTAGTTAACATGTGAACTTCGTCAATAATATAGACTTTAATCTTGGCCCTACTCGGAGTCAAATTGATCTTGGCTTTTAGATCCCTAATATCATCAATACCCCTATTAGAAGCTGCATCAATCTCAATTAAATCTAGAGTTTTTGCATTCAAGATATTCTTACACATCTCACACTTTAAACACGGTTCCCCTTGATTACTTTTTCTCTTAACACAATTTACAGACCTAGCCACAATTCGAGCGCTAGATGTTTTACCTGTTCCTTTTGGGCCTACAAATAAAAAAGCATGCGCTACTTCTTTTGCTTTTAATGCTTCAGTTAAAGCCAGTCTAACCGACTCTAAATCTAGCTCTTTTATTTTTTGTGGTCGATATTTTAAATAAAAAGCCATTAATGATGAACCCCTAACAAATGCAACATACCGTGTTTAACTAAAAAAGAAATTGAGTGTTTTTTCTTTTTAGCTTGAGCCTTACAAATTACTATGTCCCCTAATCTAACCACTCCATCTGGTCCTAATGCTAGACCTAAAGGAAATGACAAAACATCAGTTGGTTTATCTAGCTTTCGATGTTTCTTATTTAATTTTTTTATTTCTTTTTCAGAAACAAAAAAAAGATTCGCTTCCACTCGATTAGGCTCTTTACTACTTTTCCTTTTCATAGCATTTCTCTAAGTAACTC
>CAZVYS010000004.1:34373-51859 GCA_964630755.1 uncultured Pseudomonadales bacterium | reverse complement strand
CCTAATCCACGCCGCCAGCGTTCATCCTGAGCCAGGATCAAACTCTCAAAAAAAATTTGATTGCTCAAAAAATTGACTTTCTACCACTCCTTAAATTGACAATAAAATTAATCTTTACTTTTCAAAGTGCTCCTAGACATTTATTCGCCTTTGGCGAAAAAAACCCCCGACCAGAGTCGAGGAAGTTCCCACAAACTTTGGTCCGTGTTTATGTCATAGCAGAGCGTATTATATCCTCTTGACTTCAATCTTTCAAGCCTTCAAACTATTAATAATGCCCCTTCAGCTCAAAAAAGTTATTAGCATCACTTTTACAGTTTTGATTCTTCTGTTAGCTCTCCCTGCTTCAGCCATCATGGCTTCTTGGAACTCTCTTCCTGGTGATACTCTCTACCCAATTAAACGGGGCTTAGAAAAAATCGCCATAGCCTTAACTCCACAATCTCTGCTTGAAGTCAAATTACACTTTACCTTCCTTGACCGACGAACTGAAGAAGCTAGTATCGCCTTAATCCAAAAACCTTCAGATCACTCCATTCTTAACGATATTATTACCGAAGCCCAAGCTGCCCAAATCTCAACTACTAATCTTAAATCAGAAGATAAAAAAATCGTCGCTAGCCTAGAACTGATTAACAAAGTTCATCAAACTACTAAACAACTAGATCAAGTTAAATCTGATCTATCTTCTTCAGTCAAAGATGACTCCCAACCCTATCTACCAACTTTTCAAAAAACTACTGACCGACCCCTTGATGATCAAACTTACACACCAACCATTACTCAACCTGAGCCTGAAGTTGAAACTGAAAAGTTTATTACTGACTCCACTCTCCCCGTTGATAATCCACCTACTCTTAACCAACCTTCTCAGCCCGCAGTTAACACCAAATCTGTTTCCCAAACATCAACCACCACTCAAACTACTACAACCCAAAACATCACCAACGCTACCAATAACCCCACTACTTCCATCATCCAAGTTCAACAACAACTCAATCAAATCGCTACCAGCTTAGAACAACAGCTTAAAAACCAAAACCTTAAACAAGAACATCAAGAAAAACTAAGGAAACTCAAAGAAGAGAACAATAAACGATATCAACCCGATCAACCAACTTGTCAAGATAAGTGTGGTGATAATGTTTGCGCAAAAATCACTTGCCAAGCCATCGGCTGCCCTTGTTCAGAAAGCTACTTTTCTTGTCCCGAAGACTGCCTAGAACAACCAGTTAGAAATAGAGAACAACTCAATAAAATAATGGAAAAGCAAAAACCTCTAGAAGAAACCAATCAGCCTTCTACCAATCATGCTTACACACAAACTAATCAATGTTGGTCTCGAGTGGAAAAAGACGACAACAATCAGCTCTACTGGCCCAATGAAACTCGTGGTGGCTGGGAACCAAAACCAGCCGGAAAATACCCTTTAACTTCCAAAGAAATCAAGCTATATGATGATTGGGTTAACGATGGCAGACCACGAATGAGGGTCTGTGCGCTACGAGTAGTTTACTAACTTTTAATCACTCCACCGCCCAAACACTCTTCACCTTGGTAAATTACCGCCACTTGCCCTGGAGCAACTCCAAACACCTTTTCTTTTAACCTCACTTTATTCCCATCAACCACACAACCTATTAATTTCCCTTGATGTCTAATTCTTACTCTCAAGCCTCTCTGCGACCTACCAATAGTCGAATGATGAATATCATTCGTCAAGAACCCTTTAACCGACTTTATCCTGCGAATGCAGGACCACCCCTCCACTTCAAAACTATCTCTTAACAACTCCTTTTTCTCCCCCACCACCAACTGATTTTTATCTCTATCTTTGCTCACTACAAATAACGCTTTTGAGTTCGAAGAAGTCTGCTTGACCTCAAATCCATGTCGCTGGCCAATCGTATAAAACTGATGACCTTTATGCTTGCCTATCACCTTACCTTTTATGTCAATCACCTCTCCCTTATGCTCCTTAATCCTTGTTTTTAAAAGATCCTCAAAACTAATCGTATGCCCTATAAAACAAATCCCGCTAGTGCTTCTTTTATTCCATACATGAATCCCTCGCTTTTTAGCTTTTTTCCTCACCTCATCTTTTGTTATACCTCCTACCGGAAACATAACTTTTTCCAGTTGCCTTTGTTTTAATAAAGACAAAAAATACGACTGGTCTTTCTTTTCATCAACAGCTCGTAATAGTTTCATTTCTCTGCCAATAGCCGAATGCTGGATAGCATTTGTCGAATTCTTTAACCGATCTTGCCCTGCGAATGCAGGGACAATCCGGGCATAATGACCAGTAGCTAACTTATCAAAACCCTGCTTCATCGCCCACTCTGACAACAACCCAAACTTAATCTCTTTATTGCAAAACACATCCGGATTTGGTGTTCTCCCTTTTTTTACCTCAGTAAAAAACCAATCCATCACTCTCTTTTCATACTCCTTTTTAAAATCCAAAACCTTCATCGGAATCTTAAGCTTCAACCCCACCCGCATTGCATCCTTACGATTCAAATCTACTTTACAACCTGGCTCACTCCAACAATCTAAATAAATCCCAGTTACATCATGCCCCGCCTCTACCAAAAATGCCGCCGCTAAAGACGAGTCCACTCCCCCTGATATCGCCACAAGAATTTTCATATATCCGCATTATAGCTTAAGGTCCGTTCTTGAAGCTTTAGCTTCGAGGCCGGACCTTGATGGATAATCTGCAAGCCCACCTTAACGTGACTATTTTAAAACATCAGTCACTTGATATAATCAACCCATGATCACCAACACCAACCACCTGATTTTACTTAAAGCCGCCAAAAAACTGAGTATCAAAACCAAAATATTATCCTACGATCCGATTAAAATTGAATATACCTATAAAAATAAAACTCACCTGATTACTGAAAAAAGCTTTGGCATCAATACTTCACTTGAAGCCAGAAAAATCTCCAAAGACAAATCCCTCACTCTCCAAACCCTCGCTCTCACCGGCTTACCTACTCCCAGACACGCCACCATCACTTCTCCTCAAAACTACCAAGATTGTGACATCCTTTTTCCTCAAGTTATCAAACCTTCAACCGGTGAAAAAGGCAAATACATCTTCTTAAACATCAAAGATAAAGTTGCTGGCCAAAAAGCCGTTGACCAGATCTTAGAAAACTATCAAGAAGTTATCATCGAAACTTATCACCAGGGTAATGACTACCGATTCATGTGTCTAAACTTCAAGCTCATCGGTCTAGCTCGTCGCGACCCACCCACCATTACCGGCGACGGTAAATCTACTATTAGACAACTTATAGAAACTGAAAATGATCGCCGCTTCAAATCAAACGAAAAACTCGGCAAGCGCATGCTAAACCGCATGCGTAACTGGCCCCGCCTACAATTCAATCTCAACCTGCAGGGTCTGTCCCTGCAGGACACCTTGCCTCAAGAAAAAACCATCACTCTCTACCCTATTCCCAACTTCTCTACCGGTGGTTCTGTCACTTCTATCGATCCATCTACTATCCACCCATCACTAACTAAACTAGCTGAAAAAGTTTCAAAAACCATTGATTTAGAAATCATCGGCATCGACATGATCATAAAAGGCCCCCTAACCCAACCAGTAGCTAACTGGCAAATGCCAGTTAACCAAAAAACTCTTAACAAAAACTTGTCCTGCGAATGCAGGATCATCGAAGTCAACTCTGATCCCGGTCTCCGCCTCCACGACTGGCCAAATAAGGGAAAACCTCAATTTGTTGCTCAAAAAATACTACAATCAATTTTCAATCTCCCAATCTCTACCAATAACTGAATGACGAATGTCATTCAACTTCTAAATCTTCAACCAGATTTATTCTGCGAATGCAGGACCGAAAAAATTCTTAAATCTGTTTTTCCAATTGAATCCAATAACCCTTAAAACCATCAGTCATTACCCTATCTCCATCTTTCAACAACAAGAGACACACCGGCTTACTATTCATAACGTTAACATTATCAAAACCAAATAAAGAACTTAATTGTCGATCTACTACGTCAGAATATAGATGAGCATCAATACTTATTTCTGTATTACTCTCATAATCAAATTCTAATTCTGCTGTCCTAATCGACAAATGAAAAGACCTAGACTCTTCAAATTCCATAATAAAACCTAAATGATCATAGCCTCTTTCTGGATGAGAACTGGGTTTTTTATTATCTTCTCTTTTTCTTTCTCTAACGTTGTCAAAACTAGCAATCAAATATTCTCCAAATCTTCTATATATATAATCACGGTCCTCTTTGTCCCTATTTTTTTTGGCTCCGCCTAATTGCAGCCTAATTACAAAATCAACATCATCTGCTTCAAGTCCTCTAGTAAAAACCGAACCCACTCCCTCTACTAACATTTTCTCTCCATCATTTAAAGGAAAGTTTTCAAAAACACCTAATAGTTTATTAATTTCTTTCCCTTCATCATCCACGAATAGGTCAAGAAATTCATGCTTATCAATAAATGATACTTCTGAACCCATAGACTAAATCCTCTCTTCCGGGTTCTCCACTACCGCTAACTCAAACTGATCATAAATCGCTTTTACTATCTCTCTCGTTTCTGGTAACAACTTCCCCTTGTCTGTCACAATCCGCCTATTAAACACCAACCTTCCTAATCTTTCAGCTGGCTTAAGAACCATCTCCTCAGTCGGCACACGATCAGCTAACACTAACTCATCTTTCGTCCTTAAATCCAACAAACTAAACCCCGGTCTAACCCACTCAACTTTCAAAGCCTCATTGACTTTATCAATAGTCGAATGACGAATGTCATTCGTCGAATTCTTTGCAAGATTTACCCTGCGAATGCAGGGCTCATCCGGCGAATGCCGGGCCACTCGATAAACCCCCGCCTTCACCGTCTTTGTCGGCGTCACAAACTTCCTCTCTAAGTTATGCAAAATCACAAAAGCTCCTTCTTTTGGTTGTTGATAAACCTTCTGCACCTCATCTAAATCCATCTCATACTCCACTCCCAACCACTCCAACAAATGCCACACATCAATCGGCATCTCTTTATTAGCAAGTTGCGCCATGGTCAACACCGGAAACGCTCCGGTATATCTAGAATTACACTCAATCACCACTACTTCATCTTTATCCGTCACCATCACATCCAAGCCAAAAATCCCCTTGTAACCTTTTTTATAAATATACTCTCCCCATTTTTTCACCTGCTCTTCAGCTGCCAATTGAGCTTTCTCACTAAATCGAACCTGCCAATCCTGCCCCAACCACACTCCGCTTCTTCCAGCCAAAGCCGCCAACTCCGGCTGATCCATAATCTGATTTTGAAGCACATTAGCTACCGTTCCATAATACGTCGCACAACCATTCATACTAGCCTGCCTACCCTCAACCCTCTCTGTTATATTAACCCACTCAATCACTCGACCTTCTTCAGCTCGAATCACCCGTCGTCTTTTCACAAACTCCTTAAACTCTTTTAAATCCTCCTTTGTATCAATAAAAAACGTCCCTAAACCACCACCAATCGTATAATCAGTCAACTGAAACACCAATCTCTCACCAAACTCTTTTTTAAACTCTTTCCATTTACTCTCACTTAAATCATCAACCCAAAATGTTTCTCCTTTAGGTATTCTCAAGCCCGCTTTTTTAGCATCCACTCTAAACTCTTTTTTGTTTTCAAACACTTTGCGAACAGATCCTGGAGCACTCAATAACTTAACTCCCATCTCTTCCACAATCCTATCCGTCACTGTACTCGCTTTATACAAAAACAAACCTTTAGCATTTTCCTTTAACCACTTACTCGCTTGTGGGATCTGAATAATTCCCGAGGTATTAAACTTCTCAGGAAAATCTCCTTTTAAATCCTTTTCTACACTGATTACTTCACACTTTTCTCTAATCGATTTTAAATCATTTGTCTCAAGTAAACTTAAAATCTTGTAGTTGGGCAACAAATATGAAAGCCCGGATCTCGGAAAAGCCGTTACCCCTACCCCCACCACTGGAAGATCTTTAGGAAATAAATCTCTTATCTCTTTTAAATCATCAAATCGGGCAGAAACTTTCATTCTTTATTGTAACAAATCAAAAAAACCTATGACTCTTGTTTTGCAAAATGACCTCGTGTAACTCTATGAATCCACCCCTGATCCCTAGTCATTTCAATTCCAGTTTCAGGATCTGAAGAAATGGTTTCTCTTGCCATTTTAATTTCTCTAGCTTGCCGCCCACTTAACTTCACAAGCGGCCTAACTTTACCGGAGTCTCTTCTGACGTTATTCTCACCAGTTATTCCTCCAGTCTTATTACTAGATCTTCCAGATTGCATTGCCTTAATTTCTTCACTTGAAACACCCCCTACTAACTCCATTATTTCTTGACCAACCTTACTAGCTTTCTGCTCTACAAAACCTTGCTCATTATACAACTTCCACTGCCCCTCCACTGTTAATCTCTCTCTTTCTAAAAAATATACTTCATCCACACTAGCAGCATTAGTTATTACTGCGCTCCATTTTGCTCCTGGGGTCATTTTTTCCCAATCTAGACCACTAGTTTCTGCTGAACTACGACCCTTTTTGTAAACATCTTCAAATCTACCGGCGTCTATTGTTACACCACCACTTCCAATTCCAATTGCCCGTGGTTCCATTCCTGGTATCGAAACAAAATTCTTTCCACTACTAAAACTCAAATGACCTCCAATAAATTCTGAACCACTAAATTCACGTCTCATAAGTTATAATTATCCTTCACTAACTCC
This sequence comes from uncultured Pseudomonadales bacterium, assembly GCA_964630755.1. GTDB lineage: Bacteria > Patescibacteriota > Microgenomatia > UBA1400 > CG1-02-47-37 > CAZVYS01. The sequence continues at coordinate 45,078 of CAZVYS010000004.1, read as the reverse complement.
CTTTTGTCAAAACTATAGGACTCTACGCTTCTTGTCCAGCTTCTCCTTCTCTAACTCTCACCGCAAACCCTAACAAATCTCTTCTTCCAATAATCATTCTTCGCTTTAACTTAGATCGATCTGACACCGAAGCACTAGTCTTTATTTTTTTACCTTTAAGCCAAAAAGTAATCCCCACCACTTTTCTCTCTTCTCTTCCAAGAGCCGACCTAAATCCAACTTCCCACAGCACATTTTCTGGATCAAGTAGCCCCAAATCTTTAGCCAGCTTTTTATCAATCGAGGTTCTAAAAGCTCCCGTATCTATCTTAGCTCTTACTTGTTGCTTTTCCCCCAAAAAACTCTCCACATCTACCTCTTCAAACACTCCGGCATACAAAGCTCCACCCTGAATCGACTCAGCCTCGTCTCTAGCCGCAAACAACTGCTTGCCAATCTCGATCCCTTGCCTCACCGTTCTCACCTTAAGTCCCTCGACTCTTTCTAACCTTCGTCTCAATCCAGCTTCATTAGCTAACTGAATTTTCAAACCGGGCTGCGAATTTATCTCAAGCACCATTGGCTTAGATTTAAGTTTTCCAGATTTTGTTTTATTTGGTTGAAGCGCAATATCCACTCGACAAAATCCTAATCCAACCACTCCAGCCGTCTTAACCGCCAACTTTAATACCCGATCCCATCGAGGGATCTTGATCCCTTTTAATCTTCTTCGCGTACCCGGAAAAAACTTGATCTCTTTGGTGTGTTTAATCCCTTTTGTCGTCACTCCAGTGGCCATATCTATTCCACAAGCCACCGCTCCCTGGAACATATTGGCTTTCCCATGCGACTCTTTAGTTGGCAATCTTAAAAAGGCCATCACTGGCACTCGGTTAAATACCAACACTCCAACGTCTGGCGTGCCTTGAAAACTAACTGGTTTAAAATTAGGATGAACCTTAACTCTTTCTTCAATAAAAGCATTATCTGGTAAATCAAATCTTGAAAACTTACCTGCCAAAATATCTTTAACATGCATTCTCAAATCCTGCACCGACACTTTCTGCTGATCAACCGTCACCCACTCACCGGCAAACTCCCCTCCATGTTCCACCACCATAATTCCTTCCCCACCAAGTCCCTGTGATGGCTTAATCACAAAACTCTCTGGCAACCTTGTAAAATCAAACTTATCCACCGCCTGCTCACTCTTAAACATCTTGAAAAGCTTTGGAATCCCTAACCTATTTCTCTTAAGTGAAGCTTTTGTATTAATCTTAGAAGCACCAATCTTCTTGGCTTTAGCTTTGTTATATTTCGCCTGGTACAAATGATTCCGGGCATTCATTCCTAGAATTTCTGATCGTTTTACCATATTAAATATTGCTGCAGTTGTTACGAACCTTAGTAGTGTTCGTAACCTGCTCTTTATTTGTTAAATTTCTTGCGAGCAAAAAGCAAATCAGTCAAGTTTTATCACCCAGACATACAAATTTTCAGCGCACAACGCCTCATCTGATTCAGTCAGATAGCTGTGAGCACTGCCAAAAATTCTGTATGTCGAGTCTGAAAACTTGACACTTCTACTTTTTCAAAATACTTTTAAACTTTAATCTTTCAAGTAATCGTAATCCCACATATTTCCCCACATAAACGTCAAACAACATTACCAACGCTAAAGCTAATTCCGGATTTAACAAAACCCATTTTTGCACCATATCCACCCTCATCACTAAAGCCGCCACCACCGCCATAATCAAAGTTTGAAAAGTTACCCTAGTTGCTTCCCGCTTAGACTTACCCACCTGCACCTCTATAAAATTTTCAGCCAATAACATCAAGATTAAAATCGGAAAAATAGAAACAGCAGACAATTCACCTTGTTGAACATTAACCGCTCCTAATAACACCGCCAACACTCCAATGCTCACAAACCACATCAAAAGAGCCATTCTAGGCAAATACTGCATCTTTAGTTTCTTAGTTACTTTTCTTGCTAAAGTAGCCACCAGTAAAATAATCGTAAACAAAATCAAGCCCACTCGAACTCCAGTCGCCACCATAGCAACAGATAACATCGCTGGCACAAAGATTCCAAAACCAGTCAAGCCAAACAAATGCCTGGCCGCCGCAATTAGTCCAGCTACCAAAGGAAATAAAAGCACCAATACAATAGTATTAGGAGAAACTCCCTGATCAACCGCTTGCCTAATTCCCCATTGTAGAAAATTACGCCAAGACAGTGACCCTGGATCTTTCTCAGCTAAATATCCTTCAAGCTTACTCTTAACCGGCGACTCTCTTTCTGTAATATCTTCTTTTACTACTTCTTCAAGCTCAAGCTGCCCTGCACTGGTCGCCTCAGCTGAATCTGTAGCTTCTTCAGTAATCCCAATTACTTCCAATATCTCAACTTTTTTCTCAGCAGCCTGCCTGCCGGCAGGCATGGCAAAAACCGGTCTTACAAAACCGGCAAATATCATTAATCCCAACACAACAGACAGTATCTTCTTCATACCTCTATATTATACCTTACCTCGGCTATCTTCTAGTTCAACTCTTGGTCAATCAAAGCCTTAAAAGCTTCAAACGGCTGAGCTCCAACTAGCTTTGTGCCATTAATAAAAAATGTTGGTGTACCTGTAGCTCCTACTTTTTGAGCCAAAGATAAATCATCTTTAACAGCCTGACTATACTTTCCCTCATCCAAGCAAGCATCAAATGCTACCTGATCAAGGCCTAGCTGACCCGCATAAGTTTTAAAAACAGCATTATCTACTGCCTCAGACCATGAAGCCTGATCCAAAAACAGCTTATCATGATATTCCCAGTATTTATCTTGATCACCAGCACATCTAGCTGCTTCTGCAGTTACTTGCGCATTAGCATGAAACTGCAATGGTAAATCTCTTAAAACATACTTCACTTTCCCGGTCTCAATATACTCTGACTCTATCTGTCCATAAGTGTCATCCACGTATCTTTTGCAAAATGGGCATTGATAATCAGTTAACTCAACAATTGTTACTTTTGCTTTTTCATCTCCTTTAACTGCCGCCCCTCCCTTAACTAAATCATTCCACATTTCATCAGTTAACTCACCTTCTTTTCCTTCAGGGGCCTGAGCTTCTTTTTGAGCTGTTAGCTTGCCATCTCTAAGTACTCTTAGCTCGGTCCACATGCTTCCAATCGCAAACGCCGCCCCCACAAGCAGAACCGTTAATAATATCTGCAGTGATCCACCTTTTTTCTTAGCTTCTACCTTTGCCATAATATTACCCCTCTGTCCTTTTGGACATTAATTTTTATAACCATTAAATATATCAAACATCTAAAAAAGATGCCACCACTATTGTATAATTATCTTAATGACTATTAATGACTATTACTTCTCCTCCCGACTTTCGTGAATCAGAAACAGCAAAAAATTTCCCCACTATCCTTAGCCCAAAAATCTCAAATATTCTTGTTCAAGCTGAAACGCCCATCACTCCTAGTGGTCAACCTTTCCCAATAGACAAAACACATCTAAACAGAACTTTTAAGCTTTATTTTCCATTAAGAGATTTATTAGACACTAAGTCAGCTAGCTCTAGTGTTGACATGGGTAAAGTCTGGCCACAATTCAAACAATACGCTGCCAACTTTGATAGCGCTCTCGAACAAACACAATTAATCTTTCCCGATCAAGATCGGCCTATGTACCTAGTCCAACAACTAGTTGAGCTCGCTTTTAAACGAGCCCTTTTCCATATCCACCCTCACCAACAATTTCCTAATTAACCCCTGACCCCCTTTGATCTTCCAGCTATCGCAGACACAGAAGCTCGAGCTAAATTAATTAGAGATGTCACCAGTCAAAAAGAAGTCACCAAGGCCCTCACTTCCCCTGATGGCCTATTGACTCAATTTTCTCTAAGAGAAAAAGTTAACTTAACCAACTTAGGAGCTAATCTTCAACCTGTATCTCATTCTAAAAAACCCTCATTCATATTACCTGCTCAAAATCGTCGACAGTTTATTATCCATACTGGTGCTAAAACTAAACTTTGGCAAGCTGATGGCAAACCATTTCAGCAAGGTCAATTTTCAGACTATCAACTCAAACTAGCTTGATCTCAACTTCATCGCCTCGACCACCCGAGCTACTGACTTAACATAAGCCGCCAGCCTTGGAGTCAAGCCTTCTCTACCTATAACCGAATGGCGAATGTCATTCGTCAATAATCCTTTACGGACTTTACCCTGTGAATACAGGACCCACATCTCATCAAAAGCCTTATCCATAATAACCCTCAACTTCTCAAAGACTTCCTTTTCTTCCCAATAATAACCCATGTTATTCTGCACCCACTCAAAGTAACTAACCGTCACTCCACCAGCATTACAAAGCACATCTGGTAAATCTATCACTCCCATTTCATGCAAAATATCATCAGCTTCAGGTGTCACTGGACCATTAGCTAGCTCAATAATATACTTGGCTTTAATATTCTTGGCATTATTCTTATCAATCACGTTTTCAAGAGCCGCTGGCGCTAAAACATCCACCTTTAACTCAAGTAATTCTGCATTACTAATTTCTTTTGAACCTTTAAAACCAACTACACTACCAGCCTCGGCTTTATGCTTCATCGCTTTTTCCGGATTAATCCCGCTGGCTTTAAATATCCCACCTTTTGAGTCAGACACTGCCACAATCTTGTAACCCGCCTTTCTCATATACACTGCATACCAGTAAGCTGCGTTTCCATAGCCTTGAATCGCTACCGTAGTCTGTTTTTTATTCAGTTTTTTTACTTTAGCCAATCTCTCTGTCACATAAAACCCACCTAGACCAGTAGCTACTCCTCGACCTTTTGAACCACCAAGCTCTATCGGCTTGCCCGTAATCACTCCCGGTTCATGTCTACCAGTCAATTTTTCATACTCATCAAGCATCCAGGCCATAATCTGTGGAGTAGTGTTTACATCAGGAGCTGGCACATCAATCCATGACCCAATATGTTTATAAAGAAACTTCATGTAAGCGCGAGACAATCTCTCAAGCTCGCCAGCGCTTAGTTTTTTAGGATCAACAATCACCCCACCTTTGCCTCCACCATAAGGAATTCCCACCACACTACACTTAATCGTCATCCACACACTAAGAGCCTTAACCTCATCTTTTGTTACCAATTTATGAAACCTTATACCTCCTTTATGTGGGCCAACTGCATCATTGTGTTGTGATCGAAAAGCTTTAAATATCTTAGTTTTCCCATTATCCATTTTTACTCTTAGATCAGCCCGATGCACTTTTTTTGGAGTCTTTAACACCTCTAAAGTCTTTTTATCTACATCAATATACTTTGCAACATCTTCTAACTGTTTTACAGCATTTTTATATGGATTGCTCATAATCCTCCTTTTAATAATAATCACAAAGGGTGAATACCCTTTGCTCAAATAATTCTTTAACCAATTTTAGAGGGCGAATGCCCTCCTAGATACTTTTCAGCATCCAAAGCTGCTTGACACCCCATGGCTGCTGCTGTTACTGCCTGCTGATAACGATAATCTACCACATCTCCAGCCGCAAACACTCCCTCAATATTAGTCTTGGTTACCGCTGGATAATTCATGTCCACTTTTATAAATCCCTTCTCATCCAAAGTCAGCTGATCTTTGAACATCTTAGTTGCTGGTTTATGTCCAATCGCCAAAAACACCCCATCAGCCTCCATTTCTATATCCTTGCTCTCTTTATTATTAAATAGCTTTACTTTTTCTACTTTTTCAGTTCCAATTACCTCTTTTAACTCCATATTCCATAAAATCTCGATCTTTTCATTTTCTTTAGCTCTCTTATCCATTATCTTAGAGGCCCGCAGCTCGTCTCTGCGATGCACTAAATAAACCTTTTTAGCGTGTTTAGTTAAAGCTATCGCATCCTCAACCGCTGCATCTCCGCCGCCAATCACAAAAGTAACTTTGTCCTTATAAAACGGCGCATCACAAACCGCACAAACCGCCACTCCCTTCCCCATTAACTCTTGCTCTCCTGGCACATTTAACATAATTGCTTCTGCCCCAGTAGCAATAATCACTGCCTTAGCTTCATACATTTCATCTCCCACAAAAACTTTCTTTACCCCCTCTGTTAATTCCACCTTAATTGCATTTTTATCAATAATCTCTGCTCCAAACTTTTTGGCTTGCTCTCTCATCTCAATCATCAAATCCGGGCCCATTACTCCATCTTTAGCACCAGGCCAGTTCTCAACCATAGTCGTATTCATCAACTGTCCGCCTGACTTTTCACCAGTAAAAACTAACGGCTCTAACTCAGCTCGAGCTGCATAAACCGCTGCTGTATATCCAGCCGGCCCAGATCCAATAATTATCAAGTCTCGCATTTAAGCTCCCAACACTTTCTTAATCATCTCTACATACCCCTCTTTACCTTTAAACCCAGTCATTCTGTCAACCTCTTTGCCATCCTTAAACATAATTACAGTTGGAATACTCATTACTCCAAACTTGCCAGAATATTCTTTATTTGCATCCACATCGACTTTACCAATTACCAGTTTATCTTTGTATTCTTCTGAAAGCTCATCAATAATCGGAGCTGCCATCTTGCATGGACCACACCAGTCCGCATAAAAGTCTACAAACACTGGTAGTTTAGCCTTTAATACTTTCTCTTCAAAATCTTTATCTGTAAATAATGCTGCCATATTAATCTCCTTATGACTTAAATAATTGTTTTAATATTTTCTCAAATTTTTGTTTTTCTTTCTCGTCTGTCATGCATCTGGTGGCTTCTCTTTTTAACATCTCTCTACCCACTCTACCCAATGCCTCTCTGGCTGCCGCGATCTGTTGGACTATTTTTAAACAAGGCTTAGAATCAGCATACATCTTCTGTATCCCTCTCACTTGCCCCTCGGCTCGTTTCAATGATTTTTCTATCTCATCCATACTCCCCCCTAGTATACTAGTTATTATTAATTTGTCAATCCTTTAATAAATTTTCAGGAGTCCAATTCCAACCCTTTACTCTCTTCCCTTTTCTATCAGGATGATCTTCAGGCAAAACACCTCTGGAAAATAGAATATCAGTTCCGAACATCTCATCCATTTTGCTTTTGAAAGTTCTAACATTAGTTCCACTCCCAGATCCAGAAAGAGATTCTTTCTCTGTTGTCTGAATTTTAAACAACTGATGATCAGAAAAAACACCAGAGCCAACCTTCATCAATGAATTCATTAATCTAAACATTCTTGGCCCTAACTCAAATTGCTCTCCAGCCAATTCAACGTTCCATTTTTTCCTATCTTCTTTAGCTGAATATCCTAGACTATCCATTAAATCAATGCTACTTTTTTCTTCAGTCATACTTTTATTGTATATTTGCCTAACCCCCTCATCAACTCCGCTCGCTTTTTTTTCTCCTCTTCACTCACCAATCCCCACTCCTTGCCTTTTTTTTCAGCCACTGTCTCCTTTCGCTCTGAATATCTAAACACATGTAGTTTATCCAGCTTAAACTTCTTTATATTCTTAAAACTTTCCCCAAATTCTTCCCCTGTCTCTCCCGGATACCCCACCATCACATCAGTTCCAATCTTAATTTCTTTTATCTCATCTCTTAACTTCTCAACTGCTTTTATATACTCCTTAATCGTATGTTTCCGATTCATTCGCTTAAGTGTTTCGTTACATCCCGATTGTAGTGGTATATGTAGATAATTAACCATTCTATCCTGATTTTCTCTCCACAACTTAATCAACTCATCAGTCACCCCCACTAAATTAACCGACCCAAAACCAATCAAAATCTCCTCAGTCATCCCCAATACTTCCGTTAATAGCTTGCTCAAACTTGGCTTAAAATCCCCCACATCCACCCCTGTTAAAATAGCTTGTTCTTTGCCATTGTTTTCCGCTTTTATAACCTGCTCAACAATCCTTTCAATTGATAAACTCTTTGACCTACCTCGTCGATGAACAGTCAAGCAATAATAACAAAACTTATCACAACCATCTTGAATCTTAATAAACCTCTTCCTTCTTTCTTTCATATCTTGTAACGATCGTTACTTTTTATGTAACTTTCTATCTTGTCTTTATCTTTATTCAGAACCCACAGATCTGCTTCTTTTTTCATCTTTTTCGCTTGTTCACTTAACTTGTCATAACCCACAAAACAACCAGTCACTACCAACTTAGCCTTTGAATACTCTCGCCTCATCTTCCTAATCAACTGTCTAGTTTCTTTCTCAGCTTTTCTAGTAACCGCGCATGAATTAATAACCACTAAACTAGGCTTATCCCCCCTTTTCCACCCACTCTTTTCTAACTCCTCTTCTATATCCATTAACTCCGCCACATTAAGCCTACATCCTAAGTATCTAGTCAAAAAAACCTTCATCTGCCTACTCAATTATCGTTCCTTTGAATTCTTTGCCCTCTAAAACCTTCTCTACGTTCTTAAAGTTTCTTCCGTTACAAACCACCACTTTCACTTTCATTTCTTTAGCCGCCCTACAAGCTACCGGATCAAACGGAGCGTTTAATCCTGGCTCCCATTTCTTGCCCACAATCTTAATCATCTCATTCCAACTCATCTTTTCAATTCTTTTTGCCGTCTTATACTTATGCGGATCCTTGTCAAAAACATAATCAATATTAGAAAGATTAATCACCGTCTTAATTCCATAATCATTTGCTGCCATTACTGCACAATAATCGCTTGACCAACCCGGTTTCCAACCAGCACAAATCACTACTGGTGTAATTGCTTTTTTATCTATTAAATCATAGTGTTTTAAAATATACGGATGAGCAATATCTCTAAAAATTGTTCTAAATAAATGCGCATTTAACCTAGTCGCATGCACTCCCAACCAGTCTAAATCCTCATCAGCAATATCTTGCTTTCCAGCTGCTTTTGCCGCCGCATCTCTATACTCCCTAGCTGTATAACCACCACCAGTGACAATAAAAAATCGCCTCTTTTTGGCGACTTGTTGACGGATAAACTTCTCAAATTTATGAAGGTAATCAATATCTATTCCCTTCTGTTTTCCATTCGGGGCAAAAATTGATCCCCCAAGGGATAAAACAAAAGTATTTGGTTTTACTTTCATCATCATATTTTAAAAAGTGCGGCGCTGATTGCCCGCACCTTTCACATTATGCCACACCTCATTTTTCTGTCAAGCTAAACTCCGAATCCAACTAGTTGGTATCTACAAAAAGACAATTAATCTTCAAATTCTGTTTCCGGACCTTCTTCATAAGTATGTATTGGAGTAACTGGATGTTCAAACCAATGTTCTGGTTCAGCATTTGAATCTCTAGTCAACAAAACACCATGAGGGTGTACATCATGACTAACTTCGTATTCAGCCTGATAAACCTTAGTTTGTTCCAATGGAGAACCGCCTAATTGACCAACTACTTGCCATCGCTTACCTTCATCAACAGAAGTTAAAGTAACAGTAGTATTTTCACCATGATGGAGCTCAAAACCTACTGAAGTTTCTTGAATTTGTATATCAGGAGACATTGTTAAAGGTTGTGTAATCACTAATGGTGATGTGTCTGGTTTTTGAAAAACAACAGTCATCCGATCCTTTTCAGCATCTTGATCAACAGTCAATTCAAAACCATTAGAAAGAGGGAAAGGACTAGGCTCAAGGATTTTATTGGCTAAATCCATACCTGATGAAGGCATCTTAACTTCTTTTAAAGATTGAGATTCATCAACTAAAGTATGAAAAATCATATATCAGTCAAATTATACCCCAAGCTATTTCTTTAACCAAAACCAAACCGCCAAACCCACCAAGCCCAAGCTAATCACCTGAGCTATATTCACTCCCCCTAGTAACCAAGCTTCTAGTCTTAAGAACTCCAGCAAAAATCTTCCTATCCCATACCATCCTAAATAAGTAATTAACACTCTCCCTTTACCAAGTTTAATTTTCTTTAGCTTAACCAACCACATCAACACCCCCAAGCCTACAAGCGCCCATAAACTTTCATACAAAAACAACGGATGAAATCTCTCATAATCAACCACTGGCATCAATCTATTTTCTGGCTTTATCAATATTCCCCATGGCAATAAAGTTGGCTCACCATAAAGCTCTTGATTAAAATAGTTTCCCCATCTCCCAACTGCTTGCCCAACTGGCAACCCAAGCCCCACCACGTCTAGATATTTCAATAACTTTTTCTTATTTATAGCTGTAAAGGGTGAATGCCCTTTACTCATAATTTTTTTTACTTGTTTACCCGGCGAATGCCGGGCAGAATTTACCCGGCGAATGCCGGGCCAAACCATCAAACCTAATAAACCTCCCACCATTCCTCCATAGATCCCCATTCCTCCATGCCAAAGCTTAACTATCTCCATCGGATTTTTCAAATAATGATGCCCAAAATCTATAACATGATAAAGCCTCGCCCCTATCAAGCCTCCCGCTACTACATAAATCAATCCATCAAACACCTCATCCATTTTTACTTTAACTACTTTTGCTCCCACATAAGCTCCAAGAAGAATTCCTAATCCGATTAACAAACCATATACATGAAACATTAATGGCCCAACCGCAAACATGCTAAACTATTAACCAGCTTAACCATAAAAACACCCCACTCATTCCATACATATACCATTTCAGCTCTTGATCGCTCATTTCTCGCTTAACTTGCCAAAACAAGCCT
>CAZVYS010000004.1:4117-34363 GCA_964630755.1 uncultured Pseudomonadales bacterium | reverse complement strand
GTTTTAACTTAAGCCTATCTACTAAATATTCTTGCCAGTTATCATATAGCGTTCTTAAACCCACGCACATAACTAAAGCTTTCCCAAACCAACCAGCTACTGAGGTAATCGCAAACAAAGCCAACACTACCCAAGCTGATTGAAACAACACGCTTCTGGTTGTTAATTTATCCATCTCAGCTGCCCTCTGCTCAATCACCTCAAAAGCTTGCCTAAATCTCCTCTGTTTCACTTGATGCTGCACATATTGAGATATCTGAGCTTCAGGATGAAGAATATAAATATAGGCAATCTATCAAACCAAACCAAGCTCCAACCCAACAAACCACCAATTACCAACGTAACTACCCCAAACCATTCTCTTGGCAAAAACAACTCACTCCTAATCAAAAGCAACCCCAATACTCCAACTAAATATCCTATCAACACAAAATAGGCTTTCCTAAATCTAAACTTCATCTAATTTAAGTATATCAACATGCCGCACCTTTGCCAAAGGCGGGCCTTTCTTAAGAATCTCCATCATTTTTTCAATCTGTTTTTCATCCCCTTCAAACTCTACCCCGACTGTTCCATCCTCATTATTCCACACCTCACCTTCAATCTTAAACTTGTTAAGCTTACCCTTTGTCCAGTACCGAAAACCCACCCTCTGCACTTGACCTTGAACTAACACTCTTACTTTTTTCATTTTCTCTTCTCGTCTTTAATCTGCTTTAACTTCCACATAAATAGTCTTGGCTTACTTCTAACATTCTCTGCATCTTTTACAAAATTTTTAGCTTGCTCAAGCCAAGCTCTAGGGGTTTCTTTGGCTAACTTAATATATAGCGAGGCCTGCTTCACATCCCCCATTGCTTCAGCTAGCCTGTATCCATAGTCCTGAAACTCTCGAGATATATACTTGTTCTTACCTAAAACAACTTTGCCTAACAAATCACCAACTGCTTTAGGCTTCTTACCTTTCTTCAACATTCTTTGACCCCCATACTATTCCTATAATCGCTGGCACCACCAACCAAGGCCACTGACCATTGCTAAATCTAAGCAAACAATACCCAACCACTAAACTTGCCAAATATCCTGTTGATACTGCCCATTCCCAAGCCACTGCAAACACCATCGCTTTAACTTTCTCACCAGCTAAAAGCGACCTTCTTCTAATCTTCATCCACCAAAACGGACTTACCAGTCGGTTAAAACTATCCGCTCCAATGGCCATTAAACCACTAGGAGCCACAAACCTTAATAAATCACTTACTGACACCAATCCTGTAGCTAACCACCGACCTCTTCTTAACGGTCGCTTATCATAAATCTTGCCTGCATAAAACACAGCCAAGCTGCTGATTAACATTACAGCTCCATTTACTAATCCAAAATTGCTATAACTACCAATCAATATAAACAATAAAACCGGCCAAAAGAAAGCCTGAATCCCGTTTTCTAAATGCCACCAAACCACCTCTGGAGAAAAACCCTGTTTCTTCTTTAATAGCTTAAATACTTGCTTCATCTTAAAATCACTTCTTTGATGTTTATGATGCGGCATCAAAAAAAGTGGCCCCAAAGATATTAAAAGTAACCCAGTTGCCACTCCAAACATCGCTCCAAATCCATAACCTTGAACTAAAAAACCAGCCAAAACCGGTGACACCATCAAAGCCAACCTACCCGCCATCGTCACCAATCCTGCCTGCTCACCAATCTTTTCATCGTCATTATCATCCAAAAATATCCCATGATAACCTAAATAATAACCAGCAATCGAAAAACCTCCTAATATCAAAGCCGGAACTAATAACCACCAACCATAACTATCTACCATCATCATTAGCCAAGATTTTGCCGCCAAGCTTAAAAGACCCCAAACCATCATCCACCGATAACCAATTCTAGCTATTCCTTTAGCTACCATTGGTGAGCAAATTATTACCACTAACCTCTGAAGTCCAAAAAACATTAATATCCAACTTAAACCAGTAAGCAAATCTTTACCTAAAGAATAAATATACAAGACTCCAAAAGTGCCTAGCATTCCAGAGGCTATTTGAGATATAGCAAAATTAATCGACAAAGCCTCAAAGCCGGTTGGCCTCCGCTTACTTAAATTCCACTGATGCAACATCCGATCAAAAGAATACATTTTTTAACTCCCTAGCTACTTTCTCAATTACTTCTTTAACCTTCTTCCTCTCTTCAGGTTTCCATTTACTTAATACGTATTCCTCTCCAGTCATCCACTGACTTCTATCCATAGCTACAAGGGGTGAATACCCCTTGCTCTTCTGATTCTTTGCAAGCTTTACCCGGCGAATGCCGGGCCGATTGTCTATTCCTATCCTCACATGCTTAAAATCTTTAATCCCTATCTGCTCATAAATCGACCTTAAGCCATTATGCTCTCTTGGCCCCTTCTCCCCAATCTTATACTTCCCCAACTCAATATCTAAATCGTCATAAACTATATACAAATCTTCCCCACTTACTTTTGGATGTTTTTTTAATATTGCCTTTACAGCTACTCCACTCTTGTTCATAAATAACTGTGGCTTCACTAATACAACCTTTTCTTCTCCCATTCCCTTATCAATAATCAAAGGGTGAATACCCTTTGTCAAAAAATCTTTGCAGATCTTGGGGGGCGAATGCCCCCTACCCTGCGAATGCAGGGCCAACCTATCCACCACTAAAAACCCAACGTTATGCCGAGTATTTTTGTATTTCTGACCAGGATTGCCTAATCCAACTACTAACTTCATAACTCTATACTATCAAACTTATAATTTTTGCGCAGGCAAATGGTCAATCGTCGCGCGCAAGATCTCAAGTACAATTAAAATCTCATAAAACGCCGAGGATTGAGCACGTCGCACGTGACCATTGCAGCGAGCCAAAAATTACACTAGCAACCGCTTCACTTCTTCATCACTAACTTGTTCAAAGTTTTTATAAAACTGCCCCACTGCATAAAAACTTTCCGGTTCCATCAAACAAACCCACTCATCAACTTGCTGCCTTAATCTATCAGCTGTCCTTTTTGCACACACTGGCACAGCCACTATCATCTTCAAGGCCTGGCCTTGAAGATACTTAATCCCCGCCTCCAAAGTCTGTCCTGTAGCTATCCCATCATCAACAATAATCACTGTCCCTGCCCCACGAAGCCTCGTACGAAGTGGGGTCCCACCTCGAAATTCTTTAATATATCTTTTTACTTTTTCTCTAGCTTCTTTTTCTTGCTTATCTTTCTCTTTCATACCTATCTGCTTACTAAATCTTTTGTCCCAAACTGACTTACCTGTTTCAGCCATCGCCCCCATAGCTAACTCTTCGTGCCCTGGAAAACCAATCTTTTTACACACCAGTACATCTAACGACCAACCTAATTTTTCAGCAATAACCTTCCCCAATACCACTCCACCACGAGGAATTCCTAATACCAATCCTTTCTCACCTACCTCTAACCTAGAAGCAAGCTTTAAACCTGCCGCTCTTCTATCTTTAAACATTTTCTCTACTTCATCTTAGCTAGTTGCTTCCTAGCTAACTTACCAGCTACTGGTAGCTCAAATTCTTCCCCGTTATTGGCTTTAAATATACCCATTAGCCAGCCAATTAAACCAACTATAAAAACAATCGGGAATAAAAAGCCTAAACTAGCTATCACGATTAAATGAAGTCCTCCAAAAAACACAAAAGCCTGCATAGCATGAAAACGTACAAACTTATCTTTTTTCTCAGTTAGCAATAACACTAAACCTGACCCCCATAAAAAAACATAACTAAGTGCTGCCGCTAAATTTCTATCTAATCCAAATGCTACTTTTGTAGCTTTAGTTTCAGTTTTTGTTGCCATTTCTCATCACCTCCCAACAACTTCAGTTTAACATATTACTAATATAGTCTTAAACCCCTAACAATGACTGAATGTTGAATATCATTCATCTTTTAAATCTTTAACCGACTTTACCCGGCGAATGCCGGGTTAAAACAAACTCTGCTGTTCCAAATTCTTTTTCTTTTCCTCTTTTTTATCACCCCAAATCTTGACTACCCCAAACTCCCCATCATAGCCAGGATTAACCGCCATATCTCCGATTCGAACTTTCCGTATCGCCTCTGCCACCCTTTCACCTGCTACTCGCTCCACCTCATCTATCTTTTTCTTCAGTAAAATATCAAACTCCGTCCCCAAGCCGCTAATCATTGCTTCATACAGTTCCTGAACTCCTTTAGTATTCACTCCTCGCTCCATTGCCTCAGCAATAATTTCTTGCAATGGCACCAACATTACATATGGCGGCCTATCTTTATCCGTCGGATGATAATACCCCTTCACTCCAAACTCACTCACTTTTTCAACAGGCACTATATCCTCCTTAACTTCAGAGAGCTCCTCCACCCGATGCATCACCCCCACAGTTAAACCCTTGCCACACACATGGCAAGTCGTTCCTTTTTTTCTAGTTTCTTCGGGAGTTTGCACCACTCCACACTTCCTATGACCTGTATAATGATACTTTCCTTCTTCTGGATGAAACTCAATTGTGTACAAAATCTTACACTTATCCCCACCTTTTTTTGTAAATCCTTGAGCTAATGCTTCAAACGTAAACTTCTTGTCACTTACCTCAAACACCACTGCTTCTCTGCCGAGTTTTCTTGGACTATGAGCATCAGAAGAACTAATAATCGCCTTATCTTCAACGCCCTTAACCCGCCAGTTCATCTCTGGGCTACTCGATAATCCGGTCTCAATCGCTGTGATTTTATCAGCATACTTACCATAACACTCTTCAACCGTGTTAAAGCCAGACTTTGATCCAAACATACTAAACCACGGTGTCCAAATATGGGCCGGCAATACTATTACCCTCTCGTCAATTCCCCAAACAATCTCGCACATATCTTCCATCGTAAAACCTAATATTGGCCGACCATCACTTAAAAGATTCCCTCCTCTTTTTGCTAACTCCGCATTAATCTTTGAAACAGTTTTTAAACTCGGTGCCATAAAAACCGTATGGATCCGTCTACCTTTATCTCCTTTAGAATAAATGTTTGAAATCTCACAACTCAAAACATATCTAGTTTTACTTATAGATCCCTTAACCTTAAAAACTCCCTCTCCATCTTCTTCAAGATTTGACTCAATCTCTTTAAACCACATTGGGTGTGTCCAGTCACCGGTGGCCAATAAATCTATCCCTTTCTTCTCCCCCCACTCAGCCATGGTTTTCAACTCCATATCTTTTGAAACCGCTCGACTGTGCTTTGAATGTAAATGTAAATCTGCAATTACTTTCATCCTACTTCCCCCAGAACTCCGCTACTATAAACAATCCATATGCCAGTAACAATACTACACCCTCCCAGCGTTCAAGTTTCCGCTTTGACTTTACAAAATACCAAAACATCAAAAAGATCACTCCAAATACCGCTGCCGCCAGTAAATACGACTCCAAGCCATTCTGCAGCTTAATCGGGCTAATCAAACTAACTACTCCCAAAACCAAAGTCGAGTTAGCTACAATGCTGCCAAACAAATCACCCAAAGCCATTCCTACTTGCTTTCGCTTAATCGCTCCAATCTCAAACGAAAGCTCTGGTAAAGACGTTCCAATCGCCACTATAAACAAGCCCACCATAAACACTGGCACTCCCATTGCTTGAGCCAACCCCGCCCCAGTCTTTACGATCATATCAGCTGCAAACATTAACATAGCTGCCCCCAAAAACAACCAAGCCAACCACCGATTAACACGCCTATCTACTGCCTTAGCTAACACCTTCTTAATCATTCTACTTGGTTGGCTTTTACGAATTACTCGCCGGTGCAACAATCCATAATTGTACATCCCATAAATAAACAAAAGTATCAAACCATCCACCCGACTCAAACCATTATCAAGTAAAAGCATCAACGGCAACACTCCAGCTAAAAACACACTAAAAATATCAAGTTTAAGAAACTCGCCTGCTATGCTAAACGTCCCACTAATCACTGCCGCACCACCTATTACTAAAGATATATCCGCAATATTAGACCCCAACACCGCACCAAGCGCCAAGTTAGGCCGACCTTCCAAAGCTGCTGTTATTCCCACTACCAACTCAGGCACGCTAGTAGCAAAAGCCAGTAAAAACGAGGTAATCGCAAACTTACCCACTTTAGTAATTTTTGCCAACTCAGTTAAACTATCTGTCAAAATATCTGTCGCTTTAATCAACAAAGCACTAAACCCAACTAGTAATAATAAATATATCCATATCATAAAGTCTATAATACTCTACCAATGGCCAAATGGCGAATGCCATTTGTCGAGATCTTTAACCGATCTTAGGGGGCGAATGCCCCCTATTATAAACTAACTTCACTCCCTCAATCATCCCGATCACTACCAAGCTCACCCCTCCTACCACTAACCACTCTCTTGATCCCAAAGCCACCGTCTTAAGCACCTTTTGTAAACCAGGTAAATACAAAGCCATCACCTGAAAACTAAACCCTACCATCACTGCTCCAATTAACCATAAATTATTAAATATATTATCTTGCCAGATTGGCTTTTTTAAACTCTTGCACGAAAACACATACAACAAAGTCGATATTGCCAAAGTGGTAAACGCCACTGTTCTAGCTAACACCAAGTCTCCAGTTAATCGCCAATATACATAAAACAATCCCAAAGCCAAAAACCCACTAGCTGATGATACTAATCCTATTAAAAGCTTTACCTCTCCATCCATTAATTTACGTTCATGTCCTTCGGGTTTGTGACTCATCAAGTCTTTTGGCTTTGGCTCAAGTGTCAAAGCAAAGTCCGGCAAACCATCATCTACCAAATTAATCCACAAGATTTGGGCTGCTGTAATCGGTAGTGGTAACCCTACTAACATTGATCCTAAAACCAAAATCACCTCAGCAAACGCATCAGAAAGTAAATACAAAACTATCTTTTTAAGATTCACAAATATCCCCCTACCTTCTTCAATCGCATCCACAATAGTTTCAAAATTAGAGTCAAGTAAAACCATATCAGCCGTCTCTTTAGCTACCGCCGAAGCATCCTCTACCACAATCCCAATATCTGCTTTTTTAACTGCTGGCGCATCATTAACCCCATCTCCCGTCATCGCCACCACCTCTCCTTTTTCTTGCAAAGCCTGCACAATCCTCAATTTTTGTTCTGGTCTAGTTCTAGCAAACAAAACCACTTCATCTAGTTTTTTAGCTAACTCTTCATCAGAAATCTTCACTAACTCCGGCCCCTCCATAATCTGCTCAGGCTTTAAACCACCCTTCTCAAGCTTAAGTGAATTAACCACTGCTTCAGCCGTAAACCGATAATCACCAGTGATCACCTTTACCTTAATCCCTGCCCTCTTAGTTTCAGCTAAAGCTCCAGAAACTCCTTTTCTAACTGGATCTTCATAAAGCAAACTCCCCAACCACCGCAAGCCCTTAATATCTTTTTCACTAATCTTATCTTTATCTATTTCTTTATAAGCAAACCCCACCAACCGCCTGCCTTTTTTGCCTTCCTTAACAAATCTTTCTCCCCAAGCTGATCTGTACTTATCTGCAGTCACTGATCGTTTTAGCATTACCTCTGGCGCTCCAGAAACTAACAGTAAGTTCTTGCCCTTCACTTTGTGTAAAGTAGCAATATACTTGTGATCCGGATGAAACGGAATTTCATCCAACCTCTCGTACTCATCTTGCAATTTATCTGTCTCATTTTTAAGCTTCTCTTTAGCCCAGTCCATCATCCCAATCTCCAACGGATCTCGCATATCATTACATAAAACAGCTGCTTTAACTAACAAATCTTGCTTCAAAGCTTTTATTTTTGCATCAGGATTCAAACTCATCATTGCATCGACCACCTGCATCTTACCTTGAGTTAAAGTGCCGGTTTTATCCGCACAAATCGTAGTTACTGATCCTAAAGTTTCTGCTGCCACCAATTTCCGAACCAAAGACTTTTTCTTAAAAATCCGCTGCATGCCGATGGCCAATATCACTGTTAAACTAACTGCCAAGCCTTCCGGAATAGCTGACACTGCTACTGCAACTGCTGTTGTAAATATCTCCACAAACGGATCGCCAACCAACAAACCAACCACTAAAATTATTAATGAAATTATCCCCACCATAATGGCTAGCTTCTTTGAAAACTCGCCAATCTGTTTTTGAAGCGGTGTTTTTTCCTCTTTGGTTTCTGTTAGCTTATCTGCAATCTTACCAATCTCAGTCTCTTGACCCGTCTTGATCACCTCCATTAACCCAATCCCTCCACTCACAATCGTCCCCATATAAACAAGGTTCGTAACCTTGTTTACACCAATAGCTTTATCTACTGGCGCAGACTCTCCGGTTAAAATTGCTTCATTAACTGAAAGGTCATCTAGTTTAATCACCTTGCCATCAGCTGGCACTCTTTCGCCGATTTCTAAAACACAAATATCTCCAGGCACTACTAATTTTGCTTCTATCAACTGCCGTTTTCCGTCTCTAATTACTTTGGCTTTTGGAGTTAATAGTTTAGATAAAGCCTCCAAAGATTTCTCAGCCTTCATCTCCTGATAAAACCCTAAAATTGTGTTCAAAACTACTGCCGCCCCAATCACTCCAGCGTCAATAAAATCTCCCAAAGCCAAAGTTATCCCAGAAGCAATAACCAGTATGTAAATTAACGGTGACTTAAACTGAGCCAAAAGCACTTTTAACCACGAAATTTTCTTCTTTGCCTTTAACTTATTCTCTCCGAACTTTTTTAATCTTTCTTTAACAACTTTCTCTGTTAAGCCTTGTTTTTCCATAGCTCCATCCTACCACATCTTGCTCTTTGTCTACATTGACAATGTTATAAGATAATCTTAAGATAAAACTATGACTGAAGGCGAAGAAGCCTCAAAAGGCATACCAGAACACTTGGAAAAAAGCCTTCAAGCTGACCAAACGACCCCCATTCACGACGTTGATGATGCACTAGGAAAAACTGCAGAAAAACTTGCTGAAGCTCTCAAACGGCAAAAAGGGAAAAAGGTAATAATGGCAATACCCAGAGAAAGTGACGAAGAATTTGCCAAAAAAGTTCAAGATTTTGAAAATCAACAAACGACTGAAGAATCTTAACTCCTCGAAAACCCTTTTTATCCAGAGTGAATGTGCTAAAATCCTCTCATGAAATTTATCCCTATAAAAACCAGAAAATTCCTGCCGCCAAAAGACGATCTTTATAAACTCTTTAATAACCACCTCCCCAGCCTCAAAGACAAAGATCTACTAGTCATCTCCTCAAAAATCGTCTCTATTCATCAAAGTCGCTGTATCAAAATAGATAAATCTCTTCCACCACTCAAACAAAAAACCACTCTTATAAAAAAAGAGGCCGACGCTTACTTCAAGAAAAACCCACACTCTTTAACCATCAAAGACCAAACTCTCGCTCCTTACGCTGGCATTGACCGCACCAACGCCAACAACCACTACGTTTTATGGCCTAAAAACCCTCACCAAGCCGCTCACCTTATCTGGAAAAAACTTACTAAGAAACACCAACTCAAGCATCTCGGCATCATGATCATCGACTCTTTTTGTTTACCCATGCGTTGGGGCCACATGGGTATCTCGATCGGCTTTCATGGCTTTCACCCTAACTTCGAATACTCTGGCAAAAAAGACATCTTTAACCAAAAAATCATCCAAGGCAACTCAAATATTGTCGATGGTTTATCTGCCATTAGCGGGGTCTTAATGGGCGAAGGCAACGAACAAACTCCTTTATTAATAGTCAGAGACTTCAACAAACTCAAATTCACCTCAAAGCCCACTCACCAGGAACTTAAAATCCCAAAAAACCAACCAGATCTCTATTCTTCTTTACTGAAAACCTTTCACTGAACTTCCTTCTATTTCACCAACTTCCCACTTGCTT
The DNA here is from genome assembly GCA_964630755.1 of uncultured Pseudomonadales bacterium. Lineage (GTDB taxonomy): Bacteria > Patescibacteriota > Microgenomatia > UBA1400 > CG1-02-47-37 > CAZVYS01. Next base: position 24,416 of record CAZVYS010000004.1, on the reverse strand, counting down.
CTTCTTTACTTAATAACGCCGACAAATTAACTCCTAATTTGATATAATCCTAAAAATATATTAGTATATCAGTCTAATTAATCATATGCATTCAACCGAATTATCAATTCCTATTCACCCAAACCGAGCCATTATCTATTCCCATCCAACTTGCAGATTTGCCGAAAAATATATATCCACCATATTAATTAATGCTTGCTCTTCAGCAAAAAATGTTCTTACTCCAGAAAAAGCCACTATATTAGAACTACCCAACTTAACTCATCCAGGCACTATTGTTAATATCCCTCACAGTCTATTAAGCACTGCTATCGTTCTCGATCCTTTTCCAGGATTCTTGGTTAACTCTAATGAAGCTGAAGTTTTTCCTGATCTACATACTCTAATCAGACCAATTATAACCAAACCCTATGGTCAAGATGTCAATGGAGTATTATCATTAAACAATACTATATCAGAGCTATTTTCCACCTTTGGCCTAGACACAAACGATCCTTTCTGGCTTCCAAATGGTATCTGGCTAATGCTTGATCATCTCGGACTTGAAATGGATTATGGTCAATTTATTAAAAACGTAGACAATTTTCGACTATTTCAAGAACAAGTCAAAACTACTGCAGCTTAAAAAACTTTTCTAGTTCTTTTTTACTTGTACCCTCTCCCACTTTTTTATCATCCCTAAATCTGACTAACCTTGGAAACCTCAAAGCTAAACCATAAGCATGAATCGGACTTTTAGTTATCTCGTCTGCCATAATCTCAGTTACTAATTCTGGCTTTACCCACACGTCAGGAAACAAATTCTTATCCACTTCATACTCTTCTGGCTTCTTTTTCACCGCTAGTTTATCACAGCGTTTTTTAATCTCTCCCCACTGCTCGTCCGTTACCCCCGTTCCAATCTTGGCAATTGTCCCAATCTTTCCCTTGCTATCCACTACTCCTACTAAAAAAGCCCCAATCCCAAATCCCGATCTTCTTCCTTTGCCAACATAGTACCCCATCACCACCGCATCAATCGTATCCACCAACTCTCCCTCTGTCGTTTTTTTAAACTTTACCCAATTAAAGTTACGCGATCCAGCTTGGTAAGGTGTAGTCAACTTCTTACACATTACTCCCTCAAGCCCCATTCCCAAATATTTCTTAACTAGTTTTCTTAAATGTTTAACATCACTCACCACTTCTTGCTCAACTAGCTCTAGCTTTCCCTTGCCCCTACCAACAGTCGAATGATGAATATCATTCGTCGATGAATTTTTGCCGACTTTACCCTGCGAATGCAGGGTGAATATCTTCTCCAACTTCTTTCTTCTCTCACCAAACGGCTTCTCAATCATATTCTTGCCATCCAAAAACAAAAGGTCATACACAAACACTTTCATCGGCAACTCTTTGGCCTTAGCTCCAACTCCATGTTTTCTTTTTCTTTGAACCGTTTCTTGAAAACTAAGCAATTTGCCAGTTTTAGGATTAAAAGCCACCGCCTCTCCATCTAAAATCACTGATCTTGCTTTTAGTTTTTCTGCCGCCTCCACAATATCTGGAAACATATGCGTCATATTATCCAAGTTCCTCGAGAAAATCCGCACAAATTTCTTCTCTCCCCCTCCAAACAAAGCTTCTTGTTTAGCTGCCTCAACTTGTCTTGTATTATCTACATGAATCTGAACTCTTAATCCATCCCACTTCCCCTCTACTCCAAACACTCCTAGTTTTTCCACCATTTTTTCTGCATTAGGTAGTCGCTCAGCTTGAGCTGCTCTAATCGGAACTCCTGCCTTAGCTCTAATTCCCCCAATTCCCTTCAAACCTTCATTCTTAAATACCTTACAAATCTGACCAATATCTGCACTAACATTAAAAGCTCTCTCTAGTTGTGGCCGTAAACTCTTGTCGCCTTTACTCATCCAACTCAAAGCATCTAAAACCGTCATGTCAGAAAAACCTAATCTAAGCTTATTAACTGGAATTCTTACCACAAACTTTGCACTCAAACTATCTAAGTCTTTAAGAAGAATTGCCATTGCTTGCACTTTCCTATCCTGTGATCCTTGCCCTTCATCAACCGCAATATCTGTCAATCTTTTATACACCTGGCTTACAGATAAAGTCTTGCCATCCCCACCAATAGCCGAATGCTGAATAGCATTAGTCGATTTCTTTAACCGACCTTGCCCTGCGAATGCAGGGCTAACCTTCTCAATGCAGGCACCCAAATCCCCAAGCTTCTTAAAATGTTTCGTCACTACAACTAGCTCCACCCCATAAGCAGCACTAATCACTCTTAACATCATCTTCTCAGCCAAATTAAACTCTATCCCTTCAAACTTTGGCCTTAACCTTCCCAAAGATAAATAAACCACTTCATCAATCTCATCTACACTTGCTTCTTTAAATAGTTTAGAAAGCTCCTCAGTCATCGCCAACCTCGACGCTTGCTTCTCAATTCGTTCAAAGTATCCTGCCAATCGCTTAAATTTCATAGCTAATATTATCCTATCACTTCTACTAATTGCTTTAAGGAGTGAATACTCCTTAATCTCTTGACTTTTTTGCAGAGTTTACCCGGCGAATGCCGGGCCAACTTCTTAAACTTCATAACCTATTCTATCACGCCAACTATGCCTTATTTTTAACCACATTCGGCAAGATCGATGCCAGTAAAATCATCAAACCACCTACTACTACTCCTGCTCCTAAAGCTTCTTTATATATCACCCAACCCCAGAAAGCTCCAAATACCGCTCTCATTGGCATAACCAAAGCTGCTTTTTGAGCTTCCATTTTTTTATACCCATATATAAGTGACCACATGATTCCCAAAGACATCACTGCCCAAGCAAAGATCACTAACCAAGCTACCTCAAAACCAACCAAGCGCAATCTTTCACCCAAACTTGCCGCCATTGTCAAACTAAACAACATGCTCACCAAAGCATCCACAAAAATCATCTGTAAATAATCATAATCTTTTGAAAGCTTCTTGCTTATCACCACCCAAACTCCATTACCCCCGCCTCCCAAAAAAGACGCCCAAAAGCCAAGCGCATCTCCAAAATTTAAACTTTTTCCATAAATCACTAACAAACCCAATAGCACTAAAGCAATGGACGCAAACTTTACCAAATTAATTTTCTCTCTAAACAATAAAAAAGCAGCTAAATAATTAGTCAAAATCATGCCGGCAAAGAAAAATAACAAAGCTGACCCAATCGGTAACCGATTAGCTCCCACAAATAAACCTATCGTGGTAAACACTCCAAATAACGGCCAAATTACCAACCATTTCTTATCTTGCTTTTCAATTCGTTGCCACTTTTTAGTAAATAATAAATAAATCCCAATCATTACCATAACCATTGCATTTCTAGTCCAGTTTGAATTAAACACTCCAAACTCTAATCCAACTAGTCGACTGAATACACCAACAAGCCCAAAAGCTAATGTTCCAAACAAAATGGCTAGAAACCCCTTAACTGAATTGCTCATCATTTCCTCATCACGTAATAAGCCGCCTTGGTCTTACCTCTTTTTTTCACCACCCCTTTATCCATTAAATCCTTAATGTCTCTTAAAACCGTGTCATCAGATATTTTTGGAAAAGCTTGCCTAGCATCTCGCATAAAAAGCTTCTCGGTCTCGGTCATCATCTCGATTAACTTAATCTGTCTTTCAGACAAAGCTATCTGTCTTCCTAAACGATCCCTCCACCTAAAATCTATTGATAAACTCCTAACTCTTTCTTTAATCTTGGTTAACTCCATCGCTAATGCCTTAGTAAAAAACTCAATCCAAGGAGTTAAATCACCTCTTTGTTTGTGTACCGCTTGAAGCGCTTTATAATAATCTTCTGCATTATTATCAAAATACTCTTCAATCGAAAAAAACTGCTTTACATCATACCCTTCTCTAAACAAAACCAACAAAGCCATTGCTCTAGCTACCCGTCCATTTCCATCCACAAACGGGTGAATCCTAGCAATCTCATAATGAGTAATTCCTGCCCTCATAACTGGGTGAAAATCCTTTCCCTTATCACTATTTAGCCAGTCAAAAAACTCTTCAATCTGCACTTTTGCCTCCATTGGTAAAGGTGGCCTAAAACTAACCTCTCCAGTTTGTGAATTCTTTATAACTACCCTAGTTTCTCGATACTTTCCAGATTGCTTACCATCCAAGATCTTCTCAGTAGTTAACTTATGAATCTGTTTTAACCAACCCTCTGTATACCTAGCAGCTCCTCCCCCAGGCCCCTCTAAGTTATACCGCTCCCCTAACTTATCTATATATTCAAGCACATTCCTATAATTAATCACCTCTTGAACGTCTCTATCTCTTGCTAGAACCTCTTCTCCTTTTAAAACCCTTTGTGCTTGAGAAAAATTAAGCTCATTCCCTTCAATCTTAGTCCCAAAATGGACTGTTCTTATTTGCGCTTCCTCTTTAAATTTTGCTTCCCAAGCCGGTACCATTACTGCATAGTCTATTACCTCTTTTGCACCCTCTATAATTCCAATGTGTTTTAAAACTGAATTAGTAATCGAAAAACGCGGCTTCAGCATACCCTAGTCTACTCTTTTACCGCAAATTATGCAAGAATCAATGCGGGAAATCCCTCTTAAACTATAAAATCCGCTGCCATCTCATGCTGCGGATAATTCAACTTCTGGTAAATTTCCCTCTCTTGAGCAATCATTTTCCTTCTTAAGAGAATATTTCCACGCCCCCAACCAACAGCTGCCACTCCTGCCATTGACACAATGTCTCCAAAACATCTCTCATTTACCTCTATTCCCCTCAAGCGGTTCTGCAATTGTATTATCATCACCATATTAATATTACTTAAATAATTCTGAGCCTTATGCCAAGATGTTTTAAACGATCCAACTAAATCTTGTTTTAAGTCTAGTTCTTTTCCATGAAAAACTACACCAACTCCATTCAAAAACCAGTTATTGCCATCATTATCATGACTCACCACCAAATCAACTCTTTCACCAGCCGCTTCTAACAACGGCCCAAATTCATCCATATCAAACCTTGTTAAAATCGCCCTCCACATCTCTTTAAAACCATAGCCTTGCCTCAAGTCCAATCCAGGCCTCTGATCATAAACATATCTAGCTAGACTTACTAATGGATCATCTGATTTCTTTAGCCTTGTCAATGGCATCTGATTTCCACAAATGTCTGCCACAGTTGAAAGCCGAAAAAATTCACGATGTCTCTTCACAAATTTCTCCCTAGATCCATCGCTATAATGCCAAGATACACTCTCTTCAACATTTTTTGTCATATTCACATCAACTTCTATTAATAATTTCATTGTATTCTATCAAGAAGCCCTATAATGTCAATTAATCTCATCACATTTGAACATTCTTACTTATCATCCTATAATTTACTAGACAATGAAGATTGCAAATCCAATCGCTAAAGCCACTAGCTATAAAACCTCTCTGCAAATCGTCCCTGCCTCTATCTGTCTCATGGGTCTAAGTTTCTTAGGAGGCGTCTTTAAAAAACTTTTCCCAGATAATCAAGTCTGTGTAATACCCATCGAAAAAGGCGGTAACCATATCGGCTCTATTCTTTCTTTAGTTGGCCCCTTATCCATTAACCCTATGCGCATGAGTTACTATGATCAAAACAACCAAAGAATAAAAAAACCTGAATGCAAATCCTTGCCTAACATCCACCAAATTGTTAATCGCCAAAATCAAGTCTTACCAGTGGTTTTTACCGAAGCCGTGGTCGATTCCCAAGGCACTATTATTGCTGCCATTAAATGCATCAAAAAACAAGTTAGAGATCTAAGAAAAAAACGAGGCAAATTCATCCCCTATCCAGAATTTTATCTATTTGCCCTGGCTTCAAAAACCAAAACTGGGGCTATAAACATCAAAGGCCTAAAAAAAGGCTTTGTTATGTTCAAAATTCACCCAGATATCTGGATCTATGGATACGGCTGTGACGACTCAGGCGAAGGCCGCCAAGCTCTCTTTTTAGGAGGCCGCCTATCTCCTTACGCCAAAAAACCTCCCCAGCCCCCCTATGCCTCAGCCTTATTCCCACTTAAACCAGATGCTATTCCAGATAAATTCAAGTCCTTATTAGACATCTCTCTGTTTTATCAATAACTACAAAAAGTGTATACTTCATTTATGGCTAAAAAAATTACTCCCCCAGAATCAGTTAAACAGCTCCCCAAAGCCGTTATTAAACAAATGTCAGCCTTAGCCACCTCTGGTTTTGGTCTAGTAGCCGCTCTTGCTTGGAACAATGTTATCAAAGAGGCAGTTGAAGTCTACATCAAGCCTTTCATCGGTGGCGATTCAGGCGTTGTCTCTTTAATCATCTACGCTGTCTTAGTTACTTTTCTAGCCGTCATGGTCACTCTTCAGCTCTCAAAACTTGAAGAGCGCTTCGAACAACTCGAGAAAAAAATCAAAAAGTCCTAGTCTAACCTCAGTACAAAATATGCGGACTATTCTCTTTCTTCGTCGCCTCAGACACTAATGCAAACTCTGCTTTTCTCTGAAACTCTTTAATTGTTTTAGCATCTGTATAGCTCATCGCACTTCTAAGCCCTGCTACTAAATCACATATTACTCTTTCAGCTGATCCTTTAAGTTTTACCATAGTATCTATTCCTTCAGCTGCCCTAAACTCTCCCAACTTTAATCCATTATCTTTCATATAATCAGCCGAAGCTTGCCCTCTGGCTTTTTTTCTTCCCCCAATCACCTCGCCTGGAGTTTCTTCTGTACCAGCCAATATCGAACCAATCATCACCATATCTGCTCCCGCTGCTATTGCCTTAACCATGTCTGCCGGCTTTCTAATTCCTCCATCCGCCACTATCTGTAAACCAGACTCAACCGTTTCCAAAACCGCTGACAATTGAGGCATACCCACTCCAGCCACCAATCTAGTAATACACAGGCCGCCGCCGCCAACCCCTACTCTTGCCATTGTCAATCCCCTTTGCTTATACTTTATCGCCTGTTCATAGCTTGCTATATTCCCCACCATCACTTCCAACTGAAGCTTTTCCTTTACTTTAACTGCCTTGCTTAATAACTGCTTCATTCCTCCATGAGCAATATCTATCAAGATAATCTTAGCCCCTCTTGCTTTAAATTTCTTAGCCTCTTCAAAAGCATCTCTCAAACCTACCGCATAAATACACTTCACTTTGTCATTAGTAAATTTCTTGCATAGCCGTAAATTTGTTTTTAACACCCCCCTTGGCAAAGTTCCAATCGCTCCTAACTTATCCATTAACCTAATCATTCTCTCACCTGTAATTGTATCCATCGGAGCAGAAATAATCGGCTTAGTTAATTTATACGGACCCAGCTTCACCGAAATATCTGGCAACTTTCTTGTATGTATCTTTGTATCCACTTGTGGCACTAACAGCACATCATTAAACGTCAAACCACACGGATTACAACCCGAAATATTTGGCCAACTATTCTTTTTACCTAAACCTTCATAAAACACTTTACTCATATTTTATCTCCTTATAATTGCTTCTCTACCAGGCCCCACTCCAATCATCTCGACCGGTAAATTTGTTAATTGCTCCACAGTTTTTATATATCTTTTCGCTTCTGTTGGCAACTTATTATACTGCCTTACCTTAGTAATATCCTCATCCCAACCCGGCAAACTAATATACTTCACCTTGGCCTTGGCCAGCTTTTCTTTATCTACTGGAAAAGTCTTGTATAGCTTCCCATCCACTCTATAACTAACCGCAATCTTTAAAGGTTTAATGCCCGACAAAACATCCAGTTTTGGCATCGCAATCGCCGAAAGACCATTAATTTCTTTAGCATAATTCACAATCGTTAAATCAAGCCAACCACATCGCCTCGGCCTGCCTGTAGTTGTGCCAAACTCATGACCAATTCGCCTAATCTCTTCTCCTGTTTTGTCAAACAGCTCTGTTGGAAACGGACCATCTCCTACTCTAGTCGTATAAGCCTTTACCACTCCATAAACCTTTATTTTTTTTGGCCTAAATCCAGTTCCCACTACCAAGCCTCCAGCCGTTGGATGTGAAGAAGTTACAAACGGATAAGTCCCATGAGCAATGTCAAGAAGAGTGGCTTGCGCTCCCTCAAACAAAATCTTCTCGCCTTCACTAACCACTTGATTTAGCTTTCTAGACACATCACCCAACTCTATTAATTTATTGTTCTTAAGTAGCTCCATCCAGCGCCAGTAGCTAGTTACCACTCGATCCTCATCTAGTCTTTTTCGCAAATTATACCCATTTCGATCAACTTGTGGCACCTTTTCAAAATCCATCATCAACTTAATTAACTTCTTGTTCCACTTAAGCTCCTCAACCACTCTCGCTCTAAATCTCTTCTTACTAGACATGTCCATCAACCTAATTCCCCTTCTATTTACATAATCAGTGTAACAAGGCCCAATCCCTCTTCTTGTTGTTCCCACCTTACCTCCTAAAATACCATCTCTAACTTGATGCCACGGCATAATCAAATGACACTTATCGCTAATAAGCATCCTAGCGTGATTTTTACCCACTCTCTTTTCAAGCCTACTCACTTCTTTATATAACACCTTTGGATCGATAATCACTCCATTACCAATCACACACAGCTTGTTTTTATATAAAATTCCCGACGGCAACAAATGAAAGGCATGCTTTTCTCCCTTAACCACCACTGTATGTCCAGCATTATTCCCCCCTTGATACCTCACCACTGTCTTAAATCCATCCTTTTCAGCTAAAGTGTCCACCATCTTGCCTTTACCTTCATCGCCCCATTGGGCCCCTAAAACTACTGTATGACTCATACTATTTCACCTGGGCAGCTAGGCCTCCTTGTTTTTAAATTTTTTTACTAAATCACTCGCTAACCCAACATAATCTTTAACTCTCCAGCCGCTTACTATCCTCCCAACTTCTACTAATTCCTCAGAGGCGAATGCCTCTGAATCAATTAAATCTTTAACCGACTTTAGGGGGCGAATGCCCCCTCGAACTTGGGCTTTAACTTTTTCATATGCCTTCTCTTTCCCTTTTGTTTTCAACAGCAGCTGAATCGCTTCAGCCAACATCTCAGGATGATCTTCAAGTTCTAGTTTTAATTTCCTCTTATTCGGCTCTATCTTATTAAGCCCTTTTACTAAACTCTTGTATGCCACCAAACTATATCCCATACCCACGCCCAGATTTCTCTTAACAGTACTATCAGATAAATCCCTCTGCATCCTAGACACAGGTAATTTATTTGATAACACCATCAACATGCCGTTAGCCAGCTCAAGATTCCCTTCAGCATTCTCAAAATCTATTGGATTAACTTTTTGTGGCATAGTAGACGAACCCACTTCTTCTTTCACTACTTTTTGCTTTAAATAATCAAACGCAATATACTGCCACATGTCGCGAGCCATATCTAAAGCCACATTATTAAACTGCCTTACTAAGTCCAAAAACTTTACTATCTCAGTTCCTGGCTCTATTTGCGTCGTCACCATGATCCAGTTTAAACCCAAGCTCTCCACCAACCCCTGGCTAAACTTAAGCCAGTTTTTATCTGGATAAAGTTTTACTTGAGCATTAAAATTTCCAACTGCTCCATTCAATTTTCCACCTAACCTCAACTCTTCTATATCTTTTAACCACTTACTCATTCTCGAAGCAAAAACTACCAATTCTTTACCAATTGTAGTTGGTACTGCCAACTGCCCGTGAGTCCTACCCGGCATCACCACCCTCTTATACTTCTCCGCCATCTTCACCAGTTTTTTAACTATTTCTTTCTGCTCTTTTACCACTACTTTGTCTTTAGCTTTTTGCATCATCATGCCATATGCTAAATTATTAACATCCTCACTAGTTATTCCCCAATGCACCCACTGCTCTAAGCTTTTTAAACTTAACTTCACTAATTCTTCTCTCACTAAATACTCCACTGCCTTAACATCATGATTAATCTTTTTCTCAATCTGCTTCACTCTTTTAATATCTTTCTCACTTAAATTCTCACTCCATTTCTTCAAAGCTTTTAACTTTCTATCAACAACCGAATGATGAATATCATTCGTCGACAGCCCTTTAACCGACTTTACCCTGTGAATGCAGGGCAAAAACTTAACCAGTTTAATTAAATAAACCACTTCAACCCTAACTCTACTTCTAATCAAAGCCGCCTCGCTAAAATACTCTCTCAGTTCTTTGGTCTTTTCTAAATACCTCCCATCTAAGGGCGACAAACTCCATGAGCTGTTGTTTTTATCTATTGCCATTTCTGTCTTCTGAAATTTTACTCGGGACAGGCACTTGCTGCTTCTTGTATTTTGCAGCCTTCTTTTTATTATACGGCACGTCAGCTTCGCTTGATAGCTCTTCAAAAGTCAAAGCGCACACTCGCATCCCTGGATATAGTGCCACCGGCATTCTGCCTAAATTCCCTAGCTCCATTACCACTTTCCCATTCCAACCCGGATCAAACACACTAGCCGTTGAATGCACCACTATACCCAGTCTTCCCAAACTAGATCTACCTTCAAGCCTAGCTACTAAATCAGAGGGTAGTTGAAAACTCTCCGTTGTAGTAGCTAAAACAAAGTCACTCGGTTGAAGCACAAACGGATCATCCCCTTTAACTGAAATCTTTTCCATCACCTTCTCTAAAAACTTAGGATTATTCGGATCAATATATGCATACTTAGCATGGTTAAAAACCGCAAACTGCTTACCTAGTCTCAAATCAATACTGCAAGATCCTAGTTGTGATTTCAAATCCGGCTTAGGACTAATCTTAATCCTGCCAGAGCCTAAAGCTTTCTTAATATCTCTATCAGACAAAATCATGCCATTAGTATATTACCACAAAGTTATTTCAACTCACCATCGACAAAACCACCACGCTACTAACCACCACTCCTGCACCAAGTTTTTGCCTTAAAGTCATTTTTTCTTTTAAATAAAACGCTGCTATTATCAATAAAAGCGGCACATACAAATTCACCACTGGCATTACTAAGCTTACTTTACCCAATCCCATCGCCAAAAAAAACGCCACCCCACCAATATTAAATATTATTGTTCCTACAGCTGCCCGCTTCCCTTCTTTGCTTTTTACCTCTTTAATCATCTCTTTTTGCTTTCCACCGAATATAAACCAGCCCAAACAATAAACCATAAACCAAATGCTATTCATCAGGCTATATGACAATGCTCCCACCATGTTTATTCCCATCTTGCTAATAAAATTAACTAGTCCTGCTATGAATCCAAAACTTAAACCCCACCATACCCAACTTAAACTTTTAACTTTTATTTTCCCAGGCCATGACATCACCACTGCTCCAAGAATCACTCCAAAAATCATTCCAGCTTGTAAAATGCTTAACTTCTCTCCTATCAAGGAAACCGCTAAAATGGCCGTTACTGCCGGATGAATCGATCCAATCGAAGCCAGCAAGCTAACATCAACTTTCTGATAAGCCACTAACTGATACAAAAAACCTAAGCCTGGCAACATAGCTAGGAAAAAAGCAATTAGATTAAATTCAAATCCTCCCACAAACAAAAAATACAATAACCACAAACCAGTAAAAGCAAGAAAATTTAATGTATAAACTACTCGAACTGATAACTCCGACACTCCTCTTTTAAGTAACACTCCTCCTAACCCCCAAAAAACTGCAGTGATTAAAGACAACCAAAGCCACATCTTATTTCCACTTAATACTACAACCCATAGATGGCAGCTGATTCTTAGGCGCTTCCTTTCCTTTTAGTAAATCTTTCATCGCTTCTTTAAGATTTTCTTCCCTAACTACCTCTGGCTGTTGCCAATTATCATTGATTCTGCCGTGATAAAAAAGCTTAAACTTTCCTTCATCTTTCTTAAACAAATACAAATCCGGCGTACACTGAGCCTTATATGTTTTAGCTACTTCCTGCGTCTCGTCCACTAAATACGGAAACTCAATCTTTTTTTCTTGAACTAAATCTTTCATACCTTCAACATTATCCTCAGGGTACATCTCAGGATCATTTGGGTTGATTGCTACAAAACTAATCTTCTCACCAAACTCCTGATGCAAATCTATCAAAATCGGCCAGCTAGCCTCAGCATACGGACAATGATTGCAGGTAAAAATAACTAACAAACCCTCTTTGTCCTTAAAATCTTTTAAAGAATACACCTTCCCATCCGTCCCTTTAAGTTCAAAATCCGCTGCCTCCCAATCTTCTGGTAATGTAACTGACTCAACTAAAGACATTTTAGTCAACTACCTCCACATCACTAATATCTATCCCTCTCGCCAACACATCAGCTCTTTTGCCAGTAGAAACAATCCAACCCAAACTTAATACCTCACTATCATCATCAACTCCAATATAATCAGAAAACCTCACCTCTCCCTCAATATCTTTTCCAGGCACACCCACTAAATGGTTCAAAACAAACTGATAATCATCTCCATTATCTAAAACATACTTTTTCCCTTTATAATTAACCTCTTTATTTCCTATCATCTCATCACTAATCCCCTCAGCTTCTCCTAATACCCCATCAGCATAGGCAATATCTTTCTCCGACGGAACAATAATTAAATGCGAATGGTCTTCAAAAACAATCTTTATATACTCAAAATCATAATTATTAGAAGTGTACCTGCACATGCCTTTAATTTTTTTTTCAATCCCCTTTATCTTCAATTCAATGTCTCCAGCTGATTTACTTAATAATTTTTGTAGAAAATCATCAAAACTTTTCATACCTTCCTTAATATACTATGCTTGCTAAAATATTTCTTGTGCTATTTTTCCACACAAAACTAAACTAAGCTTTTTCAAGATCTAATAATATATCTAAATAAAACTGCTGAGTCTCTACTAACCCTTCTCGTAATCCTCTGACAGATTCTTTTATTACTTCAATAGGCACCAGAATCATCCTGCTATTGTATTCCTCAATCGCCTCTTCAGATACCCCACACTCAGCCAACATTGCTCTTGTATCAACCATTGGCCTAACATTCTCAATTTCCTCTAATTTTTCTTCTAAATTTTCTTTGTGAAAATCACTTCCACTATCCACATCCTCCTGATATACCTCTCTGTACTTATGCAAATGTAGCATTTTTGGTTGTTCATCAGCTTCAAACATAACCACTTGTTTATTTGGAACAAAATCTGCCAAGCAATAAACCAATGCCAACAAGCCAAAGGCCTCTGCTCTCAATCCAGTTTTTCTTTTCACTTTTCTGTAAAATTTATCTCCCCTTTCTTTCTCTGGAGTATCCACACTATGCCTATAATATTGATTAAATCTATGCCTTTGAACTCTTGTAGTTAATAAATTCCCATTATAGTCAAGTAACAAATTCCCTTCAAACAACCTAGTATTATCTAAACCAAGACTAAAATTTAATATCCCCTCATCTTCCCAGCGATTCAATCGCTCCATTCCTATCCCTAATTTAATAGTACCGCCTACTGTTTCCCTTTCCATCATATTAGCATGCTGAGCCAATTGGCTAGCATTCAACAAAACCTCCAAAGCCGTTCTGTCTTGATCAGCTGGAATTCCAAATATCTTCAACATCCGATTACATGTCCAAACATGTGAATCAATACTTCGACTACTATAAATCTCTAACTCTTGCCAGTCAGACTCACTTAACCGAATCCCTTGAAATTGCTCTCTATTAATCATAATATAATCCTATAAATTAGGATTATATCATCTTCTCTATCTTCAATTAGCCTTATTTTTTCTTAAAAATACTATGCTTATCAAATATTTTCTTGCCTTTTCGACTAGCCAACACCAACTGAAAATACTCCTTGTTCATTTTCCCCAACCTCATCACTGGCAAAAACATAAAAGACTGAGATTTGTGTGCCTTAATTGCTTTTATCTTCTGTTTTACTACTGACTTAATATTCACCTCATGCGTTATTGGCAACTTCTCTTGATAAACATACGGCCACCTAATCTTTATTCCTGGTGGATGAAAAATACTAAATAACAAAACTTGGACTTTATGCTTACTCCTTTGCACCGCCCGCATAGTAGCTATCGATACTCCCACGTGGTCTAGATGAAAATACCAACCCGAGTGATCAAAAGTTACTACCACGTCTGGCTTATACTCTTCTATTTCCTCAATAAATTCTAACTCTATCTTCCCCCACACTAGTTTATTATTAATCTCTCCATCTTTGTACTTTAAAATCTTAAACTCTTTAATTCCTAAAATCTTACAGCTTTTCTCAAATTCTCTCTTTCTTATATTCATAGCCGCAGAGGGTGAGTACCTTCTGCTCTTTGATTTTTCTTTACCTTTTAGGAGCTGAATAGCCCCCGCCTCCCCTTTTGTGGCTATCACCACCTTAACCTCATCACCTTGTGTAACCAGTTGCCTAATCGTTCCTCCAGTAGCTACTACCTCATCGTCTGGGTGGGCTAAGATAAATAAATACTTCATACCAGCTCGACCCTAACACCAAACTTGCTCAATCTTGAAAAATGTTTTTTATCGCCAGTTAGTATTACTAGTTTATTTACTTTAGCAGTAGCCGCTATCAACACATCCATAGAATCTAACTTGCTTCCTTTTCTCTCCAATTTGTTCATCAACTTACCAAATCCCCTAGACTCTTTATTACCAAAGCTCATTACCTCAACTTTTGGAGCTTCTAATAATCGATTAATATCCTTAATCCCCTTTTTTGTTCTCGTTGACTTCTCAGCTCCATGATATAACTCAGCCAAACTAATACTACTAATACCCATTCCTTTTTCTATTTCTTTATCAAGTTTCTCTATTATTATTTCTTCACCCCTAAAAAACTTAACCAAAACATTAGTATCTACTAAATACTTCATTAATCAAAACTCAACACTTTTCTCTTTGGATAACTTCTAGCTTTTTTTATTGCCTTTAACGCCTTATCTGCCTCCTCTTTGCTCCAACTTCCGGCTAACTCATCCAAAATTTCTCTGCTTTTAGAAACAGTCTTAAGCTTAATCATCTTATCGGCTCCAGATTTAGTTATATAAATATCTTCCCCGCCATAAAGCGCTCGATTTAAAATATCAAAAAAGTTGGCTCTTGCATCTGTTGCGCTTAAAATCATACCTCACTATACCACTATATGTACACTCTGTCAACTCTGTACACTGACAAGGCCGGACCCTGTCACTCTTCAATCTTCTCTATAGTATAATCTACTTATGTCAGACTTCACTAACTACCGCATTCTTATTTTTTCAGAGAATCCAGACAAGCTCATGCCTTTTTACAGAGACGTTTTAGAATTTAAACTACTGGAAAAGCTAGACATACCCGGAGATTATGGCTACATGCTTCAAGTTGTAGGCAACCTAAATCTCTGGCTAGGCAAACACTCAGAAATTAAAGGTAAGTCTAAAGAGCCTGTTAGGCATATCTTTAATCTTTATCCAAAAAAGGGTGTAAATTACTGGTATAAAAAACTAAAAGATCGTAAAGATTGCCAAATTATCGCCAAGCCTTTTTTAGCCCCCTTCTCTACCAAAGACAATCAAGTCTGGTTTTGCACTTTCCTTGATCCGGAAAAAAACTGCTGGCAATTCGTAGGTAAAAAATAATGCCTTGGCACTTCTGGATGGCCCTAGCCATTTTACTTCAAAGCATTGGCTTAATTTCCTCCAAATACTTAAGAACTTCTATTTCTAGCCGCCAGTTAGTTTTTTGGCAATACACAGGCTCTGTCATTACTGCCCTCTTTCTCTACTTTGCTCTCCCAATCTCTCCAATTAATCAGCCTAAATTCTTGTTAGCCATTTTAGGTGGCTCCATAGTTGCTATCGGTGCCTTATCCATCTTTAAAGCCATTGGCTATAGTCTTTCAAAAACCATGGCTGTTTTTAGTTTTAGAAGCCACTTCTCCACCCTGCTTTTCATTCTCTTTTTAAAAGAAGCGGTCTACTTTCAACCTAATAACCTAAGCGGTATTCTAAAACTAATTGCTCTTTTTTCAGCCGGCCTAGCTATTCTTTTATTATCCAAAAAATCTAACCATAAAGCTCCCTCAAATAAAGCCTGGCTACTCCCATCTTTAGTTGCCATCTTTGCCCTAGGCACTTACCAATTTATCTCCAAAGCCATTATTAAAGACCTCTCCCCCAATCAAGCTATTTTAGGGCAATATCTAGGCTCACTCAGCTTAACTAGCCTAGTAGTTTTATTCACAAAAACTAAAATTTTTTACCACTTTAAACTAATCCTGGCCAACTTACTTAGAGGGTTTATCTTTGCCTTTGGCTGGTTTTTTACCTACAAGGCCCTTAGCTTAAAAGCTGGCTCACTTACCTACTTAGTCATTGTACTAGGCAATACCATTTTTCCAATCCTCTATGGTTTATTTTTCTTAAATGAAAAAAAGAGTCTTTCTACCAAAAACCTTTTCGGCCTTATCATTGGCAGTATCAGCATCATCTTGCTTGCCATCTAGTGACAAGGCCGGGCCTTGTCACTTAACCAACTCCGCCTCTCCTTTTTATTTAATCATTTACCCAGTTTTTTTATTACATCTTCAGGCTTACCACTTATCATAATCAGTTGACTATCTTTTTCAAACCCTAAAGATTCATACCATGAAAGAGGAAATCCATTTTTGCTAAAAGTCACTAAATCAATGCTTGTTATCTTATATTTCTCTATCGCCTTTTTATACATTGCCTTTGAAAGTTCAGTCCCAATCCCCAACTTGTGATAATCAAAGCCCACAAAAATCTCTCCATCAACCAAATGATTTCCGTCCCACCATGGCTTAATACCCGCCACAAAACCACCAACTATTTTTCCATCATAAACCGCCACAATTCCTAGATCTCCCTGTCTAGCAAACCAGTACTTCATCAACTCATACGCACTTTCTTTAGTCCATTTCTCTCCAATATCTACTTTGTCATATATATCAACATACAAAACAGCCAACTCATTAAAGTCCTTCTCTTCCATTACTCGAATCTGTAATTTATCTCTTTTCATAAACATAAGGATATTATAGCAACTCTGCCTTGCCTTCTTTATTTAACACTTTAAATCGTCTGGCTTTTTTCCACATATATCTAAAAAGTTGTCTTTGCATATCTGCTAGTTCTTGATTATAAATCTCCACACAAAACACCTCTTTCCCTTTATACCGATACATTACATAGACATCGTTATATATCAAAACTTCAAACTTTATCTTCATCTGACTCTCTGGGATATGCCTTATCTCCCAATACTTTTCTACCATTTCTTGTGCCTCTTGCGTCCACGACGGGATCTTTTTCAAATTAGTCAGTGTTTTAATCTGAATTTGTTTAGCTATAAACTTTAATCTTAACTTCTCTGCTTCTTTATGACTAAAAAAAGCGTCCAAATCTTTTATTTCCATTGTCAAAAGATCACCCTTTGCTTTTAATGAATTAAAAGACACCTGTCTTACTCCCTCAATCCCTTTGTAATACAAAACTTTTGACTCCTGTTTTTTATTCTTCACTACTTTCTCTAACTGCTCTTCAAGTACAGGCAAATTTTCCTTAAGTGAATTCGCCTCCCTTGCCTTCTTATCAGCAAGTAAAGACAGCTTTCTAACATTACTTGCTTCAAATCTACTCCCTCTTTCATGTAGTCTCACTACCACCAAGCCAGTCTTTTCAAGTTTGTCCAAAATACGATACACTCTTGTCCTAGCTATCTTTAATTGTCGACTCACAACCAAGGCAGAACTTGCTCCATTTTCCAATAATTCTAGATATACTCTGGCCTCATCCACATCTAATCCATATGGCTGGAGTAAAGATAATAGATTGTCTGTTTGATCGGACATCAACTTGATTATAAGCTAAATTAGGCTATAATGTCAACCTAATATGAAATCTCACACAAAAGGCACTATATTCATATTAATCTCTGCTATTTTCTATGCTAGTTATGGCATTTGGTCTAGATTAATGGGTCATAGCTTTGGCGAATTTACTCAAGCTTGGACTCGTGGTTTATTCCTACTTATCGTTATCATACTGGCTAATTTACGTTTTAAAGTTTACAAACCTTTCAAAAAGACTGACTGGCCTTGGGTTATAATTATTGCCCTCGCTGGCGGAATTAACCAGGCACCCTACTACTTTGGTTTTCAACACTTAAGCATCGGCACGGCCACTCTACTCTTTTATGCCTCACTTGTTATAGGAGGATATATTCAAAGCAACTTAGCTTTAAAAGAAAAAATTACCCCCATTAAATTCATCAGTTTAGTTATCGCCATTCTGGGAATGGGCCTAATTTATCGTTTTTCTCTTACGCCTAGTCAAATCTTACCAGCCATCTTAACTTGTTTTGCTGGTTTCTTAGGTGCTGCTACTGTAGTTTTAACCAAAAAACTATCAAGTAACTTCCACGAACTTCAAATCATGATTGGTTATTTTATTGCCCAAGTAGTCTTTAATCTGCCTCTCGCTATTATTCTCAACGAAACCTTGCCTGCCTTGACTCATTCCACCGCCTGGCTAGCCCAACTAGCCTATGCCATTAGTCTATTTACAGCCAACTTCACCGCCATCGAAGGCTTTAAATATCTAGAAGGCAGCATTGGCAGTCTTATTGGCATGACCGAAATCCTTTTTGGCATCCTCTTTGGATTTATGTTTTTCTCAGAAATCCTTACTCCACTTACTCTAGTTGGTGGCCTGCTAATTATCCTAGCTGCTGCTCTTCCAAATCTAAGAAAAGTTAAATAACTTCCCCCATCACTTTAGGGATTTCCTTCATTAACTCTGTCGCATTAAAATACGGACCGACTATTCCAAAAAGCCTATCTCCAGCCAAACCATTAACATACGCCCCAGCGCTAGCCGCTAACATAGCTTCATTCTTACAATAAAGTGCTGCCACTAATCCTGCCAACACATCTCCTGTTCCCCCTTTAGTCATCCCTTCATTCCCAGTCTGATTAATCACACACTCATTCTCATCACAAACCACGTCTTCTTTGCCTTTTAACACTATAGTGCAACCAAATTTCTTCGCTTTTCTAATCGCCTGTTCTTGACTGGCTTCAACTCCAAATAAACGCTTAAACTCTTTTTTATGCGGCGTAATAATCATCTGCTTATTAAGTAGTTTTTTATCAAGCATCTGCAAGGCCCCGCCATCAACCACCCATTTCTTCTTAGAAAACTTCTTTACCAAGCTATTTACTTGTCTTTTAGTCTTCTCAGATCGATCCATGCCTGGACCAATCAACACACAATCAGCCTCTTTTATATATTCTTCTATTTTCCCTTCAGGCACTACAATTCCATCATGAAATCTTGTCTTTTGCTTTTTAACTATCTCCTCATTCACAGGAGTTGAGGCATAAAACACCATATCAACTACCCTCGAAGCTGTTTCCAAAGCCCACATAGAAGCCGAATGAAAAAGGTCCGATCCTCCAATCACTAAAAGTTTTCCGTTTTGACCTTTATGCGAATCCTTTTTGGGTCGATAAAGCTTCTTAAGTTGCTTTTTATCAAACTTCATAAAGCTAGTTTAACACTCTAACTTGTTCCCCATCCACTTCAAACTTAACCAAAGACTCTACTGGAAACTGCCACCCATTCTCATCTAATCTTTCTCTTCCATTAATTCCATTTTTTTCTACTAAATAACAGGCCAAAACAGCTTCACCCCCCATCTCAGCACCCAAAGAAGCTAAAACATCTGTTGTTGAAGCACTACTAATCAACTCATCTAGAATCATAAATCTATCTCCAGGCTCTATTCCAAACATACAAAGACACAGCTCTATATCATCCAAAAAAGGCGCCTTCATTTTACTTGAAACTGACCCTGGTGGAGGCTCTTTATACCAATTAGCTAAAACAAGCTGTTTTCCTAAAACCTCTGCTGCTTTACAAGCAATTAAAGCTCCACCCCTATCACTTTCTGACACAATAATATTTGACTGCACCACCACCTCAGGATATTTATTCCAAACAGCTGTGGCTAGCGTCTTTCCCCACATTCCAATCTCCTTTGGCGACATCGGTCTCGTAAAATCTGTACATTCAAGCAAAGAATAACTATATCCACTTTCTAATTGCCAACCTCTTCCTCTTTTTATTCCTTCTCTTAGAATTTCAGTTGCCAATTCTTGTTCTCGAGGAGAATAAATTCTCGCCTCCATTACCTCAGATTCACTTGCAATATTATTTGAAGAACTGTTTGCAAAATACATTGGAGTAAAACATGCAATAATGGTTAA
>CAZVYS010000004.1:0-4107 GCA_964630755.1 uncultured Pseudomonadales bacterium | reverse complement strand
TAAAGACTAGAAGGAAAAAAAGTATGTTGGAAATCCATTTTCATAAACCATAATAAATCCAACCACGCCCCCCTTTTCTTTAATCTCCTTTATCCCTTTTCCTACCTCCTCAAAATGCACTCCCTCCATGCCCACTTTTTTCGCCGCCTCAATATTCTCAACTAAATCATCTACAAATAAACACTCTTCTGGTTTTAGCTTTAATCTTTGAAAGCCAATTCATATATCTCTTTATCCGGCTTTCTAACTTTTTCTATTGAGGAATCAATCACCACCTCAAAACTCTCATCTGGTAAATACAAATCCAACCATTCATGCAAAATATCAGCTTGAGTATTACTTAAAATCCCCAACCTAAAATTGTTCTTTATTTCTTCAATCAACTCCATAGTTTCCTTAATTGGCTCAAATTCTTGAGGCACCCCAGCTCTCATCTCTTGCCATAACTCCTCTCTTCCTAATTCTTTCAATGACCTCTTATGAAACTCATCAACGCTAATCTTTCCCAATTCAGAATCAGCCGCATACTTCCAAAAAGCCTTTTCAAACTCATCCAAATCTATTCCCTTCTTCTCAGTAAAATCCTCAAAATACCTTCGCCATCTCATCAACACCCCACCCCAATCGAATATGACAGCCTTTATTTTCATAACATCATATTCTACAAAGTCTCATCAACTTTTACCAATTCCTGAATGATGAATATCATTCAATCATTTAAATCTTTAACCAACTTTACCCTGTGAATACAGGGTCAAACTCTTTCTAAATCTAATCATCAGTTCTCTATTGCCATCACCTTTCTTTAAATACTTTTCTCTATCTGACGCCTCTTCTTTTGACAAATAAGCTTCATAACCAATCAATCTTAATGGCCTTCTTTTTGTTGTTGATTCAACAAATCCATCTCTATGCTGTTTTATTCTCCAATCTATATTCTTTGTCATCCCTATATACAACTTCTTGTCCTTCAGGCTTTGCAGCACATACACAAAATGCATAACTCATTATATAAAGTCTCATGCCACCTACCAATAACCGAATGATGAATATCATTCGTCTAAACTCTTTGCAAGCTTTACCCTGTGAATACAGGGCTTAACCAACTTTACCCTGTGAATACAGGGCTTAACCAACTTTACCCTGTGAATACAGGGTCATGCTCCAAACTTTTCCGCCAAGCCCATCAAATCAATAATAATCGGCATCAAATGCGCTCCACGAATATGTCCTAATCTGCCCTTGGCGCACTCCCGTTCATTAAAATGCTCCACCTCATCATCACGAACCGGCTCACCCTTAATAGTCACTGGCACATCATCACCACTATGATCTTTAAGCGAACAGGGAGTTGAATGATCAGCTGTAACCACTACTAACCCTTTAAACTGAAGTAAACCCTTAACCGCCTCATCTACTTTCTCAATATAAGAAACCTTGCCCTCAACATCTCCATCTTCACCCAACGAGTCTGCCCCTTTAAAATGCATAAACACCAAATCATGCTTCTTTGAAATCTCCAGCGCTTTTTTAACCTTAGCCCTTAAATCACTGTCTGGCTTACCAGTGGCTCCTACAACTTCCACAATCTTCATTCCCATCAGTCTCGCCACTCCTTTATACAACCCTGCCCCAGCTACACAAGCTGCTTTCAAAGCATACCTATTCTCAAAACTCGGCAGCTTCGGACTCAAACCAGCTCCTCGAACCATTAAATAATTAGCCGCCAGTTTGCCTTGTTTTACTCTGTTTTTATTCAACTCCAGCTCTGACAACTTCTCATATGCCATTCCTAAAAACTTGTTTATCACCTCAGCTGTAAACTTAGCTTCAGTTGAATCATCTTTGGGCTTTGAGATTTTTACCTTTACTCCAACTGATTTAGGATCTGATCCAGTCACTTCAGCACTTAATCCTTTGCCTCTTAAAATCATTCCTAGTCTGTAAGCCGTTCCTTTCTTAAGCAGTATCTTCACTCCATCAATCTCAGTTCCATTCAAAAGCTCTGCTATCTCACTAGTATCATTAATCCTGCCGGCCCGCCTATCCACCGCTATTAAATTCTTATCCACTGTTCCAGCATTAACTCTAAAACAAACATCGCCCGGTTCAACTTCCATTCCCGCTCCAGCCACCTCAAACGGGCCTCTGCCTGTGTAGAAAATGTCAGGTTCATAACCAAACAAAGCTAAATGGGCTGTATCACTACCCGGTTTTATACCTGGACCGATCACCTGCATCGCCCCACTGATTCCTTCTTGAGCTAATTTATCTAAGTTTGGCGTTTTAGCTGCTTCTAAAGGTGTTTTGCCACCTAACTCTTTTACAGGCCGATCTCCCACTCCATCTATGATTAATAAAATTGTTTTATTCATTTATCTCACTTTCAATTCTTAATAGCCTATTATACTTAACCACCCTCTCACTACGACAAGGTGCTCCTGTCTTAATCTGATCAGCCCCAGAAGCCACTACCAAATCCGCAATATACGCATCTTCAGTTTCCCCTGATCGATGCGACACTACCGAAGCCATCCCATTTTTTTCCGCCATCTTCATTGCCTCAACTGTCTCTGTTAATGTCCCTATCTGATTTAGCTTAATCAAGATCGCATTGCTTGCCTTTTCTTTAATCCCTCTTTCAAGCCTTTTAATATTAGTCACATAAAGATCATCACCCACTATCTGAATTTTATCTCCCATCTTTTCGGTCTGCTTTTTAAATCCTTGCCAATCATCTTCATCTAACCCGTCCTCAATCGACACAATCGGATACTTTTTTACCCACTCTTCATACATCTCAATCATCTGTTCGCTAGTTAAACTCTTCCCTTCTGTCTTTAGCTCATACTTGCCATCAATAAATACCTCGCTAGCAGCTGGATCAAGACAAATCTCTATCTGTTTACCAGCTTCAAAGCCAGCCTTTTCAATCGCCTCCATTAGTAAATCTAAAACAGCCTTATGCGATTCCATCTTTGGCATAAACCCACCTTCGTCTCCCACTCCCACTGGTAATCTTTTTTCCTTTAATATCTTTTTTAAACTCTGGTAAATCTCAGCTCCCCACCTTAGACCCTCTTTAAAACTAGTCCCTTTAGGAAAAATCATAAACTCTTGTAAATCTACCGATCCGGGTGCATGCTTGCCGCCATTCAAAACATTCATCATTGCTCTTGGCATTGTAATAAATTTTTTACTAGACCAAAATACTTTTCTTAAATACTGATAAAGCTCCAGACCTTCACTCTTTGCCGCTGCTCGACTAATCGCCATAGACACTCCCAAAATTGCATTCGCTCCCAACTTGCTCTTATTTTCTGTTCCATCAAGCTCGATCATCAACTTATCTAACTCCTTTTGATCTACCACACTTTTGCCCTTCACCGCCTTATAAATCTTCTCATTCACATTCTTAACTGCCTTTAAAACTCCTTTGCCGCCATATCTACTTTCATCACCGTCTCTAAGCTCCACTGCCTCATGTTTACCAGTCGAAGCTCCACTAGGCACTGCTGCTACTCCAATCTCGCCTTTATCTGTTTCTACTTTAACTTCAATAGTTGGATTGCCTCTTGAGTCCAAAATCTCCAAAGCTTGTACTGATTTTATCTTTGACATAAATATCTATTCAATTTTTGGCCCAGCTACTCTTTCTAGCCTTTTACCCTCATCTGTATCAGTAAAAGTCTTAAAGTTTTTTACAAACATCTTAGCCAACTTCTTGGCTGCCTGATCATAAGCTTTTTTATCTGCCCAAGTATTCTTTGGATTTAAAATTCTAGCATCCACTCCTTTTACTTTCTTTGGCATCTTTAAGCCAAAACCAGGCATAGTCTCACACTCCACCCCGCTTAAATTACCTTCAAGTACTTCAGTTACTATCTTTCGAGTGCCTGACAAATCTATTCTCTTCCCTACTCCATAACCCCCACCAGTCCACCCAGTATTAACTAAATATACTTTTGAGCCATGCTCATCCATTTTTTTACCAAGTATCTCTGCATAAACAGTTGGATGAAGCATTAAAAATGGCCCAGAAAAACAAGCCGAAAAAACCGCTTGTGGTTCATTCACTCCTCTCTCTGTTCCAGCTACTTTAGCCGT
>CAZVYS010000003.1:0-63136 GCA_964630755.1 uncultured Pseudomonadales bacterium | reverse complement strand
GTTTGAAGTTACTTGCTCAAGCTGTGGCAACAAAGCTCAAGTGCCTTTTAAACCATCTGGAGACAGACCGGTTTATTGTCGTGATTGCTATATGAAGCAACGAAATGACAATCGAGGTGGCGGGGGATACAACCGTGGCCCAAAAAGGTTTTAAGTTTTAATTTACGGAGGTTCCGAACTAGCTTCTAACGAAGTCGCAAATTTGCTTTTTAGCAAATTGCTGAAGTTCGGAACCTTTTGTTATAAAATAACAAAATGAACGATATAGTTAATATAGTGTTGCTGGCATTACTGGGAAGTGTGGTGGCTTTGATAGTAGGAGTGGTGTTTTTATCGGTGAAAAAATGGACAAAGGTACTATCTAGCTATTCAGTGCCGTTTGCAGCAGGTGTGCTTTTGACAGTAGCAATGTTAGGATTATTGCCTGAGTCAATTCATTTGATTGACCACAAAGGATTTTTGGTGGCTTTACTTAGTTTTTTAGGAGCATATTTGTTTGAGAATTTATGTTGTGATTTACACCATCATGACCATGGCAGTGGTTGTAAAGACCATCAAGGATCAGCCTGGATGGTGATGGTGGGAGATATGATTCATCATTTGGTGGATGGGGTGGCGATAACGGCTAGTTATCTTGTTAATCCGGGTTTGGGATTGGTGACAGCAGTGTCGAATTTACTTCATGAAGTGCCGCATGAGATTGGAGATTTTGGAATTTTGCTGAAAATCGGCTGGAAAAGAGGCAAGATTTTTGGTGTTAACTTAGTGTCAGCTTTGATGACGGTGGTGGGAGCGGTTTTAACTTATTACTTGAATGTTAGTGGGGTGGTAGTGGGGTATTTGTTAGCAATGGTGGCTGGGATGTTTCTTTATCTTGGGGCGAGTGATTTTTTGCCACACGCAGACGAAGAGCTTGAAAAAAGCAAGGCAGTGGGGGTAATGCTTTTGGGAGTGATTTTGATGTATTTGGTTTTGTTGGTAGTGCCACACGAACATTAATGGGTAATTTCGTTTGATAGAATAGGCTATGACCCAGTTTCGATATGAAAGGAAGTATTTAACAGAGGATTATTTACCAGATCAACTGGAAGGTTTTTTGAAAACAGGGGCTTCTTATTTTAAACAGTTGTATTATCAAAGACGAGTGTGGTCAATGTATTTTGACACTCCTGACAAGTTGTATTATCAACAAAATTTAATGGGGGGGCAAAGAAGAAAAAAAGTAAGAGTAAGGTGGTATGAGCATGATGAAAAGTTAAGTCCGGTACAACTTGAAGTAAAAATGAGAGATGGAGAAGTATTAAGAAAAGAAGTATATAAATTAAAGCAGGATATTAATAAGATAGGTTTAAATAAGTTAAAAAAACATGTGCGTGAGTGGTTGAAGTTGTCGGCAAGCGAAGCTTATGATCTGTGTCCAGTCATGGTTAATTCTTATGAAAGGAAGTATTTTAGAACTGAGGCTCATCAGATAAGAGTGACGATTGATAGTGATTTAAGATTTCAACATATCAGAGATTTTAATAAGAAAAGAATGGTTAATCGACTACAAGGGACTATTTTAGAAGCAAAGTATAAGGTTAAGAATGACAAGTGGCTTGATAGAATTGTTCAGGATTGGCCGTTAAGGATATCTAAGTCTTCTAAGTACATGATGGGAGTGCAGCTATGTGGCTAAAGAAACGAAAAAGAATGTTGGGAAAGTGGTGGATGATGACGTTTTTAATAGCTTTGATTGTGGTGGGTTGGTTGGCTTTTTGGCTTAGCAAGAGCTTTTCAAGAGTTGAGGAAATATGGCAAGGACAGGAGCATGATTTGCCAGTTTTGGCGATTACTACTAATCCAGATAATTTGTGGGATGAAGAAATAGGCATTTATGTTAAGGGTGAGAATGAGAATATATATCAAACAGGAGATGCTTGGGAACGGGAAGCTGTTTTGAATTATTACGACAAAGAAGGCAAGCTTGAGCTAAGTCAAAATATAGGGCTGAGGCTTCATGGGTGGAATATGAGATCAATGCCTCAAAAAGCGTTTCGATTATTAGCAAAAGATAATGAGGGGGAAAATTCAATGTTTGAGTATCCATTTTTTGGAGAAGAGGGAAATAGTCGATACGGGAGCTTGGTTTTACGAGTGAGTGACAGTAATTTAACAATGATGAGAGATCAGCTGGCAAGTCGATTAGCTAAGAGTGTTTCGGATTTAGAAGTGCAGTTAGGACGACCAGTAGTGGTTTATTTGAATAACGAGTATTGGGGTTTATATCTTTTGCAAGAAAGATATGATGATGAGTATTTTAAGGAAAAGTATCGAATTAGGCCAGGCATGCTAGGAATGATAGAAGTACCGTTGAGGAGTGGAGAGGATCGAGGACAGGCAGTTGCAGTAGATAAAGGAGATATGCCTGAAGCGAAAAGGTATAATTTGATTTTAAGTGCTGTTCGTGCGTGCGGAGGGTGTGAAGGATATACTTCAATTCAAGATAGAGTTGATGCTAGTAATTTACTTGATTATTTGCTGCTTGAATTATTTTTTATGAATCAAGATTGGCCAAATAACAATATAAAGGCATGGCGGTTTAAGGTGGAGCCAATGAAAGGAATAAATCTTGACGAACTCGAAGTGCTAGATGGTCGATTTAGATGGTTATTGTTTGATTTGGACGTAGGTTTTGGCTCAAGTACAGAAACAAAGGAAAAGATGAGAATTTCAGCTAAGACAGATAGTTATAATTTGTTATTAGATGATGCTTTTTTGTTTCGAAATTTGTTTTTTGATCAAGGTTTTCGGAGAAGATATTTACATAGAGTAGAGGAATTAGTTGAAGATGGGTTAAGTGGGGAAAAAGCAGTTAAGATAATAGATGAATTAGCTGAGGAAATAAGGCCGGAAATGCAGAAACAGATTAAGAGGTGGGGGAGTGAGTCATCTGAAAGTGATTATCAAGTGGTAGGCAGTATTGAAGAATGGGAGAGACGGGTAGAGTTATTAAAAGAATTTGTAATAAACAGGCCGGGCGCTTTTTACAATAGAACGATTGAGTATTTAGAAAAAAGTGAGCAGTGGATGTAAAAAATGATATACTGATTGATATTTATGGTATTAGATTCAATTAATTTTTGGTTAGAAAGTAATTTAGGATTTGAAGTGATAAAGATTTTACTCAGGGTGGGGTTATTGATTTTACTTTCTAGTTTGTTGTCACTGGTTTATGTTTGGGTGGGAAGGAGTTTATCTAATAGGTGGCGGCTGGCGGCAATTTTCCCAGTGATGGCTATGACAACTATGTTGATTATTTCGATTATTAAAGTGTCTCTGACTTTATCTTTAGGGTTAGTGGGTGCTTTATCGATTGTTAGATTTAGGTCGGCAATTAAAGATCCAGAGGAGTTGGTGTATATCTTTTTAGCTATTACTTTAGGACTAGGGTTTGGAGCTGGCCAAATAGGTTTAACAAGTGTGTTTTTTGGACTGATATTACTAGTAGTGTTTGGACAGGCGTTTTTATCTGGCAAAATGAAGGACAAGTTTTTAGAAAGAAAAGCGCTTCATGTTGAAGTTGTTTTTGAAAAACATCAAAAACTTTCTCGAGTGATAAGGATTTTTGAGGAGAATTGCTTAGAGGTTAAGTTGAGGCGGGCGAGTGATGAAGAAAAACAGGTAATGCTGTTTTTAGCAAAACCAAAAGTTATGGAAAGTTTAGAGACAATTAAGCAAGAGTGTAGAAAGCTTGATAAAAAAGCAGCTTTTAGTTTTTTTGAGTATCAGGCCTTGGTGTAAGTATCTTTATTGTTTTTTAAACCACATTATGGCAATGCCTTGAGTGATGTCGAAAACTACAGCTAGAGCAAAAACAACGAGCCAAGATGATAGACCAAGGCCAAGTTGTTCAGCTAAACGGGCGATAACCCAAAGAGAAATAAAGTTTAGGGCAAAGTATTTAATCACCCATTCTTTATGAGCAAGTGGGCGACCTTTGATTCTTTCTAGTTCTCTTGCAAAAGGAATAGCAAAGGCGTTGATAAAAGCTAAAGTGCTCATAGAGTGAATGACGGCCCATGTTTTTGAGATATGACTGGTGCCAAGAACAATATGACTGGGGAAAAAGTAGTTTGTTAGTAGGATTACGACTGAGTTAACAAAGAAGAATAGATAGAGGGTGGTGAGTAAAGTTAGGCCTGGATTTTTTTTAAGAACGAATTTTGATTTTGACATATAAGCCTCCTTTGATTTAGTTTAACACGTTGGTTAAAATATAAGTAATTAAAAACTTGCAGGAGGTTTTATGAAAAAAACCAAAAAGAAAAAAGAAAAGAAAGAGTGCAAGTGTGTTTGTGGATGTAAGAGTGAGTGCCCTAAGGGTTGTTTTTGGGCAAGAAAAATATTTGCAACAATTTTTTGGTCAGTATTAGTCGGAGGAGGAGTATGGGGGTATAGCGGGGGATTTAGTAAGCCAGTGGTAGTGGAAAAACAAGTGCCGGCGATGGTGATGGCGGTTAAGGAGCATAAAGGTGCTTATACAAAAACCAAGAAACCAATGGATGAAGTGTATGAAGGATTGGTGGGTATGGGGATAGAACCGATTCGAGGGGTGGGGGTGTATTATGGTGATCCAAAAATAACAGCAGAGGAGGATTTGAGAAGTGAGGTAGGCAGCTTGATTGAAGGCTTGAGTGCGGAAAAACTGGTGGAAGTGAGAGAGAAATTTGAGGTAAAGGAATATGAGGCAATGCAAGCAATGGTAGTGGAGTTTCCGATTAAAACCATGCTTTCTTATATGATCGGACCGATGAGGGTTTATCCGGTGATTCAAGAACACTGGCAAGACAAAGGATATGCGGAATCTGAGATTGGAATTGAGATTTATGATATTCCTAGAAAAACGATAACTTATATTATGCCGATTGTGACAGGGTCAGACCCTGTCAGTGATCCTGTCAGTGAGCTAGGGGGCTAAGAGGCGAGACTTGATGAGCTTCTGAAGCCAGAAGTAGCTTTTTTTAGGAAAGCATTGTTGATTTTTGTCAACGTGGATAAAGCCAAAGCAGGATTCTGGTTTGTAGCCTTCGCTCCATTCAAAGTTATCAAACAAGGTCCAGATAAAAAAACCCTTTATTGGTATGTCTGCCTTAATGGCCTTTACGACTTGGTAAAAATGTTGCTTAAAGAACTGGATGCGCTTGGAGTCATTGATAGTTTTTGTTTGGGGGTTAAGAGGGGTGTTGAGGGCGAGACCATTTTCGGTGATGTAGATTTGATTGAGGCCGTGAGATTTGTATTCTGAGTATAGTTGGTTAAGTAAGTCAAATAAGCCAATAGGGTTAATTGGCCAACCGAGGTCGTTGGTGGGTTCATCTTTGAGAACGATTGATTGATATGGAGGCTGGTTGGGTTTGGGATTATCGAGTGATTTAACCAGAGAAGGGCGATAGTAGTTTACGCCTAAAGAGTGAAGCTTAGAGCCAAGGTGAATAGTGGAGAGGTCTTTTTTTTCAAGTTGAGGCATGACGTTATTCTTGGTGTAGTGTTTGATCATGTGTTTGGGGTATGAGCCTTTGTAAATTGGATCAATAAACCAACGATTGTAGTAACCATCAGCTAGATTGGCGGCTGTTAAGTTGGATTTGGAGTTGGTGGCCGGATAGGCTGGTTCAAAGTTGAGAACGGTACTGACCTTGGGCTGTGGTTTTTTTGTTTTGTTAGCTTTTAAAGCTTTGGCATTACCAAGCAAGAGATGATGAGCGGCTAGAAGGGCGCCTTGGAGATTTGTTTCGCCGGGTGCGTGAATGCCTAAGTGATAGCTAAGCAAAGAACTGCACCAAGGTTCGTTTAAGACAAAGTATTCCTCGATGTATTGATCAAGGTGCTTGGTAACAACCTGGGCGTGTTTGACAAGCAGGTCAACTGATTGGGGATTTTTCCAGCCGTTTTTAAGGTAAGCAGGCAATTCCCAGTGGTAGAGAGTGGGATAGATTTTGATGTTAGCTTTTTGAAGCAGTTTGAAGTAGTTTTGGTACCAAGTGATAGCTTTTTGGTTTGGTTGGCCGTTTTTATTTAGAATGCGAGAGATAGAGATAGAGGTGCGGTAGTGTTTGGAGCCAAGATTGATGATGAGTTGGGCGTGTTTTTGGTAGTGTTGGTAGCGACCAATGCCAAGGTCTGCGGGGGTAAGTTTTTTTTGAGTAGTGAAGGTGTCCCAAATGGTGGGAAGGGAGTCTGGAGGAGTGCCTTCAACTTGATAAGCAGCGTCGGCACCGGCAATAAAAAAGTCTTTGGGTAAGGGAATGGTTTTAGTAAAGGTTTTTTGGTCGCTGGGGTGATAGAGAGTATCTGGATTAGCAGGTTGGTAAGAACGAGATTTTAGGTAGGTGGGAATCATGCTTAGCGATTGAATGGTAAAAAATATTATAGCGTATAATTATAGTTTATGAAGTTTGACAAGAAGCTGCTGATAATTCTTTTGATCCAGATTACAGAGGTGTTGGGATTTTCGTTGATTCTGCCTTTTTTGCCTTTTTATGCTCAAGGAATGGGGGCGTCGCCGTTGACGATTTCGTTGATCATTGGTTTGTTTTCTTTGCTGCAGTTTATTTCGGCTCCAATTATGGGGCGGTTGTCAGACAAATGGGGAAGAAGGCCTTTGTTAATAGCTTCTCAGATATCAACTTTTGTGAGTTTTGTGCTTTTAGCGCGAGCCAGATCAGTGGGGATGTTGTTTATTTCACGGGCAGTTGATGGAGCTTTAGGAAGTAATTTTACGATTGCTCAGGCATATATTAGTGATGTATCAAGTAAAAAGGATCGAAGCAAAGCCTTTGGGGTTAGCGGAGCGGCTTTTGGAATTGGGTTTTTGATTGGGCCGGCGATTGGGGGATATTTATCTCGATTTGGGTTTAGTGTGCCGGCATATTTAGCGGCAGGACTTAGTTTGTTGACGATTATATTAACAGTGATGTTTTTGCCGGAGACGGTTAAGAACCAGAGAGAAAAATTAGGAAAGATTAAGATTTTGGATTTTCAGGTATTTAAGAGATATTTTGATATAAAAGCAACTAGGAGAAGTTTGTTAATTTTTTTAACCTATGTGATGACTTCAATGGTTTGGCAAGGGAATTTTGCTATCTATGCTGATAGAAAGTGGAGGTTTACAGCTGAAAATGTTGGTTGGGTGTTGGCCTATATTGGCCTGGTAAATGTAATTTTAAGAGGAGTTTTGATTTCAAAAATGATAGATAAATGGGGAGAAAGGGTGCTCAAGAGAGTAGGACTGGTATTGATTATGGTAGGAATTGTAGGATTGGGAGTAGTGAAAACAAACTGGCTGGTAGGAGTAGCAATGAGCTTTTTTGCTTTTGGCACTGGACTAGTGAGGCCGCTTTTAATGGGAGCTATATCTAGAAGTGTTGAAGAAGATGAACAAGGGGCGGTTTTGGGAGTAGCGTCAGGAATTACTAGTTTGACTCAGATAGCGGGGCCGGTGTTAGGAGGTTATTTATTGACTAAGTTTATACCAGAAAGTTTGGTGGTGGTGTCGATGTTGATAATGTTTGTTGGATTTGGTTTGTTAGTGATAAAAAAGAGATGACCTGTAAATAGGTCTTGACAAAAGACCTATTATAGGGTAATATTTAGCTATGAATGTGGTATCTATTTCACAATTAAAGGCGAGTCCAGCTAAGATATTAAGTCAGGCGGCTGATTATCCGGTGGCGGTAAATAAAAGAAATAAAGTTGAAGCTTATCTCGTGGGAAGTAAATTATATGAGAAGATGATTAGTTTTATGGAAGATTTAATTGATAAGCGGGCAGTAAAGCAAGCTGATTTTTCAAGAGCTCAAGATTTTTCTGAAGTGGCTAAAGAACTGGGGATATGAAATTGAAGATTTTGCCAAGAGCAAAAAAAAGGTTGAAGAGGTTAAGTAAAGTTGATCAAATTGCGGTAGCAAATAAGATAAGAAGCCTAGTTAATAATGGGGCGAGTCAAGAAAAACTAAGTGGATATAGAGACGTGTATAGAGTTAGAGTGGGAGACTGTCGAATTGTATTTAAGAAAAGCAAAAAAGAGTTATATATAATTATGATTGGTCATCGAAAAGATGTTTATCAAGTTTTAAAAAGATTATTAAACTAGAAAGGAATTATTTATGGCAAAAAAGAAAAAGCCAAGAACTGAAGAAGTATTGAAAGTTAAAGGAGAAGAGTTATTGAAGAGAGTTAAGGAGTTGGTTAAAGAGGGAAATGTAAGAAAGTTAACTATTCTTAACAAAAAAGGCAAAGAAGTGTTAGTGTTGCCTTTGACTTTTGGAGTGGTGGGAGCATTATTGGCTCCGTCTCTTGCGGCAGTTGGAGCGGTGGCGGCTTTGTTGACAGAGTGTACAATTAAGGTGGAGAGGAAGTAAGCCTCATGAAAAAAAAGATTTATTCTACTCCATTTGGGGAGTATATTAAGAAACTTGACCAGATAGATAAGGGAGTTCGGTATACAGAAGAGTATGGGTCGATGTTGATCTTGAGCTTGGTGGAGGAATTGGGTGAGATGGCTCGAGCCTATCTAGCTAGGCATGGACGAAAGAAAACTAATATAGCGGCTCAAAAGGACGAGACTTATGAGCAGGAGTTGGGGGATATATTAGTGGCTATTTTTAGGTTTGCGAGGATCAAGGACATTAATTTAGATACGCGAGTGAAGTATTCGCTTAAAAAGATAGAAAGACGGCGAAAGCAGCCGAAAAAATAATTAAGGGTTAGAATTAAGTATGTTGATCTTGATTCAGAGTTTGATTATTCTGGGGATGGGGGTGAATTTTTTACAGGCGTTTGAGCTGGTTAAGTGGAAAAAATCTAAAGTAAATCAGGGGTATTTTTGGGAATATTAATTATTTAGAAGGAGTTTTATGAAAAAGTGGTTAGTTAAGTTACTGGTAGTGGGGCTACTGGTTTTAGATTTTTTGGCTTTGGATGATATTACGACTGGAAATGAGCCTAATTATGTGGGCGAGTGGAGTATTTTGGTAGTAAGTGTGGTGGTGTTTGGGGTATTGATTTGGTCCCGCATTCGCGGGATAAACTCGGTTAAAAAACTCGATGAATGATATTCATCATTCAGCTATTGGTGTGGGATTAAAGACTTTGTATAATATACAGATTATGAAATTGTATCAACCAGATAAAAAACTTGAAGTGGTAGAAGGGGTGTTTAAGACTCCAATTAAAGGATTGTGGTATATAGAAAGACGACAGTTTTCAGACAATCGAGGATTTTTTTCAGAAGTAGCTCATATACACAAGCTAGAAGAGTTAGTTAAAGAACCATTTGTGGTTAAGCAGGTAAATCATTCTCGATCTGAGAGAAAAGTAGTGCGTGGTTTGCATGCTGAAGATTGGAAGAAGTTTGTGATGGTGACAAGTGGAGTTAGCTTTTGTGCATTGGCTGATGTAAGGCCTGAGTCTAAAACATTTAAAAAAGTGGTTAGTTTTCGTTTGGGTTTTGAGTCAGAGTGTTTAGAGGGGGGTTTGTTTATTATGCCAGGAGTGGCTAATTCGATTTGTGCAATAAGCAAGAAAGTTGATTATGTTTATTTAGTAGATCGTCTTTATAAAGATAGAGATCCAGCCGGTGATGTCGCCATTAGTGTGTTTGACAAGGATTTAAAAATAGAGTGGCCTTTGGATAAAAAAGAGATGATTATTTCAGACAGAGATAGGCAAGCAGTAGCGCTAAGGGAGAAGTTTCCGGGGAGTTTTGAAAAGGTTACGAACATTACTGAAGTTACGTAACCTTAGGAATTTTCAGGGACTTTGTTGGTTGTGAAAAGTGCCTTTATATTGAGCTTTGCCTCGGGTGTCTTCGAGAATGATTTGACAGATAGAAATCCCAGGATGTATAGCTAGGGGCATGGGGCCGGAGTTAGTCATTTCTAATACTTGCTTACCAGTGGTTCCGGGATGAATAAAGTTAGCGGTAATATGGACCATTAAGCCAACACGAGCCAAGGTACTACGGCCTTGAATCCAGCCACAGATGTTATTTGGTAAAGAGAGCGATTCGATAGTAATGCCGTGAGCAGATTGGCCAGGAAGAAGAGTAAGGTAGTCGTCAACATCAATAGTTTCAGAAACAGATTGATAGTCAATTTTGTCTTTGACATGAAAGAGTTCTTTGGCTTGTTTAAAAATCCTAAAAGCTTTGTCTAGATGAAAATCGATGGAGCCTGGACCGACCTGATTAGGGTTAAATGGATTAATTTTAATACGTTTAGCTTTGATTTCTTTTAAGAGGGCTGATTGAGTTAAGACTGACATGGATGAGTATGTTATCAGAATAAAGAAGATTTTTCTATAAGGTGTGGTATAAATGGTGTATGAAACCCAAGTTTCCAAAGACTGTTAAGATGGATGACTGGATGGTTTTAGGAGAAGTGAAAGAGCCAGTGGTGATTGAGGTAGAAAGTAAGGAAGCTAAGAAATACTTAGATTGGAATAGAAAGAAGAAGGAGTGGGAGTATTTAAGAGAAAGAAAAGAGAAATCTAGCCTTGATATTAAGTCAAAAGCAGTAATGGTGTTTGGGCCGAGTGGATCAGGCAAAGATGTAGTGACCGAGACAATTGAAGCAGAATTAAAAGATGAAGTGGTTCATATAGCATCTGATTGGTATTATGGCCCCTTGGGAGTTGACGAAGGGAGAACTATTTTTATTAATAATTATGATCATGTTAATTCGGTAGACTGGGATTTATTAAAATGGCATTTAGAAAGCTTGAAAGAAGGTTATGAAGTTAATGTACCGGTTTATGATTTTTCAACACATAGTCGGATGAAGGGGGAGTGTCAGCGATTAAGGCCTAAGCCGATAATTATGGTGTCGGGAATTATGGTGGCTCATGAATTACGCCAGGTAGCTGATTTAGCGATTGGAATTGAGGCTGAGTTTAAGGTGTGTGTGAGAAGACGAATAAAGCGAGATGTAAGAGAAAGAGGCAGAACAGAAGAGCAGTGTAGAGAGCAAATTAAGAATACCGTGAAGAAGGGATATGAGGAGTTTGTAAAACCATATGTTGAGATGATAAAAAAAGGAAACTGGGATGGAAAAGGAAAAGCAATGTTAGTAGATAATGCCAAAGATGCTGAAACTCCTTTTGAGCCAGCTAGGATTAATAAGAATGATTATGTTGAAATAATTAGGCAGTTAGTTAAGTAATAATAGTATATGGAAAGCTTGAGTGGTTTAAGCGATGAAGTAATCGTGCATAAAGTGATTGAAGATCAAGAGATTTATTCGGAGTTAGTGAGAAGATATGAAGAGAAGTTAAAAAGATATGTGAGGTATTTGATTGGGGACAAGGAGGCGGATGAGGTGGTGCAGGAAGCTTTTATTAAGGCGTTTGTGAATCTTAAGAGTTTTAATGAAAAGAAAGGGAAATGGTCAAGTTGGGTTTATCGGATTGCGCACAACGAGGCAATGAATAAGGTAAAGAAAAAGAGGCCAATAAGTTTAGATGTTAATAATTGGTTAAAAGAAGTTTTGCCGGGCAAGGTGAATATTGAGGCAGAATATGTGCAAAAAGAGGAAAAAGAGATGGTTAGAAAAAGCTTAAAGAAGCTTTCTATTAAGTATAGGTCGGTGCTATCTTTGTATTATCTTGAGGATAAGAGTTATGAAGAAATGAGTGAGATTTTAAAGATTCCAATGGGAACGGTGGGAATTCGCTTGAAGCGCGGGAAAGAAAAGTTAAAGGAGATTTGTAATATATGAGAGGAGTCTTTGAAATTAAATTTCCTCAACCAGTTTTTTCAGGAATCACGTTCTTTGATCCAGCGATCAGAGTCGTTCTATCTCGTTTCAATTTTCCGATTTTATCGGAACCATGCAAATTGAAACTGCGAACGTTCCAGAAAAAAGGTTGACTGCATTTATAAATTTTAAAGACTATATTAATATGAATAAAAAAATAAGTAAAACCACCAGAGTAGTAATGAAGCAAATTAAAAGCCGTGAGGTAAAGATGCGACCTCGGGCATATTTTGTGTTGGGTTCAATGTTATTAGGAGCAGGGGTAGTGGGAGTGTTAGTGTTGACAGTCTTTTTGACGGGAGCTGTCTTTTTTAAGTTAAGAATGGGAGGGGCAGTAGCGTATTTAGGATTGGGTAAACTTGGTTTAAGGTTTTTTGTGAGATCTTTTCCATGGAAAGTGGTTGGGTTGGCACTTCTTTCTTTTTGGAGCGGTTCATGGATGCTTAAAAAATATGATAAAGCTTATAAAGTGGGGATGGGATGGTTGATTCTAGGAGCGGTGATAACAGTGATGGGATTAGGATACTTTGTTGACAAAGTTGGGGTAAACGAAAGGTTAGAAAAAACTAGGCAGTTAAAACCAATTTACGAAACTAGGTTTGAGGGTAGAGAAGAGATGTTAAATAATTTACGAAAAATGAGTCCGCCGCCAAGACCAGGAGCAAGAAAACCTGGTTTGAGAAGAGTGAAATAAAAGATTTAGGTGAGTTGTATTAAGGGTAGATAGTAATAAAGAGCAGGTTCCGAACTACGACGAAGTTACGGAACAACTGCAGCCATATTTAAGGGAGGTGAGAGTAAATGAAAAAATTAATTTTAATTACATTTTTGGCAGCGGGGGTATTAGTTTTGGGGACAACTGCTGTAAAAGCAGATGAAACTAGAGATTATCCGCCAATTGTACAAAAGTTGGTAGAACGGTTTGGTTTAAACGAAGATGAAGTCAAGGCTGTGTTTGATGAAAATCGAACTGAGCGTAAAGAAGAGAGGCAAGCAAAGCATGATGAGAAGCTTGATCAAGCAGTTAGTGATGGAGTAATCACTGAAGAGCAGAAACAAGCCTTAGAGGCTAAGAGAGAAGAAATGAAGCCTGATAAAGGTGAGTTTAGAGATTTAAGTAAAGAAGAGCGAGAAGTTCAAAGAGAAGCTCATAGGGAAGAAATGCAATCTTGGTTTGATGAGCAAGGGATTGACCTTGAAGCCTTGCATCAGTTTATGGGGCCGAAAAAAGGCCCAGGCAGAAGAAGACCAGGCAGGAGTCGATAAACACAAGCGAGTCTAGGCGTGGCTAGCCGCCTAGTTCGCTGTGTCCCGTCATTCGCCGGGTAAATCTTGCAAAGAATTTATTGATTGAGGGGTATTCACCCCTCAAAGCAATTGATAGAATAAG
Organism: uncultured Pseudomonadales bacterium; assembly: GCA_964630755.1. Taxonomy (GTDB): domain Bacteria; phylum Patescibacteriota; class Microgenomatia; order UBA1400; family CG1-02-47-37; genus CAZVYS01. Next base: position 49,951 of record CAZVYS010000003.1, on the reverse strand, counting down.
AGGATGAATAAAGTATTAGTAGTTTTGGGAATATTATTATTCGGGTTTTATTTATTTAAACAGAGTCAAGTAAAGAGTGGACTAACTAAGATTAAGGTTGGAGATATTGAAGTTAAGGTGATGGTTCGAGATACGGTGGAGGGGCGAAGACAAGGGTTGTCTGGTTTTAATAAACTTGAGAATGACGAAGGGATGCTGTTTGTGTTTCCGGTGGCTAACAGATATTCATTTTGGATGAAAGAGATGAAAATTGATCTAGATTTTGTGTTTATCAAAGACGGAAAAGTGGTTGAAATAATAGAGGAGATAATGGCTCCAAAAGAAGATGAGTCACCAGTGACAGTGAAGCCGAAAGTATCGGTTGATAAGGTTTTAGAAGTGAATAGAGGGTGGGTGAAAAGAAATAAAGTTAAAATAGGCGACAAGATAATATACTAAGATGAGTTTGTTTCAAACCAGAGAGTATCAGGAAGTGTTTGCCAAACATTTTTGTGATAGCAAAGATGTTATTAAAACAAACTATGGTAGTTTTGAGATAGTGGGTGATAAGGTAGTATTTTTGGGGATGAAGCCGGTTCTGGGCAAAGAAGAGGTGACAGATTATGGAGACATTGTGGCTAAAGATAAAAGGCAAGCCTGGGAAGAAGTAGTTAAAGAGATGAAGGGAAAAGGGTTGAAAAGACTGCAACTTGACTATGTTCGGGAAGATTCAGAGACGATTAAGGCCTTAAAAGACCTTCAAGGACAGACCTTGAAGGTTCAGGAACAAGAGGTGGCGCTGTATATTGATTTACCTAAAACTTGGAATGAGTATCTTGATAGTTTGGAGAGAAAACACAGAAAAGAGCTAAAAAGGAAAATAAAAAGGCTTGAAGACCAAAATAAATTTTATCAATGTACAAAAGAAACAGTAGAAAGGGATTTTGAAGAGTTTGTGAGACTACATAAACTTTCTGATCCTGGTAAAAATAAGTTTATGTCAGATAAAATGAAAGCTTTTTTTTGGGATGTTAAAACCATGCAGATTGATGGTTGGTGGTCAAATCTTTGCTTTTTAAAGCTAGAGAAAAAGGTGGTGGCTAGCGTGATGTGTTTTGAGAGCGAGGAAGAGGTGTGGCTATATAACTCAGGCTATAACCCTGAGTATAGCTATTATAGCGTGGGTCTTTTACTGAAGTCTTACAAGATAAAAAAGGCGATTAAAGAAGGAAAGAAAAAGTATGATTTCTTAAGAGGAGGGGAGCGATATAAGTATGAGCTTGGGGGTAAAGATTTACAGTTGTATAAAATCGAGATTGAGTTGTAAACTCCTACTTGACAGGTGGGAGTTAGAGTGATAGTTTAGGTTATTGTTAAATACTAGGGGGGAGTATGAAGAATATTTTTATCTTAGCTGCAATATTAGTGATAGTGGTTGGGTTGGCGGTTGGTTTAACTCGGCCGAATAAAATCTCTCTAGTTAAGCCGTCGACTCCTGAGTTAGTAGAAGAAATCGGGCAAGAAAGTTATGTTGATTATTCAGAGCTGGCTTTAGCAAATGCCAGTGAGAATGGCAGAGCGGTGTTGTTTTTTAAGGCTAACTGGTGCTCGACTTGCTCGGCACTTGATAAAGAGCTAATTAACGAGACAGGCGAGTTGCCTGAAGATGTGACAGTATTGAAGCTTAATTATGATAAAGAAAAAGAGCTAAAGAAAAAATACAAGGTAATTATTCAACATACTTTAGTGCAGGTGGATGAGAATGGTGAGGAGCTTAAGAAGTGGGTAGGCGGGGGAGTTGAGACAATTAAACAGCAGTTGATTTAAGATGAGATGGAGTTGGTTTTTAATATTAGGATTAGTAGTTTGGGGTGGTTGGTGGAGTTTTAGTAATAGAATTAAAGGTAATGTTGAACAGGGGAAGATTGCGGTTTTATCAACAGGAGATGAGTTGACAGTTGATGATCTAGATCAAGGTTGTTTGGGAGGAAAAGATTGTATTCCGTCGATTGATTCGCCGGTGTTTGAGTCAGTTGAAGAATCAAGTAAATGGTTGAAAGATGGAGATAGGGTGTTTGGAGTGGATTATATGGGGGTTCAAAGAGCTTATGCGCAAAGAGTGATGAATTGGCATGAGATTGTGAATGATGAAATATCTGGTGAGCCGGTGGCGATAACTTTTTGTCCGCTTTGTGGATCGGCAGTGGGATTTAAGCGGATGGTGAATGGTCAGGAAAGTGAGTTTGGAGTGTCTGGGAAACTGCATAATAGTGATTTGGTGATGTATGATAGATTGACGGATAGCTATTGGCAGCAGATTACTGGAGAAGCGATTATTGGAAAAGCTAAAGGCCAGGTGTTGGAGCAGATACCGATTATTACAACAACATGGGGGGAGTGGAAAAAGGCACGCCCAGAAACAGAGGTGTTGTCTAGAGAAACTGGATTTAAAAGAGATTATGATCAATATCCTTATGGAGCTTATGAAGAAAACGGTGAACTATATTTTGGGGTAGAAAACTTAGATAAGAGTATGCAGATTAAGACGGTAGTATATGGAGTGGAAATTAACGGGGTTGCAAAGGCATATAAAGAAGAGGATATAGAAAACTTAATAAAGATTGAAGACGAAGTTAGTGGGGCGGAGATTAATTTAGAAAGAATGGAGTCGGGGAAAGTAAGAGTGACCAGGTTAGATACTAGTGAAGAGATTGTTCCAATTAGGCTATTTTGGTTTGCCTGGGCAGCTTTTCATCCAGAAACTGAAGTTTATAAAATTATTGAAGGTCCGGCCTCGTAGCTACAGCTACAAGAGCAGATCTTGATTTTCCAGGAGGAAAATATGCACAAACTACCTAAATTAGATTATGAATACTCGGCTTTGGAGCCGTATATAGATGCTAAGACGATGAAAATTCATCACACTAAGCATCATCAGGGCTATGTAAATAAATTGAATGTAGCTCTTAAGGGTACAAAATATGAAAAAAAAGAGTTGGAGTGGTTACTGAAAAACTTAGACAAGTTACCAGAAGAGATGGTGCCGGCGGTTCGAAATAATGGCGGAGGACATTATAATCATTCACTTTTTTGGGAAGTGATTGGTCCGCCTAAAGGATTGCCTAAAGGTGATCACAAGAGTTTATTAAAAGAAGCAGTCAAAAGAGATTTTGGAGGAGGAAAGCAAGTGATTGAAGAGTTTAGCAAGGCGGCGATGAGTGTGTTTGGGTCAGGTTGGGTTTGGATGGGGGTTGAGGATGGGAAAATTAAGATCTGTAAGACTCAAAATCAAGATAATCCGCTGATGTTTTCAGGGGGTTGTGGATGTGGAGATTGTCAGTGTGGAAAAGGAGTAGAGTTTAAGCCGATTCTGGGTTTGGATGTTTGGGAGCATGCGTATTACTTGAAATATCAGAATAAGCGAGATGAGTATGTTAAGAATTTTTGGAAAGTGGTAGATTGGATGAAGGTTGAGGAAAAGTATAGGCAAGCCTTAGGGTAATTGATAAAATGAGTTAATGTGTTTTGCGGTGCCACTTAAGATAGAAAAGATAAATAAAGACAAATTAACAATGGAGGGTGGCAGAGTGGTGAAAAAAGTCTTGACAGATGAGGTAAAGATAGGGGATTATCTAGTATGCCAACATGATTTGGCGGTAGAGAAAATATCTAAAAAAGAGGCTTTGATTATGAGAAAAGCCATAAAAGGAGTTAATGATGAAATCAGGAGTTAGGTTAGCTTTAGTAACTGCTTTGATATCTGGAGTGGCAGTCTTTTTTAACCGGTTTGCGGTTAAGGCGGTGGGAGATCCGTTGGTGTTTACGACGGTTAAAAATCTAGGAGTGGGAATGTTGATGGTTTGGTGGCTAGCGGGCAAGAAGATTAAGTGGAATAAGATTAGCAAGAAAGACTGGGTGAAGCTACTTATGATTGGAGTTATTGGAGGTTCATTGCCGTTTTATTTGTTTTTCAAAGGCCTGTTTTTAGCAGAGTCTGCTAAAGCAGCCTTACTTCATAAAACTTTGATATTTTGGGTAGCTTTATGGGCAGTGCCAGCTTTGAAGGAAAAGATAAGCTTAAAGCAGTTAGGAGCGTTGGGTTTAATCTTTGGAAGTAATTTTGTAATCGGTGGGTTGGGGCAATGGCAATGGGGAGTGGGTGAGTGGATGATCCTTGGTGCCACTATTTTGTGGGCGATTGAGAACGTGATAGCAAAAATTACTTTAAAGAAAGTTCAAGCTGACGTGGTGGTGGGAGCGAGAATGATTTTAGGCTCGGTGCTGCTACTTTTAGCGACGATGACCACAGGTAAAATAAACTTAATTTTTAAACTATCTTTGATGAAATGGGGGATGATATTAGGAACAGTAGGCTTACTATTTTTGTATGTAATGAGCTGGTATCGAGCTTTAGAATTAGCACCAGTGACAATGGTGGCGACAGTGTTGAGTTTGGGGGCAGTGGTAACTAACATATTATCTAGTATATTTATTACTCAAAACTTGTCATTTGAGCTTTTGGGTCAGACTATTTTGTTAATAGCAGGAACGTGGTTTTTTAGTTTGGAGGTAAGGAGAAATGCAGGGAATGCTAAAGTGTGCCAGGTACGCGTTTAGCCCGAATAAGCTTAAATATTGTGGGCCAGTAGATAAGAATTTTCAGATATTTTCACATATTGTGGAAGGGGTGGAGGATCAAGGCTTGGTAGAGATGCTTGATGATTTTCAAGTGATGTATCCTTATTTAAAGTTGATTGCTGATGAGAATAATATAAAAGATCCGTTTGATGAAAAGGTGGTGGAGGCTTACTGGATTGGAAACAAGTTGCTTGAGGGAGTGAAGTTAAAAGGGTTTTGGGATCATTTGATGGAAGGCCAAGGGTTAAAAAAGAGATTTAAAGCTAAAGATCTGAAATGGATGGTGGGAAAAGTTCCGGTTGGGGCTAAGGTACATCATTCGTTTCATGTGTTTAATATTTGGAATCATTCTTCCCATGAGGCTAAACCACATACTGTAGAAACAATGGATAATTGTCGGATTTCTTGGGGCGAGGTGATTAGTAAAACTAAAGACAAGATTAAAGTTAAGACGCAGGAATTGGTGCACAAGGATAATCAATTAAAGTTAAAAGTTGGAGTGGTTAAAGAAATTAGCTGGAGGATTGGGGATAAAAGTTTAATTAAAGGAATTAAGAAAGGGGATTTAATTACGTTTCATTGGGGTTGGGTGTGTGAGAAGGTGAATAAATTCCAGGTACGGAACCTTAATAAGTATACAAAACATCATTTGAAATTAGCTAATCTAACTATATGAAAGTATCAGTGTTTGGAAATCCAGACGTGAAAAAAGATAATTTGGTGGTTAAGTTGGTGCCAAAATTGAAGAAAATTTTTCCTAAAATTGATTTTAGAGTAGAGGATCCAAGCGAGGGGTTAAAGCCGCCCGTCTCTGCAGGTCGAGGTAGGCCCGAAAGATTGTGGGTGATTTTGGATGTAGCCAAGGGGATAGACAAGATAAGAGTGTTTGAGGATTTAGATAAGTTGGTGACAGAGAAACGAGTTAGTTTACATGATTATGATGTGTCGATGGAGCTCAAGCTTTTAAAACGACTAGGAAGGGTGGAGAAACTTAAGATAGTAGCGGTGCCGATGGGGATGGATAGAAAAAAAGCATTGGAGAAAATTTGCAGTATTCTTGAGGATATTTAAGGTTCGGAACTTTAAATATTCCAGGTTCGTAACCTGGAATTTATTGCCAGTTAACTTTAAGAAAGTGTGACGCGCAAGACATGCAAGGGTCATAGGATCGGATTAAGACTTCAATGTCCTTCTCGAGTTTTGCTTTAAGTTTGTCTGATATTACAGGTTCCGAACTTGCACGGGGAGTTACGGAACCTAACTTTTGGTTTACCAAAAGTTTAATATCCTGCTCAATGTTTAACTGGTTCTGGCCAGTGGGAACTAATATCTCGGCGTCTTTGACAACATTATTTTCAATAGTAAGGCGATGATATAAGATTCCCCGGGGGGCTTCGATGATGCCAAAACCAGCTCCTGAGTTTGTTTGAGCTTTAACTAATGGTTCGGGTTTAAATTGAGTGGTTTGAAGAATGTCTAGGGAGTCATCGATGGCATTGAGGATCTCAATAGCCTGAGCAAGATTATTATGAAAGGCGTTTTTAGAAGGGAAAAGCTTTAAGGCAGGTTGAGTATCTTTAGTGGTTTGTTGATGAAGAGAGGTTTTATTAAGATTAAGGCGAGCTAAAGCGCCAACATAGTAAGAAGTATTATTGTAGGTATAAGCAGAGGCATGAGAGTAGGGAAGTTCGACTTTTTTAAGCTGTTTTCGATAGTCTTCTGGCTTAAGGTTAACTTTGTCTGAAGAAATAATATTGCCGGTCAGATAAGAGTAATCCTGGTTTTTGATAGCAAGGTAGGGCATGTCGCGGTTAAGAGTGAAGTTTGAGTTTTGAAAGATCTTGATTAATCTTAAGACAGCCGGGCGGATGGCTTTGAGTTTTTTAATTACCTCAGGTAGTTTGTTTTGGTCAGGATATTTAACAAAACCGCCGACCATGGGAAAAGGGGCATGGACTGAGCGGCCGCCAGTGAGAATGCTAAGTTGGTTGCCGGCGTCTTTAACGTCAAAAGTGTCGTGGAGAAGCTGATGCTGTTCTTTATTTTGGTCGTCAAATTCTAGCAAAGAATCTTTATTAAAAAGGTCTGGTAAGACAAAGATGTATAAATGAAGAGCATGATCTCTGATGATAAGGCCGTTGTTAATTAGTCTTCTAAGTAGCATGGTTTGGGGAGAAGGAGTGATTTTAAGAGCATTTTCAACAGCCTCTAAGGCAGCCATGATGTGGGCGTTAGAGCAAGTGCCGCAGATGCGGGCTAGTAAAGTGGGGGCGGCGATGGCGGCTTTGCCGCGGATGGCTTGGGTGTAGAAGCGTTTGTATTCAGTGATCTTGAGTTGACATTTTTCAACTTTTCCGTCTTTGATGGACAGATTAAGGCCGGCTGAACCCTCGATTTTTGAGATGTCTTCGAGTGATAGATCTAGATTAACTTGATGCATGGTTTTTGATAACTTGATTAATAAGGTCTAGAAATTTTTGTTCATCCATGGGGCAGCCGGGGACAGAGTGGTTGACAGTGACCAAGTCACTTAGTTTTTGAACTTTATCGTTGTAGGAAAAACGTTCCATGATGGGTTTAATTTCTTCAAGTTTAGCTGGATCAAAGTCGTTTCGTTGGGCAGCTGGTTGTCCGATGACGGCGCAGGCTCCGATGGCGACTAGTTTTTTTGACAACTTTCTTATGTTTTTGAGCTTAGCTGTTTGTTCGTCACTTGAGATAGCTCCTTCGACAAAGGCAATGTCCATTGGTCCTAAGGGTTTGTGTTTTCTTAAAGTTTTTGCATACCGGAAATCTAGATGCTTGGTCCATTCTTGCCAATGATCATTTAAAAGCTCGGTCATTAAAATAGTGGAATCTTCGCAGCAAGTGAAGGTAAACCAGCCGACAATTAGTTTGTTCATAAAGTTAGTGTAGCACAAGCTTGACAGAGTAGGGAGTGGAAGATATAGTGGTGGGATCAATGGAACATAGTTTAGGTTTACAGCTATCACACGCGACTGAAGTCGGAGCAATTGGGGCAGCTAGGGCAGCTGGATTTGGGGATAAAGAAGGGGCAGATGAAGAGGCGGTTAAGGCAATTCGAGAGCATTTAAACAAAGTTGAGTTTAATGGTCGAGTGGTAATAGGCGAAGGAGAGAGAGATGAAGCGCCTATGTTATATATTGGTGAAAAACTAGGCACTGGAGAGGGAAAAGCGGTAGATATTGCGGTTGATCCTCTTGAGAATACTAATGCAACGGCTAGCTTAGGACCAAGAGCGATCGCGGTTTTAGCAGCTAGTGAAAAAGGTGGATTGTTTCATGCTCCAGATACGTACATGGAGAAGTTGATAGTCGGTCCGGCGGCTACAGGGAGAGTAGATTTGGATGCCCCAGTTAAAAAAAACTTAATGGAGATTGCTAAAGGACTTAATAGAGAGATAAGAGATTTGGTGGTAGTGGTTCTTAAAAGAGATAGGCATGATGAGTTAATTGCAAATATTAGAGAAGCAGGAGCCAGGGTGAAGTTGATTCCAGACGGAGATTTGTTGCCAGGAGTGGCGGCTTGCATGAGGGGAACTGGAGTACATGCGGTTATGGGAGTGGGGGCGGCGCCTGAGGGAGTGATGACAGCAGCAGCGATTCGATGTTTAAAAGGTGAGATGCAGGCTAGGTTTAGACCTCGCAGCAAAGAAGATGAGCAAAGATTAAAGAAGATGGGAGGAGTGTTAAAAAAGATTTATTCGCATGAAGAGCTAGCTAGCGGTAAAGAGATAATATTTTGTGCTACTGGAGTAACTAAGGGTGATATTTTGAAAGGAGTAAGATTTTTTGGTGGAGGAGCGAGGACTCATACGTTAGTGATGAGCACCCAAACTGAAAAGGTGAGGTTAATTGATACCACGCATGTGTTTGATAAAAAGAAGATAGATTATCGGTTGTAAAAAGGAGAAATATGCTACCTAGCACAGTCTTAAAGTTAATTTCTGGAATGGTGGAAGTTGAAGATAATAAAATAATGGCAGTGGTGGAGAATAAGCTAGAGGGTGAACAATGGGATAAAGTGGCAGAAATGGTGGTGCTGGGAAGTGAGAATGAAAAAGCAGCTTGTAAATGGCTTATTTGGGAAGTGGGCCAGTATGTTGGAGTAAAGCCAGCTTCAATTAATGATTTGTACATGGCTCGTGGCAGGGAAGAAGCGCCCTTAGATTTTACAGTGCCAGCCATGAATTTAAGGGGAATGGGCTATGATATGGCAAGGTCGGTGTTTAAGGCAGCTAAAGAAACTAAAACAGGTGTGTTGATTTGCGAGCTAGCAAGATCAGAGATGGGATATACTGATCAACCTCCGGCTGAGTATGCTTGCATGATGCTGGCTGGAGCAATTCGAGAAGGCTTTAGAGGTGGAGTGCCAATACAAGCAGACCATTTTCAAGCTAAAGCGGACAAGCCAGGTGTGCCAAAGACTGGAGAGATGGAGTCGATTAAAGAATTGACGGCTGAGGCGATAGAGAATGGATTTTTGAATATAGATATTGATATGTCGACATTGGTGGATCTTGATAAAGAAACTGAGATAGAACAGCAAGAAGGGAACATAAAGTATTCTTTAGAAATGTTTGAGTTTATTCGGGAGATTGAGCCTGAAGGAGTGAGTGTTAGCATAGGAGGTGAGATTGGGCATATTGGAGGCAAAAATTCGACTGTCAAAGATTTTGAAGCATATATAAATGGTTTTAATAGTGGGTTGAAAGAAGGTGTGGAGGGAATGAGCAAGATTAGTGTGGCGACAGGAACGAGTCATGGTGGAGTGGTGCTTCAAGATGGAAGCTTGGCGGATATTAGTGTTGATTTTAAGGTTTTAGGAGAGATTTCTAAGGCTTGTAGAAAGTTAAAGATTGGTGGTTCGGTTCAACATGGAGCTTCGACCTTGCCTGATAAGTATTTTAAGGAGTTTGTTAAGGCAGAGGCAGTTGAAGTGCATTTAGCGACTGGGTTTCAAAACATTATGATGGATCACAAGAGTTTTCCTAAAGAATTATTAGATAAGATGTATAAATGGCTTGATGAAGAAAAGAAAGATGAAAGAGGCAAGGATCAGACAGATGAGCAGTTTCATTATAAACTGCGAAAGAAGGCCTGGGGTCGATTTAAAAAAGAATGTTATTTAATGGACAAAGAAGTAAAAACAGAAATTCGAGAAGCTTTGATAGAAAGGTTAAAGTTTTTATATAAAGAACTTAAGGTGGCAAATACAGAGAAATTAGCTAAAAAGTGGATTAAGGGAGTAGAGATGCACAAAACATTTAGAGATTTTATGACAGGAAAAGAAAAAGTTGAAGAAGTGAGAGGGTTGTCGGACTAACCCGCCAAAGTCGAGGCAAGTTATGAATAAAAAAACATTAAGAGAGATTGATTTAGCAGGAAAAAGAGTGATTCATCATTGTGATTTTAATATCAAGCTTAAAGAGAATGGAATTGGCGAGACAGTGCCAGTATCAGATGTTCGAATTAAAGCATATTTTCCATCGATTTTTCATTTACTTGAGAAGAAATGCAAGATTATTTTTATTTCTTGGCTTGAGAGGCCGGGTGGCAAGGTGGTTCCAGAATTGAGTTTGGCGCCAGTGGCTAAAAGAATGTCGAGCTTGATTAATAGAGAGGTAAAGCATTTGCCTGAGTTGGTTGGTCCAAAGGTGCAAGATTTTATTTCTAAGATGAAACCAGGCGAGATGGTGATGCTTGAGAATACGCGGTTTTATCCAGGTGAAGAAGCAGATGATGATAAGTTTGCAAAACAGATAGCCTCTAATGGTGATTTGATGGTGATGGATGCTTTTGGGCATGCTCATCGGGTACACGCTTCGGTGACTGGAGTGCCAAGGCATATTCCAACAGTGGCAGGATTATATATGGAAGGAGAGATGGAGGTGTTTGATCGGCTAAAGAAAAACCCTCAGAAACCATTGACTTTAATGGTTGGAGGAACCAAGGTTTATGACAAGATTAAGGCAATTAGGCATTTAATTGATAAAGCTGACAAGGTGTTGATTGGTGGAGCAGTGGCTAATAACTTTTTAAAGGCGAAAGGAGTTGAGGTGGGCGAGTCGTTTTTGGAGGAGCCATTTGTGGATAAAGCTAAGAAAACTAAGATAGATCCAGTGGAGGAGAGCAAGAAATTAATGGAGGAGTATGGAGATAAAATAGTAGTGCCTGAAGATTTGGTGGCAGCTGATGAAATAGAAGATCCAAAAGAACATAAGTTGGTTGATTTAACTAAAGGCGACAAGCTAGATAAGTCGTGGGTGTTTTTGGATATTGGGCCAAAGACAACTGAGAAGTTTTTAAAGATAATTAAAGATTCTAAAACAGTCTTTTGGGATGGGCCGATGGGGAAATATGAGGATTCTAGATTTAGAAGTGGAACTTTGCGGGCAGCTGAGGCTGTAGCAGAATATCCTGAGATAAGTATTTTAGCTGGTGGAGATACGGCGGGATTAGCTGAAAATTTTGGCTTGATTTTTAGATATTCGCATGTATCGGTAGCTGGTGGAGCCACCTTGCAGTATATTGCTGATCGGCCGATGCCGGGAATAGAAGCTTTACTAGATAAGTAGGATTGTGGTAAACTCCCCCTAATAAAGGAGGAGTTTCCCGATGTTTCAAGCGGGACAAGACATATGTTAAAGATATCTCGAGAGGTGGAGCTTGGCTTGCTTTTAGTGGTGGAACTAGCCCGAAAGCCTAAAGAAATGGTGGGGTTAAAAGATTGGGCAGAAAAACGAGGTTTGCCGTATCGGTTTTTAAGCAAAGTAGCGGTTAAGCTTAAAAAGGCTAAGCTACTCAAAAGTAAAGAGGGTAGAGAAGGGGGATATTTACTGGCTAAATTAGCTAGTAAAATAAAAGTAGGTGAAGTGATTAAGGCACTTGAAGGTCCAGTGAAGCCAGTGAAGTGCATGAGCGGGGAAGTTTGTGGATGTGAATCCTGGTGTGGTCATAAAGATTTGATGAGTGGCTTAAGTAAAGCAGTGGAAAAGCAGCTAGCTAAAGTGACTATTAAAGATTTAGCCCGGTAGTATGTTGGATGTAAAAAACCTTAAAGTGAAAGTTAATAAAAAGTTGATCCTGCAAGGACTCTCCTTGAAGGTTAACAGGGGTGAAGTGGTGGCAGTGATGGGGCCGAATGGGTCTGGAAAGAGTACGTTGGCTTATACTTTGGCTGGACATCCACAGTATAAAGCAGCTTCTGGATTGATGAAGCTAGGTAAGATAGAGCTTAACAAGTTTTCTCCAGATGAGAGAGCTAAAAAAGGGATTTTTTTAGGATTTCAATACCCAGTGGGTGTGACGGGGGTGGGAGTAAGTCAGTTTTTGAGACTGGCTTTTCAAAAGATTCAGAATAAAAAGATTTCCCCGCTTGAGTTTAGGGAGTTACTTAATAAACAAGCTAAGAAATTAAAGGTCAATAAAGAATTGTTGGAAAGATCGGTTAACGAAGGGTTTTCGGGTGGAGAGAAGAAGAAGATGGAGGTTTTGCAGATGGCGGTTTTGAGGCCTAAGTTAGCCATATTAGACGAGACAGATTCGGGTTTGGACATTGATGCTTTAAAGATTGTGGCTGAAGGGATAAATCAAGTGAAGAAGGATAATCCAAGGATTGGGGTGCTACTAATTACTCACTATCAGCGGATTTTGGAGTATGTTAAGCCTGATCGAGTAGTGGTGATTAAAAAAGGGAAAGTGGTTAAAGAAGGTGGTCTTAAGTTGGTTAAGGAGCTTGAGAAAAAAGGCTATGAAGGGATTTGAATATAAATGGTGTCAGCTTTTGCTTGACTCGCCATACAGAAATTTTAGTAGTGTTCACAGCTATCTGACTGAATCAGATGAGGCGTTGTGCGCTGAAAATTTGTATGGCTGCGTATCAAAAACTGACAGATGATATGAACTCTAAGTTTTCTGCTGATTATAAATATGGTTTTAAAGATAAAGTAAAGCCAGTGTTTAAGACCAAAAAAGGGCTGAGTGAGGCAGTGGTTCGAGAGATTTCTAAAAAGAAAAAAGAGCCTAACTGGATGCTTAAGCTAAGGCTTGAAGCTTTAAAGATTTTTAATAAAAAGAAGATGCCTAGATGGGGTGGAGATTTATCTAAGATAGATTTTAATAAGCTAACTTATTATATAGAACCTTCGAAAAATACAGAGAAAAAATGGGAAGACGTGCCAGAAGAAGTTAAGCAGACTTTTGATAAGTTAAAAATACCTGAGGCTGAGAAAAAATGGTTGGCAGGAGTGAAGAGTCAATATGATAGCACAGTGGTTTATGGATCTTTGTTGAAGGAGTTAGAGAAAAAAGGAGTGATTTTTTTGTCGATGGATGAGGCGGTTAAGCAGTATCCAGAATTAGTTAGAAAGCATTGGGGTAAGGTGATATCGATGGGGGATAATAAGTTTGCGGCTTTGAATAGCGCGGTTTGGTCTGGAGGTAGTTTTGTGTATGTGCCTAAAGGAGTAAAAGCAGAAAAGCCTTTGCAGGCTTATTTTCGAATTAATGCACCTCAATTTGGCCAGTTTGAACGGACTTTGATAATTGTGGATGAAGGGGCTGAAGTGCACTATAGTGAGGGTTGTACGGCTCCAGCTTACAGTAAGCAGAGCCTTCATGCGGCAGTGGTAGAGATAGTGGTGGAAAAGAAAGCAAGATGTCAGTATACGACGGTTCAGAATTGGTATAAGAATATATATAATCTAGTAACCAAGAGAGCTTGGGTGGGAGAGAAAGCAGAGATGATCTGGACGGATGCCAATATTGGCAGTAAGCTTACCATGAAATATCCGGGCTTTATTTTAGCTGAAAAGGGAGCCAGAGGTGAAACTTTGTCGATTGCGGTGGCTGGTGAAGGACAGCATCAGGATGTGGGTAGTAAAGCAGTTCATTTAGCTAGAGATACTAAGAGCGTGATTGTGAGTAAATCGATTAGTTTGGGTGGGGGCAGAAATAGCTACAGGGGTTTAGTGCAGATGAATAAGGGAGCTAGGAGGGCTAAGTCTAAAGTGATTTGTGATGCCTTAATATTAGACTCACACTCCCGGAGTGATACTTATCCGACTAATAAGATTTTAGAGCAAGATTCAAGTTTGGAGCATGAAGCGACGGTGAGTAGGGTAGGGGAAGAGCAGTTGTTTTATTTAATGAGTCGGGGCTTAACTGAGCAGGAAGCAATGGGGATGATTGTAAATGGGTTTGTGGAGCCGGTGGTTAAAAAATTGCCGTTGGAGTATGCGGTCGAGATGAATCGGTTGATTGAGATGGAGATGGAGGGGAGTGTGGGATGAAATATATCCTGATTAATAAACCAGTAAGAGAAACAATTAAAGTTAACAAAAATAATAAGGTAGTGGTGGTAATGGTGGTTTTAAGACCTGGAGAGTATAAGGTAAGGATTGACTTGATGGTTGAAGGGGCGAAGGCCTGCCTTTTGGTAGCAATGAGAGCAGTAAAAGGAGATTATGTGATTTCGACCAAGACCAATCATAGGGCGCGCAATACACACGCAGAAACAGAGCTTCATGGAGTGTTAAATGGTGAAGCTAAGGCTGAGGTAAAAGGAATGATTAGGATTGATAAAGATTGTCATCAAGTAACTGACTTTTTAACTGAGAAGGTGTTGCTAATGGGTGATAGGGTCCAGGCAGTGGCGGAACCGAGCTTAGAAATTGAGGCTGATGATGTGAGAGCTTCACATGCGGCGACGGTGTCAAAGATTGATGAAGAGCAGTTGTTTTATTTAATGAGTCGGGGGATATCTAAAAGTGAAGCGGAATCAGTGATTGAGAAAGGTTTCTTGGATGAAGTTTTAAATAAGATAGGGAATGGTAAAATTAAAAAACAAGTAAGGGAGCAGATATATGCTTAATGTTAATCAGATTAAAAAAGACTTTCCAATACTGATAAGAAAAGTGAATGGTAAACGGTTGGTTTATTTAGATAATGCGGCTAGTAGCCAAAAGCCGGCTCAAGTAATTGAAGCGGTGAGTGAGTATTATAAAAAGCATAATGCTAATGTTCATCGGGGGATTCATGCTTTAAGCGAAGAAGCTAGTTTGATGTATGAAGAATCAAGAAAGATTGTGGCTGAATTTATTGGAGCAAGAAGTGATGAGCTGGTGTTTGTAAGTAACGCGACTGAGGGAATTAATCTAATAGCTTGGGCCTGGGCTTTTAGAAATCTAAAGCCAGGGGATGAGATCTTAACCACCGAGATGGAACATCATGCTAATCTAGTGCCTTGGCAGCAGGTGGCTAAAAGAAAAGGAGTGAAGCTACAAGTAGTTGAGGTGACAGATAAGGGGTTATTGGATATGAAAGATCTTAAGAAGAAGTTAAGCAAGAAAACTAAGTTGGTGGCTTTAGTTCATGTATCTAATACAACTGGAGTGATTAATCCGGTGGAAAAGATTATCAAGATGGCGAAAAAAATGGGGGCAAGAGTGTTAATTGATGCGGCTCAGAGCGTTCAACATATAGGAGTAGATGTAAAAAAGCTCAAGTGTGACTTTTTGGTGATTGCTGGACATAAGATGATGGCGCCACTGGGTTTTTCTGGAATATATATAAGAAAATTAGTTCAGGATGAAGGGGGGGTGTTTATGACTCGTGGGGGAATGATTAGTGAGGTTAATAAAGATAGTTCTAAATGGGCTAAGGATCAAGAAAAATGGGAAGCAGGTACGCCAAATGTGGGTGGAGCTATTGGGTTGGCTGAGGCGGTTGAGTATCATAATAAACTTGGATTGAAAAATATTCGAGAACATGAGAAAAAACTGACAGAATATGCACTACTTAAGATAGAAAAGATTAAGGGAGTGAAGTTGATTGGCCCTAAAGATATAGAGATTAGAGGGGGAGTGGTAACATTCGCGGTTGATGGAGTGCATGCGCATGATGTGGCTGAAGTGTTAAATAGTGGGGGAGTGGCGGTAAGATCGGGGCATCATTGCACTATGCCTTTGCATGAGCGACTGGGATTGACGGCAACAACTAGAGCTAGTTTTTATGTGTATAACAATGAGAATGATGTAGATGGGTTAGTGGAGGGGATTAAGAAGGTTGGGGAGGTGTTT
This sequence comes from uncultured Pseudomonadales bacterium, assembly GCA_964630755.1. Taxonomy (GTDB): domain Bacteria; phylum Patescibacteriota; class Microgenomatia; order UBA1400; family CG1-02-47-37; genus CAZVYS01. The sequence goes on along the minus strand of CAZVYS010000003.1, from coordinate 34,233 downwards.
AAATAAACAAGGTTCGTAACCTTGTTTATTTGATTTATGAAGGTATATAAAGAAGAGATATTAGATCATTTTAAGAACCCTCGGAATTTTGGAGGATTAAAAAAAATGGATCAAGTGGTGAAACAGAGAAATAGTCATTGCGGGGATGTGGTTAAGATGGGAGTAAAGATAAATAAGGGCAAAGTAGAAGAGATTAAGTTTGAAGGGGAGGGGTGTGCGATTAGCTTGGCCTCTACTAGCATGTTAACGGAGATGATTAAAGGCAAGAACTTGAAAGAGTTAACGAGCTTAGATGAGAAAAAGATGTTAGATAAATTAGGGATACCAATTAGTAGCGCTCGAAAGAAATGTGCTACACTAGGGCTTCAAGCATGGCAAAAACTAAGAAAATAGTCATTGATAGAAAGATGAACTTGGGTGAATTGGTCCAAGCTAGTCGTAAAGTAGGTCGGATTTTGGCCGAGGATTATGGCTTGCATTGTGTTGGTTGCTTTGCCTCTAGCTTTGACACTCTTGAACAGGGAATGAAAGTGCATGGATATAGTGATAAAGATGTAGATAAAGCAGTGAAGCGGTTAAATCAAGTTATTCAAGGAAAGAAGAAGTAATTATTTTGGCGCCTTTATTGCCCATTTTCTTAATGGCTTTTTGAGAGTCATTTGGTTTAAGGTTAACTCCTTTGATGCAGTCTTTGAGAAGATAAACTGTAAATTGATGTTTTAAGGCATCTAGGACAGTTTCTTTGACGCAGTAATCAGTGGCTAAGCCGCAGATAAATAAACGAGTGATTTTATTTTGATTAAGGAGTTTTTTTAAGTTGGTATGATCAAAGCCTGAAAAGGCTAGGTCTTGAGGATTGGTACCTTTATAGACTAGTTTAGCTTGGGGAATTCTAAGCTTGGAGTGAAGCTTGGCTCCAGTTGAGAATGCCAAGCAATGTATAGGCCAGTCTCCGCCTTGAGTGTTAAAGGTGCAGTGGTTGCTTGGATGCCAGTCTAGAGTGGCAAAGACATGTGTAAATTTTTTAACAAGTTGATTGACGGGTTTGATAATAGTATTTCCTTTTGGAACAGCTAAAGCTCCATTGGGACAGAAGTCGTTTTGAAGATCGACAATTATTAAAGCGTCGGTTGAAGGGTTTAGTTTTACCATGATCTAAGTCGTTTATTGAGAGAGTATTTTCTACCGACTTTGGCCAGATTTTTGCTATTAAGCTGGACGGCGTCGGCAGTAAAGTCAAATTTACCTTTGTCATGGGACATGATCCATGAGCCAATGGCGTAGAAATCAACCGGAGTATTTTGTTTTTCAAACAAGGCGATTTTTTCTGGGTTAAAGCCTCCAGAGACAATGATTTTGACGTGATTGAAGCTGTTTTGGTCTAAAGCCAGTCTGAGCTTTTTTACTAAAAGAGGATTGACGCCTTTGTGGTTGGGAGTGGAAATATCGGCCTGGTTAGCAGCGGTGTCTAATCTGACTCCCCAGAGTTTTTTACCTAATTGATTAGCTGTGTCGAGGGCTCCTTTAAGGCAGTCATTGTGAAAATCAACTAAACTAATAACGTTTTGTTTGGGAAAGTATTGATGAAATTTAGCAGCTGCTTTGGTTATATTTCCATTATAGGCAACAATTAAGGCGTGAGGAATGGTGCCGATACCTGATTTATTAATCCAGGAGCCCATGGCGTTGGTGCTAATAGCTTTGGCCCCACCAATATTAATGGCATAACCATCACCCTCTTGATTGAGAAAATAATCTGAGCGGTTGGCAAAAGATAGGACTGGTTTGTCATTGGCGGCTTTGACTAAAGCATGAGTATTAGTGGCTAGCTGGGTGCGTCGAGCTAAGATGCCTAAATAGAGATTTTCAAGATGAGCAAAGAGAGAGTAGTCTCCGATTATGTGCATGACGGGCTCTTTGGCTTTAGCAGCTTGGCCATCTTTTAAAGACTTAACCTTGATTTTTGAATATTGATTAACCCAAAGTTGGTCAAGTTTTTTAGAAAGCTTAGAAATAGCTGTAGATGGGTGATTGAGGCTTTGGAATTGTGTAAAAAGCTTTTTGGCCAGAGAATAATCTTTGTAGTAGCCAACACAGATTTTAAGAAGGGTCTTGGTTTCGTTAAGACCACAGATAATGACTCGACCTTTTTTTTGAAAAACTTGGTGAGTAATAGTTGGATGGTGCTTGTCTTTGGTTAAAATGTGTTTAGCCCGAGTAAAGTAGGTGTCTGAGTAAAAACCGAGACGAATGGCATGAATAGGTAGGTGTGAATAAGAAATCATAATCAATGTGCAGGCGGATATAATATATATTAGAATAGATAGTTATGCAAAAGCCAAATCAATATAAAGCTAAAGTTTCAGAACACATTTTAATAAATGAGAAGTTTCAGTATTTACATATAGAGTTATTGGAGCCGTATCGAATAGATTTTCAAGCTGGGCAGTATGTGTCAATAGATATTGGTGGAGGAGAAAGGCGAAGCTATTCAGTGGCTTCGGCACCAGCCATGAATCACGCGGTCGAGATTTGTGTGGATATTTCACCCGGAGGAAAAGGAGCCAACTTTTTAAAGACTAGAAAACCCGGAGATGAGGTTAATTTTATGGGGCCTTTGGGTCAGTTTGTGTTGGAAGAGAGCAAAAAAGAGAAAAAACTATTGTTTGTTGCCACTGGATCGGGGATTGCGCCTTTAAGGTCAATGGTTCTAGATAGATTAGAATTTAAGAGAGATAAAAGAGAGATTTTGCTTCATTGGGGGCTGCGGTTTGTTGAAGATATGTTTTGGGAGGAAGATTTTAGGCGGTTTCATCAGTATTATGATAATTTTAACTTTCATCTGACTTTATCTAAACCGCCAGATTTATGGCCAATGTGTTCTGGTTATGTGACAGAGTGTATTAAGGATGAAGATCAATTAGGCCCAGATTGGGGAGCCTATCTTTGCGGCAATAAAGAAATGATTGAGGAGGTTAGTCAATTATTGATGGAGATGGGGGTTCCTAAAGATCAGGTTCACTTTGAGAAGTTTTTTTGAAGATGGATTGGCGGACAAGACTAAAGACAAGGATTTATAAGCGTCGGGCTGAGAAAGTTGCTGATGATTTAAGTTCGTATATAAAAGTAAATAGTAGGGTGCTTGATTTTGGTTGCGGAGGTGGTTGGGTGGGGAGTAGGTTGGAGGAAAAGAAGAAAATTAGATTAATGGGAGTTGATGTGTTGGATAATATTAAAACAAATATAAAGTTTAGACAGTATGATGGCAATAAGATTCCGTTTAATAATAAGAGTTTTGAGGTGGTTTATGCAGTTTATGTTTTTCATCATATAAAAGAGCAGGAGCAGTTGTTGAGAGAGAGTATCAGGGTAGCAAAGAAAAGATTGATAATTTTTGAAGATGTGTATTCTAATTGGTTGGAGCTACAGTTAGTTAAGATGTTTGATTTTGGAAATAAACTAATAGATAAGGATATGGAAATGGCTTTAAATTTTAGATCGGAAAAGGATTGGATCGAAGTGTTAAAAAGACTAGGAGGTAGAAGGATTATGGTTAGAAAAATTAAACCATTTTGGCTTAAACCAACAAAACACAGGCTGTTTATAGTTGACCTGAGCTAAGTGAGTTGTTAGAGTAAATAAAAAGGAGGCTTTATGGCAAAATACAAGATAAAAATAATAAGAGATAAGTGTATAAGTGCGGCTAGTTGTGTGGGGATTGCACCAGGAACTTACAAACTAGACGATGATAATATTGCAGTTTTAATATCTGAGGATGGAGATACGCCGGAAAATGTGCTTTTAGGAGCTCAAAGTTGCCCGACTAATGCGATCGAGCTTTATGATACGGAAACTAATGAAAAGGTTTGGCCTAAGGAATAGCCTATAATCTTCTTGAGGTGTTCCTCTTGACAAAGTACAGAAAACTAGGATAGGCTACCTCTGTAATATTAAAACTGCCCGATTATGAGCAGGTTACGAACGCTACAAAGGTTCGTAACAACTGCAGCAATATTCAGAGGAGGTGAGTACAAATGGCTTTTTCATACACAAACTCAAAAGGAGTGACTTATTATCTTCACTTCAAAGACGTAACTCTACGTGGTGGTAAGAAACAAAGAATTTATTTCTTCGCCCGAGATGTCCGCGATGGTTCCTTAGACGAAGTTCCAGCTGGAATGGAAGTTATGGAGACAAAGAGAACAGGCATGCCAGTTCTTAAGAAAAAATAAGCGGATTTTAAATAAAAAAGAGCCCCTCTGATGGATCAACTAATGGTTGACAATCATCTGGGGGGTTTTTGTTGTTTAGAGGTATTTTTGGATTACTTTTAGAGTAGCTTGAGGAGTGTTTTGGTAGAGGCGTTGATGTTTTTTAATGCCTGGTTGAAAGGTTTTCAAAAGGCGAGGATGATTGACAAGTTTGATGATGGCTTCTAGAGTGCGGGCGGGTTTATGGGTGACTAGACCAAGCTTTTGCTGGGTGATGTAGTGATAGTTGCCGAGCTCTTGACTTAAGGGTTGGCTGGTAGCCAGAAAAGGTTTATTTAACATGAGGCTTTCGAATAATATGTTGGGTCCTGGTTTGCCAACTACAAAGTCAGAAGCGATGATTAGTTGGTCAATTAGGTCAGTATAGCCAAAGAATTTGAGTTGAGGGTGTTTCTTTTTAAGGGTATTTAGGCGAGATTTTAAGAGCTTGTTTTTGCCAGCGACAACGATTAGTTGGCAACGAGATTTAGCTTGAGGGTGTGTAAGGATGTTTTTGGTGAGTTTGTGGATTTGGCCATGGCCTTCACCGCTGCCACCGATAAATAGAGTGATTTTTTCTGGATCTAAGTTGAGATGGTAACGGGCTTGTGACTGGTTGATTTGGGGAGTAAAAACAGTTTGGCGCAAAGGTAGACCAGTGACAGTTATGTTTGAAGCCTTGATGTTTCTTTTGACAAGAATTTGCTTTACTTCTTTGGTAGGAGCAAGATAGTGGTTGGCATTTTTATTAGCTGTCCAGGCATGATGGATAGTAAAAGGATCAGCGACAACTATAAGGTAGGGGATTTTGAGCTTGAGGTTATGTAGGGCAACCTTGAGAGTATAAGGAGAAAAAGGATCTGTTGCGATGATAAGGTTTGGCTTAAAAGTATTAACTGATTTAATGAGTTTGGGTAAAAGCAAGGGAGTGTTGAGTTGATTAAGTAGTTTAGCGGCTTTAGGCGAGTTACTGGCTTGCCAGTTGGTTTGGTGAAAAGAAGAAAAGTATTCACCGACCAATCGATAAGCGGGTGAGGTGATAGCCAGGGTGGTGTTAAGAGTTTTTACAAGAGTTTTATTGGGTATGAGCTTGAGGTATTGACAGACAGCGTTAGTAATAGCAATGTGGCCACCCCCAGCGTCGGTGGTAAGAATCAGGATTCTTTTAGGCATAAAGCTTATTATACTAAATTTGAACTAACTAAAATAAGGCTTGAAAAGATTATGGATATAGGATAAATTATAAGATAAGTTTAATTAATTAAATCCCAAGTTAAGGGATAAGGGGAGAAAAATATGGAAAATCAGAGAATGAAGCAGTTATTCGGAGCGATGGTTGTAGTAGTTTTGGTAGTGGGAGGATTTTGGATAGCAAGAAGAAGCGGTCAAGAGGAAGAGGTAATGCCAGAGATAAATTTAGAACCTTCTAATCAAATGGTGGAAGAGTTGCCAGAACCAATGAGTGAGGTTGAAAAACAAGAGATTGAGGATAAGTTTGCCAAACAGGGAGTTGAGATGACGGTTTTGAAAGATGTAGCTCAAGGTCAAGCAGTGGGTACAGCCTGGAGGCATTTTGCTGAAGGTGAGTTTGTTCATAAGGTTGATGCTAGTGGTTTAAAGCCTTTAGAAAAGGGCTATTTTTATGAAGGTTGGTTGGTAGGCAAAGACGGATTTTTTTCAACAGGCAGATTACCAGAAGCTGAAGGTAAAGGAAGCCTTTATTATTCTGCAGAAGGAGACAAGAGTGATTTTGAGGGAGTGGTAGTGACTTTGGAGGCAGAAGATGGTGACGAAGCACCAGACAAGCATGTGCTTGAGGGGAGTTTTTAAGAAAACTTCGTTTTGTGCTATATTAGTGTCAAGATGACACCGGGTAGATTTATAAAAAATATTGCTTTTTTTGGGTATTCTGACTATGGGAAAAAGACAAAGGAATACAAGCAAGCATTTAAGGCAGCTCAAACATTAGCCAAGAAGGGTTACACAATAGTTAATGGCGGCGGTCCGGGAATTATGGATGCATCGACTCAAGGAGCGGAGTCAGTGAGCGGAGAGACGGTGGCGATAACTTTTAACCCTAAAGACGCACCAGGGTTTGAAGGACGATACGTAGCTAATCGAGTAGATAAAGAGATTAAGACAGAGAATTATATTGAACGGATGTTTAAGTTAATGGAGCATGCTGATTGTTATGTAATTTTTAATGGAGGAACTGGAACGGTTAGCGAGTTTGGAACTAGTTGGGTTTTAGCCAGGCTTTATTATCCACATCATAAACCATTTATTTTATATGGTAGGTTTTGGGAAAAGGTAGTTAAGGTGATGCGAGATAATATGAAGATTAGACCAGATGCGTCTAAAGTGTTTAAGATTGTTGAAAATGACAAAGAAATGATAGAGGCAATTAGCCAGTTTGAAGACGAAATGAATAAAGCTGACCACTCGCATTGTAAAGTATGTAGTGAAAAGGCGTTCATGACATGAAAGTTTATTTAGGCGCAGATCATCGGGGTTTTGAGTTAAAGGAGAAGATAAAAGAGTGGCTGGTTGGCTGGGGAGTAGGGTATGAGGACATGGGGAATAAGCAGCTAGACATAAAAGATGATTATCCTGATTATGCGCTAAAAGTAGGCAAGGCGGTGGGCAAGAGCAATAGTAAAGGAATTGTGATTTGTGGTTCTGGAGTGGGGGTAAATATAGCAGTTAATAAAGTAAATGGAGCAAGAAGCGTATTGGGTTTTGATGTTGAGCAGGTAAAGCATGGAGTAGAGTATGATCAAGCTAATGTATTGAGTTTAGCGGCTGATTATTTTAATGAAAAAAAGGCAAAAATGATGATAGACGTGTTCTTGAAAACAGAGTATGGTAAACAAGAGCGAAATATTCGTAGAGTTGAAAAAATAAAAAAAATAGAGGCTCATCAAAAGCTTAGCGGTTTGAGTGGGCAGAAGGATTAAGTATGTTAAAAGTAGCTATTAATGGATTTGGTAGAATTGGGAGATTAGCTTTGAGAGCGGGGTTAAAACATCATCGAGATAAGATGGAATTTGTGGCTATAAATACATCTGGTCGAGTAGATGTAGCTGGTTGGGCTCATTTGTTTGAGTACGATACGGTTTACGGCAAGTATCAAGGAAAAGTAAAAGCCAAAGGAGATAATTTAGTAGTAGATTCTGTAGAGATTCCGGTAATGGCGATCAGCGAGCCTAAAGATTTACCGTGGAAGAAAATGGGAGTGGATTTGGTTTTGGAATGCACTGGCAAGTTTAGAACTATTGAAGAAGCTGATGATCATCTTGAGGCTGGAGCTAAGAGGGTGCTTTTGTCAGCCCCGCCTAAAGGAACAGATGAAGGTATTTTTATGATGGGGATTAATGAGAATGAAGCAAAGGACAAAAAGGTGTTTTCTAATGCAAGTTGTACGACAAATTGCGTTGGTCCAGTAGTGAAAGTGATATTAAAAGAGTTTGGGATAAAAAAAGCTGGCATGACAACCATTCACGCAGTAACTTCTGGTCAAAGAATGGTAGATAACTCTCACAAAGATTTACGAAGAGGTAGGGCAGGCTGTTTTAATATTGTGCCAACAACAACTGGAGCAGCTGAAACGACAGGCAAAGTAATAAAAGAAGTGAAAGGTTTGTTTGATGGCATTTCGGTGAGAGTGCCGATTTTAACAGGTTCTTTAACAGATTTTACTTTTTTAACTGAGAAAAAAACGACAAAAGAAGAGGTAAATAAGGCATTGGCATTAGCGGCTGATGGGGATTTAAAAGGAGTTTTGGGAGTAACTGATAAGCCAATTGTGTCATCGGACATAGTTGGGAGTGAGTTTTCATCGTTGGTAGATATGGATATGACTAGAGTTATTGACGGAGACTTGGTGAAGATCTTGAGCTGGTATGATAATGAATGGGGCTATGTAATTAGAATGATGGAGTTAGCCCTGCATTCGCAGGGTAAACTTAGTTAAGTGATTTAGGCGAATGATATTCATCATTCGGCTATTGGTAGAAGGCTTAAGACTTTATATAATGGGATTATGAATATAAGAATAGTGCCGACTATATTTGTGTTAGATGAGGTGGCTTTAATAGACAGGCTAGAGTTATATGAAGGGTTAGTGGAGAGTGTGCAGCTTGATATAGCTGATGAGGAGTTTAGTCAACAACCAAGTTTAGGAGTTGAGAGAATGGTTGGCCAGGCTACAACTTTAAAGCGAGAGGTGCATTTAATGGTACTAGAGCCAATTGAATGGCTTAAGTTATGTGCTGATGAAGCAGTTGAGTTGGTGGTAGGACATATTGAAAATATGAGCAATCAGAGAGAGTTTGTGGAAGAGGGAAAAAGGCTAGGGATTAAGACTGGCTTAGCAGTTGATTTAGAAACGGAATTGAGAGAGCTTGACTGGATGGTGGTTAAAGAATGTGATCAGTTATTGATAATGACTGTTAGGGCAGGGAAAGAAAAGCAAAGCTTAAGTGAGAAAGGTTTAGCAAAAGTAAAAGATTTAAGAACAAAGGGTTTTGAAAAAGAAATATGTGTAGATGGGGGAGTGAATGAGAAAACGATCAAGAAGTGTGTTAAGTATGGCGCTGATGTGCTAGCGATTGGTAGTGCTATGTGGAAAGCTAAAGATGTTGAGGGTCAGCATGAGAAGTTTAAGGAGTTAGTTAATGAAGTTTGATGTAGTGACTTTTGGTAGTGCTTTTGTAGATGTGTATTTACAATCTTCGGATTTTAAGATGATAAATACTTCTTCGAGCCCAACAGGAGTGGCTTTGTGCGAGGTGTATGGAGGCAAGATTAATATAGAAAAGCAGGTGATTACTACTGGAGGGGGAGGAACTAATACGGCGGTGGGCTTTGAGAGACTTCTGGTTCAGACTGCGGCGGTTTGCTGTGTAGGTAAAGACGATTGGGGTTTGTTTGTGAGAAAAGAACTGAAAAAAGAAGGAGTGAGTCCTTTGTATATTCAGCAAGTAGATGAACCGACTAGTTATTCAACTATGTTAGTAAGTAAAGAAGGAGGAAGATCAGCCTTGGTTTATCGAAGAGCTAGTAGCAAGCTATCTTTATCTAAGGTGGCTTGGGATAAGCTAGAGCCAGATTGGTTTTATGTTTCTAGTTTGGGGGGAGATTTTAACTTGCTTTCAAAGATTGTGAGGGAGGCTCAAAAAAAAGGCATTAGAGTGGCCTTGAATCCAGGCAGTAAAGAAATTCAAGCGGAAGATAAGTTGAGAGCTTATTTGCCTCAAGTAGAGGCGCTGCTTTTAAATCGACAAGAGGCTGGAAGATTAACTAGACATGAGTTTAAAAATAAGGAAGCGATAGTTTTGGATTTAAAAAAGTTAGGAGTAAAGACTGTGGCAATGACTGAAGGGAGAAAGGGAGCAACGGTGATAAAAGACAATAAAGTGGTTGAGTTACCAGGAATGAAGGTTAAAACAGTAGAGGAGACTGGGGCCGGAGACGCTTTTGGTTGTGGATTGGTGGCTGGATTGATTAAAGGCTATTCTATTGATAAGGCCTTGAAGTTAGGAATGGTTAATGGGGCATCGGTAGTAAAACATTTTGGGCCTAAAAAAGGCTTGTTGTTTGAACCAGAAGCTAATAAATGGTTAGCCCGGCATTCGCCAGGTAAATGAATAGAATGTATTTTGTGTATGTGTTAATCTCGTTAAGAGATAAGCAGTTTTATGTGGGAATAACTGAAGATGTGAAGATGAGGTTTAAAAATCACATTGAAGGGAAAGTGATATCAACGAGAAGTAGGAGGCCATTGAAGTTAGTTGGATATGAGTTTTATTGGTATAAAAAAGAGGCTGGAGCTAGAGAAAAATATTTGAAGAGTAGTGATGGGAGAAAAAAGATGAAGTTAAGATACAAGCAGACAATTGATAAGTTGTTAGCCCGGCATTCGCCGGGTAAATAAGTAATTTTAAAGGTGTAGGGGGCATTCGCCCCCTAGATTAATGTGTTAAAATTTAGGTGATGAATAAAGAAAATAAAGAGAAGTTACAGGAGAAGGATTTTGTGGAGGGGGAAGAGGGAATAAAGCGGAGAAGAAAAAGGAGAAGAAAAACGATCGGGGAAGAAGGATCAAGAAAACAGACAGGAGTAGGATTGTTAATTACCTTAGTTTTGGGGCTAATGTTTTATTTACCAAGAGAAGTTAGGGATTGGTGGAAAGACTGGAATAATCCTGAAACAATTACTATTTTAAAGCCAGTTGGAGATGCTAAAGATGTGTCTGAGGTGATTGGTTTTAAGGTAACGATTAAAGAAAAACAAGACGTGGAAGAGGCAGTGGAAGAATTGTTAAAAGATTTGAGTGGTGATTATGGAGTATGGGTGGAGAATTTAGTAACAGAAGAAGGGTTTGTGATTAATGCTAATAAAACAATTTCTGCAGCATCAGTTTCTAAGATGCCAGTTTTGGTGGAGTATTATAGGCAAGTTGATAGCGGGAAGATTAATTCGGAGGAGCTATATGTTTTAAAAGAAGTTGACCGATGGGAGTATGGAACTGGAAGCATGCAAAATCAACCAATAGGTACGGAGTATACTTATCAAGAAATAGCAGAGCTGATGGCTAATCAAAGTGATAATATGGCTGCGCAGTTAATGAGTAAGTGGGTTAATGAAAAATTACCAGAAGAAATGACAACTAAAGAGGCAGGAGAGATGTTTAAAGATTTATATAATAATGAGTTTATTAGTAAAAAAAGCAAGGAAAAGTTATTTGAAAGCTTAACTATGACAGTTAATGAAGATCGGATTACAGCGGGGGTGCCAAGTGGAGTAAAAGTAGTTCACAAGTTTGGATCAGAATCAGGGATTGTGAATGATTGTGGGATAGTTTATGCAGATGAGCCTTATGTAATCTGCATGATGAGTTCAGGGGTTAACGATGGTGAGGCGCAGGAGGTGTTGCCAAAAATTAGTCGAGTTGTCTGGGAGTGGTGGGGGGCATCCGCCCCCTAAAGACTGCAAAGGATTTAGTTGATTTGAGAGTATTCACCCTCAAGAAATTAATAGTTAGTTGGTAGAAATTCCCTCGAGAAGTTGGTTTCTTTTTTCTGCCTCTTCCTGATCTTTTTTAGCTTGGTCGTCTTTTAGTTGTTGAATGTATTCAGGTTTGCAGCGGAGTTTGGGCTCGGTGCCTTTGACAAAGTATTCAATTTTTCCACCGCAGCCTTCACAAGATAGTTGGCCGGTGATGGGGCAGATGTCGGCTTTTAGTAAGTCAGTAGGATAAGAGAATTGGTGTGATTGTTGATTTTCTAAGACTTTGTTCATGATGTTATGCCAGATGGGAGAAGCACCAGTGATGCCAGAAGCAACTTGAGACATAGGGGTGTTGTCGTTATTGCCAACCCAGACAGCAGCAAGATAATCAGTGGTGTAACCGATAGTCCAGTTGTCTCGTTTGTCATTGGTGGTGCCGGTTTTAACAGCCACAACATGCCCTGGAATGTTTAGGTAAGATCGAGTGCCAAAGGCGGGAGTTCGAGCGAGAGGGTCGGAAAGAATGTTGGTTAAGATGGCAGCTGTGTGTGGATTAAGGATTTGATTTGGTTGGCTCGCCCGGCATTCGCCGGGTAAATTCTGCAAAGATTTAGTAGTTTTAGGGGTATTCACCCCTAAGCTATTGATAGAACGAGGAATGGATTCGGCGATGGTTTTGTTGCAGTCAAAGTTTAAAAGAGTTTTTCCTTTGGCGTCAGTAACTTTTAGGATAGGATGAAGATCAATTTTATTGCCTTGATTGGCTAAGGTGCTGAAAACAACTGCCAGGTCAGTCATTTTGACTTCGGCGCCACCTAGGGTAAGAGATAAACCATATCGTTCGGGTTGATTCCAGGTGGTGATGCCTAGTTTTTGGCCTTGTTCGATCATTTTGTCAACGCCGTAGCTAGCTAAAACTTTAACAGCCGGGATATTGTAGGAGTTAGCTAAAGCAGAACGAAGAGTGACGTTGCCATGAAAGCGGCCATCGTAGTTACGGGGAGAGTAAGGTTTTGAACCGGCGATATCATAAGTGATAGGAGAGTCATTAATAACGGTGGCGGCTGTGTAGCCATTTTCAAGGGCAACTGAATAGTTGACTGGTTTGATAGCAGAGCCAGGTTGCCTGAGGGCAGTGGTGAGATTAACTTGGCCGTCTTTATCAGTGTCAAAATAGTTTCGAGAGCCAACCATGCTTAAAATTTCACCGGTTTGAGGATTGGTTACTAAAGCAGCTCCGTTAGAAATGTTTAACATGGCTACTTTTTGAATTTCATCAGTGACTATTTGTTGAACTTGATTATGCAGATTAAGATCGAGAGAGGTGGTGACAGTTAAGCCGCCTTGTTCGACTAAAGCCTCTCCAAATTGGTCAACGAGTAGTTGTTTTACATACATAACAAAGTGGGGAGCCTTGATATTGGTATATTGTGGAGCTAGTTTAATTTTTTGATCTTTGGCTAACTCGGCTTCTAAGGGGGCAATGTATTGTTCTTTGACCATTCGGTTTAAGACTTGATGTTGACGATAAGCTGACAAATGAGGATTAGAGCCAAAAGGGGAGTAGGTGGTAGGCGAGGCAGGCAGGCCAGCTAAAAGAGCAGCTTCGGCTAAAGTGACATCTTTGATGGATTTACCAAAATAGGTTTGACTAGCTTGTTCAGCTCCATAAGCGGTACCGCCGTATGCTACTTCGTTAAAGTACATTTCCAGAATTTCATCTTTAGAATATAAAAGTTCGACTTCAATGCTTAAGATAAGCTCCTTGAGCTTTCGTTTCATGGTTCGTTCGGGAGTCAGAAGTGCGTTTTTAATTAGCTGTTGAGTGATGGTAGAACCGCCCTGAAGTTGTTGGTTAAAAACGATTTGTTCTAAGGATCTAAAAATACCTGGCCATGAGAAACCATTGTGGCGGTAAAAGTCTTGGTCTTCGATAGCTAGAGTGGCTTGTTTAAAATGCTCGGGAATGTCGTCTAGGGAAATAAGAGTGCGGTTTTGATCTTTGTAAAAGGTAAAGAGAAGTTTTTGGTTTCGGTCGTAGATTTTAGTTGAAAGAGTGGGTAAGCGATTGGTAAGATCAGTCGGTTTAGGGAGATCTTTTATGATAAACCAGTAAAAGAGACTGATAGAAATAAAGAAAAAACTGAGAGCTAATTTTTGCCCTGCAGTCGCAGGGTGAATTCGGTTAAAGAATTTATGGATAAATGGCATTCGCCATTTAACTTCTGGTAAAAGTTTTCGGACTTTAGGGTATTTGAGTTTGAGTTGCTTAACAGATAATTGATCAGAGGCTTGTTTAAAAGCGTTGTTAAAGATGTTTTTAACTTCTGACAAGAGTTTAATTAATTGAACTCCGGCATTCGCCCGAAATTCTCCGGGTAAACCTTGATAAATTCGGTTAAAGGACTTAAGAGATTTGAGGATATTCATCCTCAAGAAATTAATAGTAGATAAGATAACTTTGAAAGTTAATTTAATTAAGAAGAAGAGTGATTTATAGGTAGATCGACCAATTGTTTCCAATACAAAACCAACCCAAGCTAAAGGGTTGGATAATAGACTATTTTGTCTACTTTTAACCATGGAGAGTATTATACCCTATAAGAATAGAAAAAGGGGGAGCATTCGCTCCCTAAAGCTTGCAAAGGTTTCAGAAGTTTGAATGGCATTCGCCATTCAGAAATTATTAGAGTTTTATTCTTCCGGCGGGTAGATGTTAATGGTGTAAGGAGCTTCTTTGATTTTACCTTCCTCATCAATTTCTTTTTCACAATCAACACAATAGTCTTTTTGGACGGGGTCTGAGACAACAATATGTTCTTGTAACTCAAGGTCGTCGGTTTTGCCTTGAACGGGTGGGCGTTTGGTGGATTTGTCGATCCAGATGTCACGTTTAAGAATTGGTTCCATGTTTGGTTCTTGGCCTTTGATAAAGTATTCGTATCTAGTTTCGCAAGGGGATTCGGGATTGGGTCTAAGGCCAGTTAGGTTACAGACTTGAAGGCCAATAATAGTGTCTGGTTTTTTGGGCCATTCGTCAGGTTCATCTTTAAGAACATATTCCATGATGTCGTGCCAGATGGGAGCGGCGCCAGAAACACCAGAGACTAAGTAGGGGTGCATGGGGGTGTTGTCGTTGTTGCCGACCCAAGTTGAGACTAAGTACGAAGGGGTAAAGCCAATCGTCCAGTTATCTCGAAGGTCATCGGTGGTGCCGGTTTTAGCGGAAACAGTGTGGTCACGGATGACTAGCTCAGAGCTTGAACCAAAAGCGCCGACTCGGGCATTGTTATCGAGCAACATGTGGGAGATAAGGTAGGCTACTTCTGGGGAAATGGCTTTTTCGCCGGCTGGTATTTCGGTTTCAAGATTAATGCTTTCTAAGACGTTGCCATGATAGTCTTTAACGCTAAGAATAGGAGTAAGGTCGACTTTTAAGCCTTGATTGCTGAAAACTCCAAAAGCAACTGCCATGTCGATCATGCGAACTTCACCACCACCAAGGGTAAGGGATAGGCCATAGTTTTTTGGATCTTGATAAGATGTAATTCCCATGGCTGAGGCAGTGGCGACCATGGCCTCAACTGAATTACTGGCAAGCATTTTGACGGCGGGGATGTTGTAGGAGTTGCCAAGAGCAAAACGCATATGGGTTGGGCCGTGAAAGGTATTGTCGTAGTTTTTGGGGCAATATGAAGAGGGTTGACCTGGAGCATTAAAGCAAGAGGGAACGTCAAGAAACATAGTGGCTGGAGTATGGCCTTTGATTAAACCAACAGCGTAGTTGATGGGCTTGATAGAAGAACCGGGTTGACGAAGTCGAGTAGTAATATTAACATTACCATCGATTTCAGCGTTAAAGTAGTCACGGGAGCCAACCATGGCGAGGATTTCTCCAGTTCTTGGTTTGGTAACTAGGGCGGCTGCGTTACTGACGTTAGCTGATTCTAGTTTGGCGCTTTCGGTGGCGATAATGATTTCGGCTTGCTTTTGAATGTCTAGATCAAGAGAGGTAGTGACGATTAAACCACCTTTTTCTACGACGGGCTGAGAATATTTTTCAACTAAAAGATCTTTGATAAAAAGAGAGAAGTGGGGAGCGAGGATGTTTTGAGATTGAGGAGCGTATTCAAGTTTGGTGTCTAAGGCGGATTGGAGTTGATCAGAGTCAATGTAGTCATCTTCGAACATGCGTTTTAAAACATTGGCTTGACGATTTTTAGCAGCGTCGGGATTAGAACCAAAAGGGGAGTACCGGGTAGGCGCCTGGGGAAGGCCAGCTAAAAGAGCGGCTTCTTCTAGTTTTAAGTCCTTAGCTGATTTATTAAAATAGGTTAAGCTGGCTTGCTCGATGCCATAGGCAGTGCCACCATAAGGAACGTGGTTAAGATACATCTGAATAATTTCGTCTTTAGAGTAACGAAGCTCGGTAGCTAAGGCCAAAATAGCTTCTCTGAGCTTTCTCTTGATGGTTCTTTCCGGTGATAAAAGAGTGGTTTTGACTAGTTGTTGGGTGATGGTGGAGCCGCCTTGGAGATTTTGTTTAAATAGAGTATTTAAAAAAGCCCGAGAGATTCCTTGCAGATCAAAGCCATGATGTTTGTAAAAGTTTTTGTCTTCAATAGAAATGGTGGCTTTTAATACATAGTCTGGCAGATCTTTGATTTTAATTGGAGTTCTGTTTTGATCAGCATAAATTTCGTAAAGAATTTGACCATTACGATCAAGAATTTTAGTAGAGACGGGAAATTCATCAGATGAAAGCCTGGATGGAGAAGGGAGGTCTTTTAAAATGGTGAACATGAAGATGATTAAACCAACTAGAAGAATAATGATAAAAGCAAATTGACGAGGGGATATTCGTCCCCTAAAGTTTGCAAGGTTTTTAATTGTTTTAAGGGTATTCACCCTTAAGCTATGGATAGAAGTCTTAAGAATTTTTGTTAGTTTAAAGATTTTTAGCTTTGTTGTTGCCTTCAAGTTATTGATAGAAGTTTTAAGACTTTGCTTGGATTCAGGCATAGACGTATTGTAGCAAATATGGCACAATAGCGGTTAACTATGGTTGAGCCAAATAGCCTTAAGTATAAGAATATTACGATTTCTGGATTACCAGGAGCTGGATCGTCAACTTTAGGAAAAGGATTAGCTGAAAAGTTGGGGTGGGAGTATTTTTCAGGTGGTGATTTTATGCGTAAGTATGCGATTGAAAAGGGAGTGTTTGATAAAAGTAGTCCGGTTCATCATAAGGCGACGGTTTATGAAGATGAGTTTGATAAAAAAGTGGATTATGGTATGAGGGAGTCACTTGAAAAAGATGAAGGAAGAATTTTGGATTCATGGTTGTCTGGGTTCATGGCGCAAGAAGTGAAAAAAACTTTAAAGGTGTTGGTTTATTGCGAGAATGATGATATTAGAGTTGATAGAGTGGTTAATCGAGATAAGGTATCAGTAGAAGAGGCTAAGAACCATATTTTTGAAAGAGAGGAAGAGAATTTAAAGAAATGGACTAGAATGTATAAAGATGAGTGGGAGAAATGGGTGTTAAGGAAAATAAAGATAGCAAAGGTAAAAGATTGTTTTGATTTTTATCATAAAGATTTGTATGATTTGAGCATAGATACTTATTCTCATGATAGAGAAGAAGCATTAAAAATAGTTTTAAAGGAGTTGGGGTTATGAGAAAGCATGATGAGATAAAGATGCCTGTATATATAGTAGTGTTGGGGTTGCTGTTTGGAGTAGGAGTGTTAAGGGTGTCAGCAACAAGCCTAGCAGTAGCTCATGAACATGAAGTACATGAAGTGGAGGAAGAGGTAGTGATAGAAGAAGAAACTGAAAGTAATAGCATGGTGATTACTAAGGCTCCATTAATGGAAGTTTCTCAAGAGTCAGTTGATTATTATTTACCGTATCCAGGGATTTTACCAGACCATCCGATGTATTGGTTAAAGATGGTTAGAGATAAAGTGCAGTTGTGGTTAACAACTAAAACAGAATCAAAGGCAGAAAAACTGCTTTTATATGCTGATAAGCGTTTGGGGGCAGGTTGGGCTTTAGTTGAAGGTGGAAAGGTAAGTTTGGGAGTAACAACCTTAACAAAGGCGGAAAAATATTTAGAGCAAGCAATGATGTTATCTTCTGAACTTGATGAGTCAAAAACAGAATTTAGAGAAAAGCTTTCTAAGGCTGCAAGGAAACATCAGGAAGTGATAATGATTATTAATGAAAAAGTAGGAGAAGAGCAAAGGCAAGTTTTAGAGCAAATATTAGTGATAAGTAAAACAGAATTATAATTGACAATTAAATTAAAGATTCAGGGAATTCGGTGACCCGCCTAAGGTCGAAGCAGGAATGCCGAAGCTGTGCCGCAACTGTAAGTCTGATGTAACTTCGGACAAGCCAGAAGACTGAGCTTTAAATGATAAGTCTGATATATCGTCGGACTCTCCCGAGCAGGAGGAGATAAAGGGTATTGCCTTCCTGCGAGGAAGGTTTTTTTATGCCAGTAGAAGCAAAAAATATTAATATAGAAGTCCAGGTGGGGGTGGAAGAACTTTATAGTTTGCCTCAGGTGATGTTTGCGGCAAAAGGGGAGAGAATCGAGATTAAGCCAGATAAGCAGGACTTAATAATCGACAAGATAGGAAAAGTAAGCAGAGATGATTTAATAAATTCACCGATAACGAGCACCAGATTAGATTTAGTTGATGAAGAGTGGCAGAGCAAGAGTTGGGTGATGGATCTAGAGGGGGCTGACTGGGAAGATTTTTCTGAACTAAGAGAATCAGGAATGACGATGATAAGATTTTTGGATCTAGATGATGAGTTGGCGAATTTAACTGGATTAAGTAAGGCTTTAGAGATTGTTTTTAATGAAGGAGGAAGTTTAAACATTAAGAGAGTTTTACTACCTGAAGAATACTCAGAAGAAGTGGAGGAGTGGAGTAAAGAGCCGATGATTTATGAGTATGTAGGAAATGGGATGCCGGATGTGTTTGTAGAGGCTTGGCAGTTGTTGGGAATGAGAGAAATCGATGAAGAATGGGATAGAAGGGTGGTTGATGAGCTAGAGGGCAATAACCGGGATTTAGGTAAAAGGATTAGATATCAGATGATTGATGGAGAAGAATGGCTAATAGACGAGATGGGAGAGAAAATTATGTGGGCGGGATTTTTGTGTGGAAAGGATGGGATTGACGAGTTTTTGATTGAACAAGCAGAATTAGATGGTTTGAAAGTGGGTGAGCATATTGTGACTAGGAGTAGTCATGGAAGTGATGGTGGAGGATTGAGTGGGGGAACATTGGGAGAATGGGAGGGAAAATCTAATGAAATAGGTGATGTGAAAATTAAGGGAGAGAATGGGGAGATTTATCAAGGAGCAGTAGAAGGTGGATTAGAAGAAATTGATAGTTTAATAGATGGCTTGTTAGAAGAAATGAGATTAGAGTTTTTGGGCGAGATGACGATGTTAACAATGATGATGCCAGTGGAATTTAGAGCAGAGATGTTTTCTGGTTTTATGATTGAGACACAAAGATTAGATGGTGGGGAGTTTGTGTTTGGTGGAATTAATGCTTTAAGCGTAATGGCATTAGAGGCTCAAACTAGATTTGCATTGCCTGGAATATCTGAAACACCTGAATTATCTGAAGCAGTTGATGTTTTTGACTGGCCAGTAGAAGCAAGTCAGGCGAGTTTTGAGGGAATAGCTGATAAGCAGGTGGATGAGGCGGTTGATAGTCGAGAAATAGATTTGTTTCAAGAGATTAGTAGAGTTGAGCAAGTGACTAAAGCATTGGAGACTAAAGCATTAGAAGTTGATGAAGAGCTGGATGTGGCCGAGGAAGAGGATTTTGATGACCCAGAGCCTGAAGAGCCAGTTGATGGTCCAAGTCCTAGTGGAAGAGAGGTGGTTTTTCAAAAAGAAACAGAACAAGTAGCGGTAGGGCAAAAAGATGGATGGGTAGGAGAGAAGTCGGTTTTGGAGATGGAGTCAAGCATAACTGAAGAGACTGAAACTGTTAACAAAAACTTATCAGAGAGAGACAGCCACGAGGAACAGATAGTTGAAAGTAGTAGTCAAGACGTTAGTTATAGTGGGTTGAGTGGGAGTTGGGTTGTGGGTGATGAGGAGCAAGGCGACAGGGGAGTTTTATTAGCGACTGAAGAAGATAGTAGACCTAGTGTTGGAGTTGGTGAGCAAGAGGTTGAAGTAAGTGAGGTTGAGATTCCAAAAATGGATGATTTTGAGTGGTTGCCGGAAAGTGAGGTAAGTATTCCTGAATATGAAGAGTTGGGATGGTCGATGGCTGTACCGGCTTTGGATGGATTGGAAGAATGGGTTGGAGGGGCTGAGTGGGCGATGGGGGTAACAATTGAGGAAGGAAGTGATCAGTTTTTTAGCTTGTTTCGGGACTGGTCTTTTGCTGCTGTGGCAATCCTTTCTGAGATTGCGGATACATTTGTAATACAACCAGTAGTATTAAAGAACAAAATTCCAGCGATGGAGGTTGGTGAGTCGAATAAGAAGGTGAGGTATTTTGATCGGTTTTCGGAAACGATGATAAATTAAAGGGCAATAACAGGGGTAGAAAAGTTGTTGATATAGTTTGTGCTACAAGTTGGTAGTTGACTACACTACGGATGGTGGATAAAGTTTTGTTGGACACTGCCGATAGTGTCTATAATTTTCTCGGGTGATTTTATCGCTTGAGTTCTAAAAAAGGTCCAGCCTTAAAGCTAAAGCTTCAAGAACGGACCTTGAGCAAAAGCTATGAAATGTCCATTTTGCGATAATAACGAATCATCAGTATTAGAGTCTCGTGATAGCGAGGACGAGACAGTTACCAGGAGAAGAAGGGAGTGTAATAAATGCACCAAAAGATTTACGACTTATGAAAGAATAGAGGGGCCTCAGCTTCAAGTAGTAAAAAAGGATGATAAGAGAGAGAGCTTTGACCGAGAAAAATTGAGAAAAGGAGTGGTGAGGGCTTGTGAGAAGAGGCCGGTGAGTATTAATAAAATAGAGAAAATAGTAGATCAGGTTGAGCAAGAGATGATGAGGAAAAAGAATGGTGAAGTTAGTAGTAAGTTAGTTGGGAATGCGATTTTAAAACGGCTAAAGAAGCTTGATAAGGTGGCTTATGTTCGGTTTGCCAGTGTTTATTTGGATTTTGATAAAATTAAAGATTTTACCAAGTTAGTTAAGGAGATTAAATGAAGTTGTCAGATAATGCCTTAACAGTTTTGACCAAGCGAGATTATCTAAAAAAAGATAAAGAAGGAAGAGTGGTTGAAAAGCCTGATCAGATGTTTAGGAGGGTGGCTAAAGCGATATCAAAGATTGAAAAGAAAGAGAATAGAAGCAAGTGGGAGAAAAAGTTTTACAAGGTGATGAGTAAGTTGGAGTTTTTACCAAACTCGCCAACTTTAATGCATGCAGGAACTAAGTTTAATCAATTATCGGCGTGTTTTGTGCTGCCCTTAGTTGATTCGTTGGAGAGTATTTTTAATTCGATGGAAGAGATGGCCACGATTGCTAGGACTGGCGGTGGGGTAGGCATTCCTTTGTCTAACTTGCGACCTAGAGGATCAAGAATTCGATCAACTGGTGGAATTACCTCTGGCCCAATTTCTTTTTTAAAGCTTTATAACGAAGCAGCTGAAGTGATTAACGAGGGTTCTAGTCGGAGAGTAGCCTTAATGGCGGTGATGGATGTTCATCACCCTGATATTATGGATTTTGTTTTTGCAAAAGGGGTTGAAGAAGAGGTAAGAAATTTTAATATTTCAGTGGGAGTGACAGATGAGTTTATGAAGGCGGCTTTAAATGGGAAAGAGTATGAGTTGAGAATTCCCAATGGAGAGTCGGAGCAAACTGGAACTAAAGTAGTTAAAAAGATTTCGGCTTCTAGAGTGCTTGATATGATTACTTTTCAAGCTTGGAAGACAGCAGATCCGGGGATGGTTTTTATTGACAAGATGAATGAAGCTAGTCCGATTAAGCATTTAGGAAGAATAGAAACGACTAATCCTTGCGGAGAGCAGCCGTTACTCCCTTATGAAAGTTGTAATTTAGGTAGCATTAATTTATCTAAGTGTGTTAAGAGAAAAAAAAGAGGTAGAGGAATGGTGATGGAGGTGAACTGGAGGAAAATAGAGAATTTGGTTCAAGTAGCTGTGCGGTTTTTGGATAATGTGATAGATATTTGTAAGTATCCATTGCCAGAGATAGATAAACAGACTAAAAAGACTAGAAAGATTGGTTTAGGAGTAATGGGGTTTGCAGATATGCTGGTAAAGCTAAAGATAGCTTATGATTCAAATCAAGGTTTGAGAATGGGGGAGAGAATTAGTAAGTTTATTCATGACACGGCTATTAGTGAGTCACAAAAGCTAGCTAAAGAAAGAGGCTCGTTTCCTGGCTTTAAAGGTAGTGATTGGGAGAAGCAAGGCTTTAAAGGGATGCGGAATAGTACTGTTAATACAGTGGCGCCAACTGGAACTATTAGTATTATTGCCAATTGTAGTAGTGGAATTGAGCCTTTGTTTGCCTTGTCGTATATAAGAAAGAATATTTTGGATGTGGATAATACTGAGTTGCTTGAAGCAAATGATTTGTTTTTGAAAGTGGCCAAAGAGAGAAAGTTTTATTCAAAAGAGTTAATGAAGGAGGTAAGTGAGACTGGAGGAGTGAGCGAGATAGTAAACGTGCCAAAAGATGTTAAGGAGTTGTTTAAAGTGAGTCATGAGATAGATTTTAGAACACATATTAAGATGCAGGCAGCTTGGCAAAAGCACATTGATGCAGCGGTTTCAAAAACGATTAATATGTCTAGATCAGCGTCGCCTGACGATGTTAAGGAAGCTTATGAGTTGGCTTATCAAACAGGGTGTAAAGGGATTACGGTTTATCGGGATGGTAGTAAGGCGAGGCAGGTCTTGAATGCAGGAGTAGGTCAAAGTGGGAGTGATCCGATTGTTGATAATCAAAGAAAATGGGTTGGGAATGGTCATAGTCAAGAAGAGCTATGTCCAGAGTGTGGGGGAGAATTAAGTTTTAAAGAAGGCTGTGCGACTTGTTTGTCGTGTGGCTATTCAAGGTGTAGTGTGTCATGAAGATAATAGAACCAAAGCAATCCAAAACTGCCTTAGAGATAACTCAAAAGAGATACTTGATGGCTAATCAAAAGGGTCGGTTAGTAGAGAGCGTGGGGGAGATGTTGTGGCGAGTGGCTCAACACATGGCTAAACCTGAAGTGTTGTGGCCCGGCATTCGCCGGGTAAAGTTTGCAAAGAGTTTAAAGGGCAAGGGGTATTCATCCCTTGCGGCTATAGATAGTAAAGTTAGAGAGACTGCGGAGTTGTTCTATGAGCGAATGGTGAGTAAAAAGTTTGTTTGTAGTGGAAAGGCTATGTTTGAAGCTGGAAATCCAGGGGGAACAGGACAGATGGCGGCGTGTTTTGTGTTGCCGATTGAAGATAGTATTCAGTCGATTTTTAAAACATTAGGTGAGGCTGCGGTGGTTCATAAAAACAATGGAGGAACTGGTTTTAATTTTTCCAAGATTAGGCCTCATGGGGATAAGGTTAAGAATGTGATTGGAGCGGCTTCGGGCCCGGTTGATTTTATTAAAGCGTTTAGTGCTGCTTTATCTAAAATTTTACAAGGAGCAAAAAGACAGGGAGCTAATATTGCGATTTTGAATGTTACACATCCTGATATTGAAGAGTTTATTGAGATGAAGGCTGAAGATGGAAATTTAAAAAACTTTAATGTGTCGGTGGGGGTGACTGATAAGTTTATGAAGGCGGTAGAGGCTAAAAAGATGTGGGCTTTAGTTAATCCTAGAACTAATGAGGTAGTGAAGAAAATAAGGGCGGATAAGTTGTTTTTTAAGATTTGCAAGCAAGCCCATTTAAGCGGAGATCCGGGGATGGCTTTTATTGATGCAATGGATAAGGATAACCCAACGCCAAGCTTAGGAAGGATTGAGACAACTAATCCCTGCGGGGAAATAGCCATGTTGCCGTATGAGAACTGCAACTTGACTAGCATAGTGCTTTCTAATCATGTAAAGAAATTGGCCAATGGTCGGTATGAAGTGGACTATAAGGAACTTAAGAAGTCAATTTCTTTGGGGGTAAGGTTTTTGGATAATATGATTGAGGCGAATAGTTATCCTTTGGAGAAAAATGAAAAGATGGTTAAGGAGGGTAATAGAAGAATTGGGCTAGGAGTGATGGGGTTTGCCCATTTGCTTTATAAACTAGAAATAGCATATAACAGTCAGGCAGCGGTTAAGTTAGCCGAGAAATTGAGTCATTTTATTAGAAAAGAAGCTGATAGAGAAACCGAGAAATTAGGAGAAGAAAGAGGTAGTTTTCCAAATTATGATGTGAGTATTTATGCTGGAGGAAAGAGACGAAGGAATTGTGCAACCACGATGATAGCGCCAACAGGAACAATTAGTTTGTTTGCAGATTGCAGTAGTGGAATAGAGCCGGTGTTTTCGTTGGTGACTTTGAGAAGAACATTTTTTGAGGATGATAAAGATAATCGGCCGACCAGAGAGTTGGTAATAGTTGACCCAGTGTTTGAAGAGTTTTTAAGGAGTCAGGTTAAGGATAAAAAAAGAAGACAGGAAATATTGGGTCAGTTGGCTAGTACGGGATCTATGGGGAAAATTAAAGAAATATCAGTAAAATTTAGGCGAGTATTTGTTACCACTCATGAAGTGGATTGGGAATATCATGTAAAGATTCAAGCTGCTTGGCAGAAGAACTTTGATAATAGTGTGAGTAAAACAATTAATTTTGCTAAGAAAGCGAGTGTTGATGAGGTGAAAAAAGCTTATCTGCAAGCCTGGAAACAAGGTTGTAAAGGGATAACGATTTACAGAGATGGATCTAAAGAAGATCAAGTGTTGAGAGTAAATAAGGATATGTGTATGGATTGCGGGGGCAGTTTAGAAATAAAGGAGGGTTGCGCTATTTGCATGGAATGCGGGTGGAGCAAGTGTAGTGTATGACAAAACGCTGCACTTCTGTCTGCATTGGGCGTAATTGATAAGTTATTTATGACAGATTTAAGTAAAATAAGAAAACGAAATGGCCAAGTAGTGGCTTTTGAGGAAGCTAAGGTGATTGGGGCGATTGTGAAGGCTTTTGAAGCCACAGGAGAGATAGTAGAGGAGAGTAGAAGGAAAAAGGAAGCTGAAAGATTAACTAAGATAGTGGTTAATATTTTAAAGAAAGGCGTGAATGGTGAGTTTCCGAGTGTTGAGCAGGTTCAAGACGTAGTAGAGCAAGTATTGATGGCTGCTGGTCATTTTAATCCAGCCAAGGCGTATATAATTTACCGAGAAAAGCATCAGAAGGTGAGAGAGGCCAAGCAAGCTTTGGGGGTAGAAGATGATTTAGGCTTGTCGATTAATCAACTGAAGGTGCTTGAGAATCGATATTTAAGACACGACGAGTATGGCAAAGCAACAGAGACGCCAAATGATCTATTTAGAAGAGTGTCAAAGTACATAGCTTTAAAAGAGAAGGGGAAAAAGAATCAAGCAAAATGGGAAGAAAAGTTTTATGAGGTGATTTCTAAATTAGAATTTGTGCCAGCAGGAGGATATTTAAGATCAGCAGGAACAAATAGACCGACATTGGCTAATTGCTTTGTGTTGCCGGTTGAGGACGGCATGGAGGAGATTTTTAACGCGGTAAAGTGGCTGGCTTTGGTTCAGCAGGCCGGAGGAGGAACGGGCTTTAATTTTTCAAAGCTTCGGCCAAAAGGAGACTATGTTAAGTCTAGTGGAGGATTTGCCACCGGACCGGTTAGTTTTATGAAGGTGTTTGATGCAGCTACAGCTCAGGTGATGCAAGGGGGCTATAGAATGGGAGCAAACATGGGGATATTAAATATTGATCATCCGGATATTTTGGAGTTTATTACTTGCAAGACTGAAGAAGGGGAGATAGCCAATTTTAATATTTCGGTGGGAGTAACAGATGAGTTTATGAGAGCAGTGAAAGGAAACAAGAATTTTAAACTCAGGAATCCTAGAACGAGAGAAGTGGTTCAAACGATAAAGGCTAGGAATTTATTTAATCAAATAGTTAGTTTGGCTTGGAGAACAGGGGATCCGGGAATGGTGTTTTTGGATACGATTAATAAAAATAACCCAGTAATTGAGACTTTGGGCAGGCTTGAGGCTACTAATCCTTGCGGAGAACAGCCACTTCACCCATTTGATGTTTGTAATTTAGGATCAATAAATTTGGCTCGAATGGTTCGCTTTGCGCGTAAAGATTCGGTGGGAACCGTAAACTGGAAAAGATTGGAAGTAGTTACTCGTGTAGCGGTGAGGTTCTTGGACAATGGAGTAGATGTGAGTTTGTATCCAATCAAAGAGATTAAGAAAATGGCTAAGGCTAATAGAAGGATTGGTTTAGGGGTAATGGGCTTGGCTGATATGCTGTATCAATTGGGAGTGGGGTATGACACAGATGAAGGACTTAAAGTTGCTAAAAAAACTATGAAGTTTGTGAACAAGGTAGCTATAAATGAATCAGAGAGATTGGGCAAGGAAAAAGGAGTTTTTAAGAATATAAAAGGGAGTTTATTTGAGAAGTCTGGCGAGACTAGAAGAAATTTAGCAGTAACGACAATAGCTCCAACCGGCACCATTAGTATGGTGGCAGATTGTTCAAGTGGGATTGAACCAAATTTTGCTTTATCATATGTAAAAAACGTGGTTGAAGAGGGTGGGCTTAGTTATGTTAATCCGTATTTTAAAAAGGCAATAGAGGGTTTAAAAATAAGCGAAGAGCAGAAAAGTGAGGTATTTTTACGGGTGGCTAAATCAGGTAGTTGTCAAGAAATTGAGTATTTGCCTAGTTCAATTAAAAAAGTTTTTAAAACCGCTTTTGATGTTAGTCCAGAAGGGCATATTAAGATGCAGGCGGCTATTCAAAGGCACACTGAGAATGCAGTGAGTAAAACGATTAATTTTGCTAATGATGCGTCAATGGTGGAGGTGGAAAAAACTTATATGTTAGCTTGGGAAAGTAAGTGTAAGGGGGTGACGATTTATCGATCTGGGTCAAGGGAAGGGCAGGTTTTAGAAACAACTAAAAAGAAAAATAAATCAAAACAAGTTATTCAAAGCAAGGTGAAAGTTAAACCGCTGAAGAATACTTGCCCTGAGTGTGGTGAAGAGATGGAGATGGGTGAAGGATGCATGACTTGTAGGGCTTGCGGGTTTTCCAAATGCTCTATTTAGCTTCAGAGTCACCAAGAAGAAAGGAGCTACTTAAGTGGATGGGCTTACCTTTTAAGGTAGTTGGGCATAAGGTTGACGAGGCGAAAATAAAGGCAGATAGTGGTGAGGACTTGGTGGCGGAACTTAGTATGTTAAAGGCTAGCAATCCCCGGCATTCGCCGGGTGAACTTAGCAAAAAATCCTCGACGAATGGTATTCACCATTCGACCATTGGTAAAAGCCGAGGGGAAAGTGAAGAGAGAAGTTTAATTATTGGATCGGATTTGATTGTGGAGCTTGAGGGAAGACAGATAGGAAAGCCTAGAGATAAAAAAGAAGCCAAGAAGATGTTGATGAGTTTAGGTGGCAAGACTCACTCGGTTTGGTGTGGAGTAGCTTTGGTTGATTCTAAATCTGAAGAGGGAAGATTAAGCGTGTGTGAAACTAAGGTGAAGATGAAGGCTTATAAGGAAAAGATTATTGAAGATTATTTAAAAAAGTTTGAAGTGTTAGACAAGGGGGGAGGGTATAGTATTAGGTATCAGTTACCGGGATATGGGAGTTTGGTAAAAGAAATTAAAGGCTCTTTTACTAATGTATTGGGTTTTCCGCTTGAGTATCTTGAGAATTTATTGAAAGAGTTTGGAGTAAAGCCAGTAAAAGACTGGCGAAAAAAGTGTAAACTAGAGACAGGCTATGAGCGTTAAAGATGGCTTAGTTTATGTTTTTACAGGAAACGGGAAGGGTAAGACCTCGGCGGCTTTGGGAATGGTAGCAAGAGCGGCATGCAATAAGATGAAGGTGGGTTGGGTGAGTTGGTATAAAGAAGAAAGTTGGCCAATATCTGAGAAGAAGTTACCTTCAGGGATGATCCCTGAAGGTAAAATAGAGATGTATTTTATGGGAAAGGGATTTTATAAATTGCCAACAGACAAAGCGTTTCCTGAAGAGCATAAGAAGGCCGCGGCCGCGGCCTTAAAAAAAGCTGAGAGTTTGTTAAAAAAAGTGGATGTGTTAGTAATGGATGAGGTGGTTAAGGCGATTGCTGATAAACTGATAAAGGAAAAAGAAGTTATGAGAGTAGTAGGGAAGAGGGGGAAGACTCATGTTGTTTTAACAGGGAGAACTTCAAGGCCTGGCCTTGAAGTCTCAGCAAGATTATTAGAGGTGGCGGATTTGGTGACAGAGTGTAAGAAAATTAAACACCCGTTTGATAAAGGAATTAAGGCTGTTAAGGGCCTTGATTATTAGGGTGAATAACAATGAATAACTTAGAGCAAGCTGAAAAAGTAAATAAAGAACCACTGCGAGCAAATATTGAGACTCGGCCTTTTAAAGAAATGACAGGTTTAGAAGAGAGTTTTTTCCCAAAAGAATTGTTGCCAGAAGAGATTTGGGAGTTACTGGGCAAAGAAAATGGAGTGTGGTTAGTAACCACACCAGCTAGATGGAAAGGGTTTGGAGAGGACGAGGAGCGATTAAGAGAGAAATATCAGGATAATGGTGAGAACGGGAAAGGCTATGGAGAGTTAGCTTGGTTGGAGATTGAGGAAGGATTTGGTGGTTTTTTTAATCTTAAAAAAGTGGGTCAGATGATTGAAGGATTGAGGGTAGTGCATGAAGCATATCAGGATTTAGCTGAAGGATTACCAGTAGATGAAAAGGCTTATTATCATAATTTAGGTAGCTGGAAAGAGGCTAATGGTCATGTAGCTCAGGTTGTAATTAATACAGCTAGAGAGTTAATCGGAGCCTTAAAAATAAAAGAGTTAACTACAGAGATGTTGGATCTAAGAAAGGTCGAAGTTGTCTTGAAGGCTATGATGATTCATGATGTTGATTGGGATTTAGTGGATAGTAAAGTTTATGTGATGGCAAGAATGCGTGAGTTAAGCATGGGTAAGGTAAGCTCTAAAGAAGTGATGGCAGTAATGTTGATGGTGGATTATGAGAGTGATGAAACTAGTCAAGATTTTAAGACTAGATATAGTGGGAATTTAGCAAATAGCGGTTGGGGAGAAAAGACGGTTGAGATAGTTAGAGAAATAGTTGCAAGAGCAGATTTATTGCAGGCAGGGGATGTGAATTATGATGCTAATCGATTTTCTTTGGCAACAGACTTTGCTTTAAGTCAACCATGGTTTTTTAATAAGAAAGCAGGAGGTTTAGTTAATGAAGTTGAGGCTTCAGAGCCTTTTTATAAGTTTGCTAAAAACATAGTATTTAGTGGAAGTAAAAATGCCTGGAGGTATTGGGAGGCGTTTTATGGTGAAGGAGATAATTTAGCTTTAAGGGGTTGGGAGCAGTTTGAAGCCTTGGTGGATAGCTACAAAGATAGATTATAGGGATTAGGATTTGTGATATCATGAGTATATGACTAATCTGCCCAAGGATGACAAGAAAAAGAAGCAAGATCCCGCGGTTACGGGACAGACATTAGCAGGTGGTGGTTTGTCGGCTGGAAAAGAGAGAGTAGATGCTGGAGTGGGCAAGCAAGAAGTGACTCCAATGACCGAGTATACTAGAAAGGTGGATTTGGAGCCTGAGGTAGAAAGTTGGCTTGAGAAGCTAGAGAAAGAAGATGCAGCCTTGCAACAACCAGTAACTGATGATAAAGGACAAGTGGTGCTTGATGACGTTGATGATAAAAAGAAAAATAAGTTTAAGGTGGTATTGCCATTAACAAAAGAAGAAGTAGATAAGGGGCTGCATCGCAAGGTTCTTGATAGCGTTAGATGGTTAGCTGAGTGGTGCGTGCGAATGATGAAGATGTTTTCTGGTAAAGTAGCTTATAGGAGAAAGTAATGGATCAATTTTCAACCATACTTGATCAAGCTAGGTATTTAGTTCTGGTAGCTTTTGGATTGGGATTGGGTCTTTTAGTATTTGCAGGTTTATTTTATTTATTTGTTCGTTGGTGGAAGTTTAGAGATAGGGAAAAGAAATCGCTAGAGTTTGTGTTGCTACAGATTGCTGTACCTAGAGATAATGAGATTAAGATTGACGCGGCGGAGCAGATGTTTGCATCGTTAATTAGTCTTAAAAAAAGTGGAGGGATTTTTTCGTTTCTTAAAGCTCAAGAGCATTTGTCATTTGAGATTGTAGCTAGAAAAGAAGATATAAGGTTTTATGTGTCTGTGCCAGAGAAGTTGCGGGATTTAGTTGAAAAGCAAATTCACGGAGCTTATCCAGGAGCTGATGTTAAAGAAGTAGATGAGTATAGTATTTTTTCTGATCATGGCAAGGTGGCGTTTGCATCGATGAAGCTTAGCAGTGCTTCTTTTTATCCGATACAGGTATATAAAGATTTGCCGGTTGATCCGCTTTCTAGCATTACGGCGGCAATGGCTAAGATGGGAGATAATGAAGGAGCAGTAATGCAAGTAGTGATTTCTCCAGCTGATAATGATTGGCAATCGGCTGGTAGATCGTTTATTTCTAAAACTAAAAAAGAAGAGTCTGATCCTGAGACAGCTCAGTATAATATTGACCCTAAGACTTATGAAGAGATAGAAAATAAATGCTCAAAACCTGGATTTAATACTTTAGTCAGGATGGTGGTGAGCTCGACAACAAAAGAGGCAGCAGAAGCTCATTTGTCTAATATGACTTCTGCTTTTTCGCAGTATTCTTCTGATCATAACGGCTTTACTAATCAGAAGATTAGACTAAAGAAGATGTTTATGATTGATTTTATTTATCGGTATCAGCCGGTTCTTGGAAACAAGAGTGTTTTGAGCGTTGAAGAGTTAGCGACTATTTTTCATTTACCAAATAAGAGTATAGAAACGCCACATATTTTTTGGGTAAGAGCTAAACGAGCGCCTGCGCCAGCTTTGATTCCGAAATCTGGTTTGTTTATAGGGAAAAGTATTTATCGGGGAGTAACTAGAAATGTTCATTTAAGTGATTCAGATAGATTAAGGCATACTTATATTATTGGCAAGACAGGTGTGGGAAAGTCAGAGCTTTTAACAGATTTGATTATGCAAGACATTAAAGAGGGAAAAGGGGTTTGTTTTATTGATCCACATGACACGGTTGAGAAGATTTTGGAGATGATTCCACCAGAACGGGCCGAGGATGTAATATATTTTAATCCATCGGATACTGACAGGCCAATGGGATTGAACATGCTTGAAGCTCGGACTGAAGAGGAAAAGCATTTTGTGGTGACTTCGATTGTTGGGTTGATGTATAAGCTTTATGATCCGCATAAAACAGGAATTATTGGTCCAAGATTTGAGCACGCTATTAGAAATGCTATGTTGACGGTGATGTGTGAAGAAGGAAGTACTTTTATTGAGGTAGTGAGGGTGTTGACAGATAGTAAGTATGTGCAGGAATTGTTGCCGAAAGTGCAGGATCCGATTGTAAGAAGATACTGGACAGATCAAATTTCACAAACAAGTGATTTTCATAAGTCAGAAGTTTTAGATTACATTGTGAGTAAGTTTGGTAGATTTGTGACTAACAAGATGATGAGAAATATTATTGGGCAATCTGAGTCGGCTTTTAATTTTAGGCAAGTAATGGATGAAGGGAAAATATTGTTGATTAATTTAGCTAAAGGTAGAATTGGAGAAGAGAATAGTAACTTTTTAGGTTTGATCTTAGTGCCAAAGCTTTTAATTGCCTCGATGAGTAGACAGGATATTCCTGAAGAAGAAAGAAAGCCTTTTTATGTATATGTGGACGAGTTTCAGAACTTTGCTACTCCAGATTTTGCTCAAATTCTGTCAGAGGCTAGGAAGTTTGGATTGTCGTTGACGGTGGCTAATCAGTTTATTGGTCAGATGGATGAAGAGGTTAAAAATGCTATTTTTGGAAATGTAGGCACTTTACTCACTTTTAGGGTAGGGGTGACAGATGCTAATTATCTTCAGCATGAGTTTCAACCTAATTTTACAGAAACTGATTTAATTAACATTGAGCGGTTTAATGCTTATATAAAAACAATTGTAGACAATGAGCCAGTGCCGCCGTTTAGCATGGATTTGACTAAAGATATGGCTAGAATAAAGTCACTGAGAAGTACCAAGATGGCTGAGATGGTTAAGCAGTTATCAAGATTGAAGTATGCAAGAGATAAGAATGTGATTGAGGCAGAGATTGTTCAGCGGTCGAAGTTGTAGGTTGAGTTGTAAGGTTGGGGTATAATAGGCGAATGAAAACCGAATCTGAAACTTGGTTAGTGTCATTTATTCATCCAAGGGATGAGGGATGTGGTGGTCGGTTTGACCAGGCTGTTTATTTTCCGGTAGCTGCCAGATCGAAGCAAGAAGTTAGGGCAGTAATTGATCAGCCAGGATTTTGGCGGAGCGGTGTGGTGCCAAAATGTGGAGGAGAAGATGGATGTGGTAGGCAGTTTGTGACTGAGATAGATGGTGCGACGCGGGCGTGTGATGGAAAAGGCGGACAGCCGATGATAGTAAAAGTTGATAAGTAAACTTATGGTAAAATACAGCAGTTATAAAGGCGCGTAGCTCAGTTGGTAGTAGCACCAAGCTTATACCTTGGCGGTCGCTGGTTCGAGTCCAGCCGCGCCTACAATTTAAAGCTCTTCTAAGTGAGCGGGGGAGTCGGCTTTTTTCTTGACAACTTCGAGATATTTTTCAGTGGTAGATAGTCTTTTGTGGCCAACTAATTGACTGATTAAAGTTAAAGGAGTGCCAGCTTGGAGTTGGTGGGCGATAAAGGTGTGTCTTAGGTCATTGACTTTGGCGTTTTTGATATCAGCTAACTTAAAGTATCTGTCAATGGCAGTTCTGATGTTTCGGATTAAAAAAGGTTTACCAGTTTTGGTAACAAAGATGTTTTTGGTTTTGGTTTTTGGCCTGACTTTTAAGTATTCGGTTAAAGCAACTTGACCAGCTTTGTTTAAAGGAACACTGCGAGCGGCGTGGGACTCGTAAGCTCTGATAGCTAGCTTGTTTGAGTCGACATCAGTTAATTCTAGATTAGCTAGTTCACCGATGCGAATACCGGTTTGAAGAAGGATTTCAACGATGGCATAGACACGAATATCATCTCGGCAAACATCTCTTAAGCTGCGATATTCCATTTTAGTTAAGATACGAGGAGGTTTAATTTCGTATTTGGGATGAGAAACAACTGCGGCTGGATTATCTTTAATTAAGTTTTGATTGATTAAGAAACGACAAAAAGTCTTGATAGAATTAAGTTTTCGGGAAATAGATTTAGCAGTGTATTTTTCGTCACTTAAATAGGCTTTAAAACCTTCGATATGGTCAGTGGTTAATTGACTGGGTTCAGAAGCTTTGTTTTTTAAAGCAAATTCGATTAGTTGGTCGACATCTTTGTTGTATGCTAGGATGGTAGCACTTGAACGACCTAGTTTCTTTAGGTCGTTGACAAAATTAAGACGTGCAGATTGAAGATCTGTTTGAGTTTTTTTAGTCATAAAGTATCTTATAATACCAGCAAGGAGGATAGATGTCAACTGGGAAGAAGAGGCTTCTAGCGTATATTATTATGGTAATTAGTGTGATGATGTCGATTAGGCTAGTTAAAGATATTATTAAACTAAGTCGCACTGATGATCGAATTAGCGAGGCAGAACAAGATTTATTAAATGCAAAGCAAGAGCAGTTTTTATTAGAACAGAATTTAAAGGAAATAGAAACAGGCGAGTGGTGGGAAACTCAAGTGAGAAATAAGCTGAAGATGGCGAAGCCTAATGAAGAAATTGTGATAATACCAGAAGAGGTGATAAAAACAGCTGATTTGGAAGTGATGGATTTATTAGATGATGAAAGAGAGTTGAGCAGTATTAGGAAGTGGCAAGAGCTGTTTTTTTATTAATCAGGCTTGTTTTTGGTGGTATAATTAGTTGGGCTTGCGTAAATAGTGGAGGAATAATATGGGATTACTGGATAACTTAGTTTCTAAACACGTAAAAAGACGAGAAATGGTGCTTCGGGATAAGTCAAAGATGCCAGCTAGAAAAATGCAGATGAGGCCGTTTATAACGGTGTCTCGTGAGTCTGGTAGTGGTGGTAAGCCAATAGCAGAACTAGTAGCAAAAAAACTTGGCTTTCGATTGTATAACAGAAGTTTGATTGACATGACTGCAAAGAAGGCTAAGAAGAGAAAAGCGTTAATTAAGTCATTGGATGAAAAAGATAGAGGATTTATGGATGACTTGGTTCATTCTCTACTTAATCCAGAATATGTATCTGAGCAAACTTTTATTAAGAGTTTGTGTGAAGTGATTTTGTCTGTGGCTAGAAAAGGCAACTGTGTAATTTTAGGAAGAGGAGGAGCGTTTGTAACTAATCAGTATGGGGGGCTACATGTTCGGATTGTGGCTCCGTTTTTAGTTAGAGCGGGCTACACTTCACAATATGAAGGCTTTACTTTGTATGAAGCCAAGGAGAGGATTAAGAAGTTTGATAAAGAGAGAAAAACATATATTAAGCAGTATTTTGGTATTCATCCAAGCAAGGCTAATTATTATGATTTGATAGTTAATACTACTTATCTGTCGACTGAACAAGCTGCTAATATTATAGTGGCAGCTTTTAAAAATAAGTATCCAGAGTGGCGAAAATATAGGCCGTAAATTTACTTAAGATAGTTAGATATAGTTTGAGGATTGTTGGAAGTCTGGTAAAATAGCAATTGTTCATTAACATAGCGGGTGGGAGGTAAGTATCTCGTGAGGCTCATAATCTCACTTAACC
>CAZVYS010000002.1:43770-87935 GCA_964630755.1 uncultured Pseudomonadales bacterium | reverse complement strand
ACTTGGGCTGGTTCGCCTGGCTCAGGAGGAGGGGGCTCTGTTGGGGTTAGAGGTGGGGGCGGAGAGGATTCTTGATCAGTTGATGGCGGAGAGGCCTCATCTGAGGGAGGAGGTGAGATAGGAAACTGGGGTGAGGTTGGGGTGGTTGGTGGTGGAGATGGGATGTCAGGAGTATGACCAGATGGAGTAGTGGGAGGCTTGGCTTTAGGAGCATCCCCGCCATCGGGCGAGGCGGACACCCCTGGGTTATTGGTGGGGGGTTGTCCAGAAACTGGAGTGGTTGGAGTTGTTGAAGGATTTGTTTGACTTGGGTCGTCCATATTGTATGTTATCATCTTAACAAGACCTCTTATGCTAAGCAATATCTTTAGAAAAATTAACTTGACAACAACGTTGTTTATAGCCAAGTGGGCAGGAATAGGAATGGGAGGAGTGTTAATAATTTTAAGTGGATTGATAAGTGTCTATCATTTGGCTTATTATCAAAAAATCTATCCCTATGTTTTAATCGGGAAGGTTGAAATTTCTAACTTAACAATTGAAGAGGCTAAAGCCAAGCTAAAACAAATGGTGATAACTGGACAGCCCATGCTTGAGCTAGAATTTAACGATCAGGTTTGGCCGGTGGAAATTAAAGATTTAAGTTTTGATCCGCAAACAACTGCAGAGACAGCCTATGTTTTGGGAAGAGATGAAGATTATTTTGATAACTTAAAAACTAAGTGGTATTTATGGCGAGACAGAAAAGAAATGCTAATGAGGTATCAGGTAGATGGGGAGGCTTTAAGCAAAGATGTTGAGCTAATCTTGGTGCAGGTGGAAGAACCAGTGATTGAGCCAACCCTTAAGCTTAACGACGATAATCAAGTAAGTTTGATGCCTGGAAAAAATGGAAAGGTGGTAGACAAAGAAAAACTTTGGGATTTAATTGATCAAAGACTGGGGTCTTTGGAATTAAAAAAGGTTGAGCTGCCGGTGAAGATGATGAACGTGGAGGTAACAGGAGAAGAGTTGGCTAAAGCTCAAGGGCGAGCGGAAAACTTGAAGCTTAAAAAGCTGAGTTTAAGCTATGGCGAATACGCTGAAACTTTAACTAGCCAAGAGCTGTTAGATTTAATTGATTTCAAAGATAGCTTTAATGAAGAAAAGATTGCCAGTATTGCAGCTAGCTTAGCAAAAGGGATTAATCGAAGTCCGCAAAATGCTGCTTTTAGGTTTGAAAGTGGTCGAGTAACCGAGTTTAAGCCAGCTTTAAAAGGACAAAATTTAAATATAGAGGCAACGGTTGAAGAAATTAAAAACAAGTTAATTGAGGTGGAGGGTCAAGAGTGTGAGGAAAGGGTGAAATGCCCGGCTGTGGTGGCTAAACTAGTAGTAACGACGACCGAGCCAGAGGTGTCGATAGCTGAAGTGAACAATTTAGGAATTAAAGAATTGCTAGGCAAGGGCGAGTCGACTTTTCATGGATCAATTGCTTCTCGTGAACACAATGTGGCTTTAACAGCGGCTAAGCTGAACGGTATATTATTAGCTCCAGGGGAAACATTTTCGTTTAATCAAACTATTGGAGATGTATCAGCAGAAACTGGTTTTCAACAAGCTTATATTATTAAGGAGGGAAGAACGGTTCTTGGCGATGGAGGCGGGGTTTGCCAAGATTCAACTACTATGTTTCGGGCGGCTTTGGACGCAGGTTTGGAGATTGTGCAACGAAATGCTCACGCTTATCGAGTCAGTTATTATGAACAAAATTCCCCGGCAGGCATTGATGCAACAGTCTATTCACCTAGCCCGGATTTTAAGTTTAAAAATGACACGCCAGCTCATATTTTGATCCAGACAACTGTTAACACAGGAGCAAATTACTTAAAGATCGAGGTTTATGGAACTAGCGACGGACGAGTGTCAACCATTAGCAACGCTCGCTTGTGGGACCAAGTACCACCGCCGCCGGCTTTGTACCAGGATGACCCAAGCTTGCCTAATGGCCAGGTTAAACAGATTGACTGGGAGGCATGGGGGGCCAAGGCGGCCTTTGACTGGAAAGTAGTAAGAGGTAGTGAAACACTTCATGAGAAAACTTTTTACTCAAATTATAGACCTTGGCAAGCGGTATACTTAAGAGGAACTGGAGGATGATATGGCTTTACTGAAAGGTTCCGAACTAGTCCCGCGTTCGCGGGATCGGCTTTCGCCTGAAGTTCGGAACCGCGAGTCACCTTCTGCCTCTCAAGTATTAATAACGATTTTTTTGGGCCTGTTGGGGCTGTTGATCATTCAGTGGTTAACGCCAAAAATCTGGGGAGCGGATGGGTATTTACATATACGAATGGCAGAAATGGTTAAAAATCAAGGGTTTTTAAAAAGCTTGCCTCAGGCTAAGTTTTCATATTTTGCGGATAAATTTTCTGACAAAGACTGGCTTTACCATGTGTTGCTAATCCCCTTTACTTATGGAAAAAGCTTGTTTGTGGGAGCTAAATGGGCGGCCTTTATATTCGGAGGAGTTTTGTACTCAAGTTTAGTGATAGTGGCCAGTTATTATACCTCTGCAGCTTTGTTAGTCTTGGTGGGAATAGCGCCGTTTTTATCGAGCCATTTTTTATTAACCCTATCTCGACCTAGACCGATGGTTTTGGGAATTGCTTTAGGGTTGTGGACGGTTCATTTTTTACTCCAGAAAAAAAAGAAAATGGTTTTTTTTGGCAGTCTTTTATATTCGATGGTGCATATTACAGGGGTGTTGGCGATTGGATACAGTCTAGTTATTTGGTTTTGGAGGTGGTTATTTAAGGGAAATTCCAGGTTACGAACCTGGAATGTTGGGGTGTTGATGGCGCTTTTGGGAGTTTTGGGAGGATTTTTAGTTCATCCTAATTTGCCTAATAACTTTTTTTATTTTTATTTAAACGGGGTTTTGGTGCCGTTTTTTGCGGCTAAATGGGGAGTTTTGGAACTGGGGGCTGAGTTTTTTCCATTAACTACTTTGGATTATTTACAAAAATATCCTTTGATTATTATTGGTGTGTTACTAATGAGCTTGGTAATGCTGACCACTAGGCCAAAGATAAAATTTAAAACACAGGTCTGGTTTATTTTGGCCTGTGTTTTTGTGGTAATGGGAATGATGAGCCAGCGATACATTGCTCATGGATATCCGTTTATGATTTTAGCTTTGGCGTCGTTCTTAAGTAATTGGCATGAGGGAGAGAGTTTTAGTAGATTTTTGAAGACAATAAAGAAAGGGGTGAATGTTTTAATACTGGCGTCAATGGTTGTGGTGATCTTGTTGATTGGTAATAGCTTTAAACAAGTAGCAACAACTGCCAAGGGCTCAACAGTGATGAATGGGCATTATGAAGAAATGGGAGAATATCTAAAAGATAATGTGCCTGAGGGCGAACTGATCTTTCATGCTAATTGGTCTGATTCTCAGTATTTTATAGGAGTTAATCCAAAAAATGATTATTTTGTAACATTGGATCCGGTTTATATGTGGCACAAAAACCAAAAGGTGTATAAGCTTTATCGGGCAATAGCCTTTGCTCAATTGAAAGATCCATATGCTGTGATTAAAGATACTTTTAAGATCAATTATGGTTATGCAGATAAAAGATTTTTTGGAGGGTTAGTGGCTCAAGTAAGAGAAGACGAAAAGTTTGAGATTGTGAAAGAAGACCAGTTTGGGGTAATATTTAAGTTATGAGTTTTAAAATAGCTCAAACAAGAGAGTTTAAAAGCTTAAAGACTGAAGAGCTTGAAAAGATAAAGAAAGAGTTTATTCGGCAAAGCAAGTCAGTAGTTAAAGGCAAGATTGAGTCTTTAGCCTGGTTTGATTCGTTAATAAAACCGTGGAATAAAGAAATTGAAACTCAAAAACCAGTGGTGGTAATTGATTTGGGGGGTTCTTATTTAAGATTAGGGGCTGTGGTTTATAGTGGAAAAAAGTTTAGATGGCTAAAGCAGATTAAAAAAGAGCGAGCAATTAATGAGCATGTGAATCCTTTAGCTTTCGTAGAGTGGTTAGCAAAGAAAACGATTCCTTTAATTAAACAGGCTAATGCTAAAAGAGTTGGATTTATATTTTCTTATCCGCATGAGCCTCAAAAATATAATGGGCATGTAACAGGGGTAGTAACTCAGCTAACTAAGGCTTTAAAAGTACCAGGGATTATTGGAGTGGATGTAGGAAAACTATATTTAAAAAGTTTAAGAAAAGAGGGAGTGGAGTTAAAAAAATTCGTGATCTTAAACGACACAGTGGCTTTAGCTTTGTGTGTTAAAGAGGCGGCGGCAGGTTTGGTGATGGGAACTGGAGCTAATATTTGCGGTGAACACCCGAGTTTAAAAAACTTAAGAAACCTTGAATCTGGTAGCTTTGATGGAGTGCCACAAACTACTATGAGCGCCTGTGTTGATTTGCTTGAACATCCGGGGATTCATATTATGGAAAAGCAAAGTTCGGGTCGGTATCAATATAAAAATTTAGCTTATGCCTGTCTTTTGTCTGGTATGAAGCTAGAGATAGCCAGGGAGATAATGAATCAAGGCTTTAAGTTTCAGTCATTAATAGTGAGTGAGGCAACTGAAGGCAAGTTTAAATTGTTAAAAAAAGTTAGATTAACAGAAGAGGATAAGAAGAAAATAGCTCGATTTTCGAAAATAATCTTGCAAAACTCCTGGCAGTTATGGGGAGCAGCAATTGCGGCCATGATTGAGATTAATAAGAAAAAGCTTAAAAATAAACAAGTGGTGGTGCCGGTGACTGGCGGAGTGATTTTGAACGATAAAATCTATTTTAATGGCTTAAAAGCAACGGCGGAAAAATTATCAGGTTGCGAGGTTGAGTTGGTGAAAGTTTATGACCCAATTAAAGGAGCGGCAGTAGCGGCATTAATGAGCTAGATTTGACATATATACATACTTATGTTATTATGTATATATGCTAATTAGAACAACAGTAACTTTGCCAGAGATTTTAATTGAAGAGGCTAAGTATTATGCCTTGACTCAAAAAACTAGTTTAAGTCAGTTGGTTAGAGAAAGTTTGGCAGAGAAAATTAAATCTAGCTTGGTAAAAAAACCAAAATCAATATTAGGGGTGGCCGGATCTTTGGATTTAAAAGGCAAAAAGCCACCTAAGAGAAGTGAGTTGTATGCAAGACATCTTAAGCAAAAAGTTGGCAATTGATACTAATATTTTGATTTATTTGCTCGATAAAAAGTCTAGTTTTCATGGGAAAACGGTCGAGTTGTTTTTAAAATTTGAGAGAGAGAAAACTAAACTAGTAATGGCCCAGCAAAGCTTGGTTGAACTAGTCCAGACACTGACTGTTGATTACAAAAAACCGCTTGAGATAGCTTCAGCGACGGCAAAAAAAATTGTTGAGTCAACAATTCAAATAGTGAGCCCTATGCCGCAAACGGTCGAGACATATTTAAGGCTTTGTAGGTCAAATAAAAAGGCGAAAAATCATTTTGACTTGTTTTTGGCGGCTACCTTGATTGATAATAAAGTCGATCGGCTATTAACGAATGATAAAAAAGGGTTTAGAAATATTAAACAACTTAAAGTAGTTTCTCTTGAATAGATTTAGGAACAATTTTCCCGAAGTGATTAAAGGCCTTTTTGGTAGCGACTCTCCCGCTGGCGGATCGTTTTAAAAAGCCAATTTGAAGTAGATAAGGTTCAATCACCTCTTCGATGGTGTCTTTTTCTTCGGCTATAGTAGCAGCCATGGTGCTTAAACCAACTGGGCCACCTTGGTGTTTCAAGATAATGGCTTTTAATAATCTTCTGTCGTTACCGTCTAGGCCCATGTCGTCGACTTCTAGTAAATCTAGGGATTCTTTGAGAACCTCTTTAGTGATAGACGACTCCCCTTTGATTTGAGCTAGATCACGACAGCGCTTAAGTAGCTTTAGAGCAATTCTTGGAGTACCTCTGGATCTTCGAGCCAGACTAAGGGCGGCTTTTTTATCGAGATTAATTTTTAAGGTTTTGGCGGCGTTTTTGAGAATCTCTACTAAGTCTTCTGGCTCGTAAAAAGTAAGCCGATGAACCATGCCAAAGCGATCGCGCAAGGGTGCAGCGATAAGACCAATTCTAGTAGTAGCGCCAACGAGGGTGAACTTGGGGAGATCAAGCCTTAAGGTGCGAGCGGAAGGGCCTTGGCCAACGACAATGTCCAGATGATAATCTTCCATGGCTGGATATAAAGTTTCTTCGACCACTTTACCAAGACGGTGAATTTCGTCGACAAAGAAAATGTCGCCGTCTTCAAGGTTGGTTAAGATTGAGGCTAGGTCGCCGGCGCGTTCGATGGCTGGACCAGACGAGGCACGAATATTCACATTTAGTTCTTTTGATATTAAGTGAGCTAAAGTGGTTTTACCAAGGCCGGGAGGGCCGTAAAGCAAGATATGCTCAGAAGCCTCTTTTCTTTTTTTGGCGGCAGATAGAGCCACTCTGAGGGCCTTTTTAATTTTCCCTTGGCCAGTGAAGTCGTCCCACTCTGATGGGCGGAGAGATTTGATGTTTTTTTGGTTTTTAGGTTTAGGTTTTGTCATTTTACTGATTACACTTATCACTGCGGCCGCAGGTTTTTATGTAGCATTGGATTGGCCTAAGTATTTGATGGCGGCTTTTATTTTATCTTCTATAGAGTCATCTTTGGTTGATGATTGGTCTAGGGCTTTTTTGGCTTGAGCCTTAGTAAAACCCAAACCAACTAGAGCTTCTAGGACTTCTTTGGTGTCGGGTGTGTCCCCGATTAAATCAAGATCTTCGAGGTCGCCGAGCTTGGGTTTGAGTTCGATGATAATTTTTTGGGCGTTCTTTTTGCCAAGCCTAGGAATGGCAGTAAAGAAGTCGACGTCGGCTTTAGAAACAGCTGAAGAGATAGAGTCTGCGCCTTTATCCATTAGGGCAATGGCAATTTTGGGGCCAATGCCAGAGATGTTAATGATGAGTTGAAATAGCTTTAGGTTTTCTAAAGACTCAAAGCCATAAAGGTCTAAGGTGTCATCGCGAACGTGAGTGTGGGTAAAAAGAGTCAGTTTATCTAATTGAAGTGCTGAAGAAAGAAGTTTTGGAGAAGTAAAAACTTTGTAGCCAACTCCCCGAACATCTAAAACTAAAGCGTCTGAGGTGTGAGAAACTGGTTTGCCTGTAAGTTGTCCGATCATGTGATTATATTAACATATTGGACATCAATCTTAGTTTTTATTTTTGTGAGTAGTTAGTAAAACGCGTGCTGTTGGCATGGTTGTAAATAAAGCTAATAATCCTAGTGCTGTCATAATGACGCCAACGCCGTATAGTTCTATGATTTTGCCGCCCACTAAAGTAATGGCAATAAACAATAAGCTTACAGCCATGTTTAAAGAAGATATAGCTGTGGCTCGATATTTTGATTCAAATTCAAGGTTGGCATACTGATCTAGTAATGAAAATCTGGCAATGCCGGCAAACTGGACCAGGATAATTAAAAAGATTGAGATTGTTTTTGAGGCCCAATATCCCGGTAAATAACCAAAAATCAGTAAAGCTGGAAAAAGTAAGTAGACATGTTTTCGTTTTAGTTTTTTTCGTCTAACTAGCCACATATTAGCAATTGAAACTAATAAAAATGCTGAAGCAAATAACCAGCTTCTTTCTATAGTATTGAATCCAACTTCAGTAGCGTAAGCTTGATTTAGAAAATATATAAAATACCAGGAAATTCCACCAATAAAGATATAAAAAATTGAAAAATCACGAATGTATCTATTTTTAAATAATTCTTTGAAACCTATTTTTGTTTGTTTAAGATAATTCTTAAAAGTAAACTTTTCAGAATCAACTTTGGGTTCAGTATTAAATAAGGTTAAAAATGTAGCTATTAATAGACTTAAACCTACAATTAGATAGGGTAGTCTTTGGTTTATCCCGTAGGTATATCCACCCAGGAGTATTCCAATAATAATTGAGCCTCTGACAATAAAGCCAATATTGCTGCTGATTTTCATGTAAAGTTTTTCTTTTTTTAACTCTTTGAGAGAATCAAATTGCAAAGCAACATCGGCGCCTGAAACTAAGGCTCCGCTTATACCAACTATTGTGTAGCCAGCCCATAACCAAGAAGCGCTTCTCATTTGAGAGATTACAAAATAAGCAATGGCTTCAAGTAAAAGACCAAGAAAGACTGTTTTCTTTCTTCCAATTAAATCAGCTAATGCCCCTGTGGGTAATTCTAAGAGAACTGAAATACCGTGAGAGGCTGCATAAATAAAGCCTAAGGTAGTAACTGAAGCGAATTGAGTTTCAAAAGCATACCAGATAGGGATAAATAAATAAAAATGGCGGAAGAAGCCCTTGTAATACGACAGAGTGATATTTTGGCGCATTTTTCTTAAGTAAGAGGATGTCATTTGAGTTTGGATTTTAATTTATGAGTAAAGGCGTGAGTTAAAGCGACAGCTAGGGCGTCGGCGGTGTCGTCGGGCTTGGGAATAGAATCTAGTTTTAAGATACTTTTAGTCATTTGTTGAACTTGACGTTTGTCGGCTTTGCCGTAACCAGTAACAGCCATTTTGACTTGAAGAGGCGAGTAGGAAAAGGTGGAGATGCCCAGTTGTTCAGCAGCTAATAAAATAGCTCCCCTGGCCTGACTAACTTTGATGACGGTGGTCTGATTTTTGAAAAAGAAAAGATCTTCGACAGCAACAGCGTCTGGTTTATACTTTTTTAAGAGTTTGGTGAAGTCGTTAAACAATGTTTTTAGTCTGGCGGCATCAGATTTGTGCTTTTTAGTCTCAAGACAACCATAATCACCTACTGATTGTTTTGATGATTTTTCTTTGATTATTCCCCAGCCGAGTCGAGCAGTGCCTGGATCAACGCCAAGAATTACCATAAATCCATTATGGCAAATTTGGGGCAATTCTGCCAGTTATGATATGATTTCATCATGGATAAACAATATAAAGCATCAGATCACGAAGATAAGATTTACAAGAGATGGGAGAAATCGGGGGCGTTTAGGCCGAGTGATGAGGGTGAGCCGTACTGCATAATTATGCCGCCGCCAAATGCTAATGACCCCTTGCACGTAGGGCATGCTATGTTTGTCACTTTAGAGGACATATTTATCCGATATCAGCGAATGCAAGGGAAGTCAGTTTTGTGGCTGCCGGGAACTGATCATGCTGGGATTGAAACTCAGTTTGTGTTTGAGAAAAAGCTTAAAAAAGAGGGTAAATCAAGGTTTGATTATGATCGAAAAACTCTTTACAAGATGATCTTTAGTTATGTAGAAAAAAACTCGGGAATAGCGATTGATCAGATGAAAAAAATTGGAGCCAGTGCAGATTGGGAGCGAACCAAGTTTACCTTAGATGAAAAAATTGTAGATAAAGTGCTTGATACTTTTATCAAACTTCATAAAGACGGCTTGGTTTACCGTGATCTACAACTGGTTAATTATTGCACTAAGTGTGGAACAGCTTTTTCTAATCTTGAAGTGGAACACACGGAAAAACAAACCCCTCTTTATTACATGAAGTACGGGCCGTTTACACTGGCTACTACCCGACCGGAAACTAAGTTTGGAGATACGGCTATTGCTGTTAATCCTAAAGATAAGAGATATAAAAAATGGGTAGGTAAAGAGGTTGAGGTGGAAGGCTTAGTCGGCAAGTTTAAGATCAAAGTGATTGCTGATGATCATGTAGATCCAGGGTTTGGCACTGGAGTGGTTAAGATAACGCCGGCTCATGATATGAATGATTTTGAGGTGGGGAAAAGACATAATCTCGAGGTTAAACAAGTAATCGGGTTTGATGGCAAGTTAAATAAGTTGGCGGGAAAATACGCGGGGCTAAGAGTAAAGGCGGCTCGAGAAAAAGTGGTTAATGACCTTAAAAAAGCCGGACTAATGGAAAAAGTTGATGAAAAGTATGTTCATAGTGTGGGTTCGTGCTATCGGTGTAAGAATATTATTGAACCACTCCCCTTACCTCAATTTTTTATTAAGGTTAAGCCTTTGACAAAGCCTGCTTTAAAAGCGCTTAAAGATAAGAAAGCAGTAGTTTATGGATCTGGGCATGACAAGATCTTGCGTCACTGGCTTGAAAACTTAAGAGATTGGAATGTTTCTAGGCAAATAGTTTGGGGAATTCAGTTGCCGGTTTGGTATTGCGAAGGCCCTGCCCCTTTAAGGTCCGGTCTCGAAGATAAATCTTCAAGAACGGACCTTGCTCCTCCACAACCCCAATGTTACGTTGTTAGTAAGGTTAAGCCAGACAAGTGTGATAAATGTAAATCAACTAAATTCACTCAGGAGGAGGACACCTTTGATACTTGGTTTTCGTCAGCCCAATGGCCGTGGGTGACGTTGCAAAGTTGTCCTGACGAGCTATACAGCA
The DNA here is from genome assembly GCA_964630755.1 of uncultured Pseudomonadales bacterium. Lineage (GTDB taxonomy): Bacteria > Patescibacteriota > Microgenomatia > UBA1400 > CG1-02-47-37 > CAZVYS01. Next base: position 77,528 of record CAZVYS010000002.1, on the reverse strand, counting down.
AGGAGACTCCTTCCAGCTCCGCTGTCCCGACTCGGCATTCAGCCGGGTCTCCTGTCAAGGAGTCACCTTCATCCGGCACGTTATTTGATAAGTTCTACCCCACTTCGCTAATGGAAACTGGCTATGACATACTCCCCTTTTGGGTAATGAGAATGTTAATGATGGGAATCTATAAAACCGGGAAAGTGCCGTTTGAAAAGGTTTATTTACATGGCTTGATTCGAGATGGCAAGGGACAAAAAATGAGTAAGAGCAAAGGAAACGTGATTAACCCAATTGAAGTAATTGAAAAATACGGGGCGGATGCTCTTAGAATAGCTTTAGTTATGAGCAGCACGGCTGGAAATGACAAGGCTGTGGGCGAGGAAACGATTCGGGGAATGAGAAATTTGACTAATAAGGTTTGGAATGCAGCCAGATTTGTGATCGAGTTTTTAGAAGATGATGGAAAAGATAAAAAAGAGGATAAGAAGTTTTTAAATGATGTTAAGACTCTAGTAGTTTCAGTGGGAAAAAATATTGAAAAGATGAAGCCTGGACTTGCTGCAGAGCAGGCATATAACGAGTTTTGGCACTGGTTTTGCGATGTAAAAATTGAAGAGGCTAAAGAAGGAAAAATTTCTAAAAAGATGATGATTGAGGGGTTAAAAATGATGTTAATCATGCTTCATCCGTTTGTGCCGTTTGTAACAGAATCCGTGTGGAGTGAGCTTGGTGAAGACAAGCTCTTAATTACTACGAAGTGGCCTGACGAGAAGGTTCCGAACTAGCCTGACATTAGTCAGGATCGTCCCGGCTAATGCCGATGACTGGAAGTTCGGAACCGTCGGACCTTTCTGGCATATGACTAAAAAAAGACTATATAAATATACGAAGACTTTAAGTAGAAGAGTTTATCGGCCGGTGAAACCTTTTATAAATCCCCTAGTTAAAAGGGTTAAGTTATGGCAGGTGCTGGCAACAATAGGGCTTTTAGGAATTATTGGTAGTTTGTCAAATGGATGGATGGTAGGACCACAGGAAAGGGCCGGCTTTTGGCCATGGTCTTCAAAATCACATTCAAAAATGGCTATTTATTGGTTTGAGGCGGGTGAAGAGCAAAAGGCCCTAAAAGAACTGGAAGTGGCTAACAAGTTATTATTTGTTAAAACAAACGGCAATTTAGATAACCTAAGAAAAGCCCAAGAGAAAGTTAAACAACCCGAGAGAATTAGAGAAGAAATCAAATCATGGGAAAAAGTGCTTGAGGAAAAGCCTTATTATCGAGATGTGCTTTTAAGATTGTCTGTATTAAGCTACCAAATATACGAAGATGAGAAGGCAGTAGAATACTTTTTAGAAGCAGAGTATTTAGATCCAAACAATGATGAAGTATTAAGTCTAAAAGAAATTATTTTTTAGCGGGTTTGTCGTCTTTGCCGCCCTTGGGCGAGCCAGGTTTATCTGATTTTGCGTCTTTGTCTTTAGCTGTGACGTCGCCTTCTTTGGTTTTAGCTTGTTCGCCCTCTTTGGCTTCACCTGATTTTGCGTCTTCGCCTTCGGCTGTTTCTGCGTCTTCGCCTTCGGCTTCGACATCACCTTCTTCGGTTTCGGCTGGAGCTTCTTCTTTTTCTTTGGTAGGTTCTTCGATCTTGACTACTAGTTCAGCTGGGTTATCGGCAGTAAAATTAACCTTTTTAGTATCAATTTTGATGTCTTTTAAGCTTAAGCCCTGGCCGATTTCTTCAAGCTTAGAAACATCTAAAACAAATTTGTCAGGAAGGTCAGCTGGCAAGGCCTCGACTTCGATTTCATCCAGAAGTTGAAGCAATAAACCGCCTTTAGTGGTGGCTGGTGCCTCACCAGTTATTTCGACTGGAATATTAACTGTAACTTTTTTAGTTAAGTCAACTTGGTGAAAGTCAATGTGAAGATAATAGTCTGTAACAGGATGGCGGTGGATGTCGCTTACTAGAACTGGACGAACTTTGACGTCTTTATCCACCTGAATTTCGATAATGTTAGTCTCGCCGGCTTTTTTAAAGGCAGCGTGAAAGTCTTTAACAGGTAGTTGAACAGCTAAAGACTTAACGTCTCTGCCATAAATATTAGCCGGGATAATACCTTTATTTCTTAAGGATTTTACCTTGCGGCCAGTTATTTTACGTTTTTGAACTTTGAGTTTGGTTTTAGTAGCCATATGTTTAACTTTTGGATAATAGCATAATCAGGCTTTATAGTCTAGCTAGCGCTCGATGAAGTCAATAGTAAAAATCCTATCTAGTAACATGTCTGAGTTAAAGGTGATAACTTGAGGAGACAAAAGAGCTTGAGGATGAACTGCAGCTACAGAGAGAAAACTTGGATAGTTGATGATGGTTTCGATAGTGTCATCAACAATGCCTGGCTGTTTGGGAATAACAACGGCCAGTTGACCTTGATTGTTTTTAAACTCAAGAACATCTGGCAATCGATAAGTAATTTCAACATCAAGGCTGTTTTTGACCGGAACAGTGACTGGGAAACCAATAACGAGGTGTTCTCCGACTGCCTCTAGATCAATGTCGTCATCGATATCAAGTTTGTCTTCCCCTATCTTAACTGAAATTAGCTCAGAGTTTGTGGGTAAATAGTTTCTTAAATAACTTCGATAAATTCCTCCTGGCCAAGCATCGGCTGGAGATTGGTTATTAAAAGACAGGGTTGAGACGGCTAGCATTTCTTTGTTTTTGAGAATAGTTAATTGATGTTGAAGATTTTTCTTTAGAAAATAGTTGGCCTTATTAATGCCTAAATTGGCATCAACAAAGTATGAATAGTCAAGAGTAATGGGTTGGTTTTGAGAAGAAGTAAGTTGAGGCTCTAAAATAGTTCCAGCCCAGTTTTGCTCAAGAAGTAGTTTTTGTGAGTCTAGATCGTGCAGGTAAACTAAGATTTGTTTTTGAGTAAGAGCGGTTTCTAGGCTTTGGGCAAATTTTAATAATTCAGAGCTGTTAGAGCTTTGAATTTTATCAAAAATTTCTCTAGCCAAGGAGCCTAAAAAGTCTTTTTTTTGAGTAGATCCAGGGAAAAAATCTATTTCTGAGTGATATTCAGCTAGCTCAAAAAGGTTGCTGCTATTAACCTCTTCGTTGTAGTCATTAAGAGTAATAGTGCCAGTAGCTTTGAGTATTTCTTTGACAGCAGGCAAGTTAACGGCAATAACGCCATCAACATTGCGGCTAGTAGTCTTGCTTAAAAACCATTCGGCTCGCTGAGCTGAGATAGAAAAATCTGGATCCCAGTTACTATCACGGAAATACCAGGTGCTTTCACCTAAAAAGTCTTTGATGGGCTTTGGAGGTTCGACATAGCCCTTGAGTTGACCATCGGCTGCATAAATGTCTTCGACATTAAAATCTAGAAGCTTGCCTTTTTCAAAAGTAAGTAAGCCATACGAGCCAATAAAACCACCAGTTGGTCGAAGTTCGGCAGAATTTTGAAATAAGAGCAGGTAGGTTTTTTTGGTATCTTGAGCTATGAAGTTTGGAACTAGGGGTAAAACAGTCCGAATTTGATTGATTTTGTAGCGTAGGTTGGGCAAGTTGGTAGTTAGTTGTTGTAGTCTTTGGGTTAAAGAAGTAGAAAGATCAAGATCAAGCTGCTTGCCGCTTTGAAGTTCAGATTCGACAAATGAAAGTTCTGAATAAGCTTGGTCAAGGCTAAGTTGAATTAATTTTAAGGCTTGATTTAGATTGCCTTCTTGGTGGTGAAAAACTATTTTGGTGAGCGCGGTGCCTGAGTCCCCTGCTTCGGCCAAATGAACAGCTCCTAGACTAAGCTTACTACCGATGTAAAGCAGACGGTCAAGATTTTCAGCTAATGACTTAAGGCCAGTTAGTTTAAAAGTAAGTTGAGTTCGCCGAAGTAACTTTCTGCTTAAAGTAAACTTTTTTTCAGCAGAAGAAGTTAGCTCAACTAGTTCCTCGATTTGAGTTAAGTCTAGGTTTTGGGAAGCTTTTTTGATTGAGTTTAGGCCAGAATAGGTTAAACCGGCCATGGCAATAATAGGAGTTAGCAGATAGCATATCAGCAACATTAAGCTGATAATTATTATTTTAGATCTTTTGGATAACTTTTTTTTTGAGGGCTTTAAAGACAATTTAATCGGTCTGCCCTTAAAAGGATTTTTTAATTTAGGCTTAGGGAGACTGAGCTTAAGCTTGGGTGGTTTTAGCAAAGATGGTTTTTTTGAAGACCGAGTTTGAGTTGAATCAGTTGAAGAGGCTGGGTTTATACCTAGGTCTTCTGGTGTGTATTGAACTTCTGGTTGTGGGTTGGTTTTTTTGGAGTCTTTAGGCAAAGAAACATCATCCTTCATTAGCCAAGCTAAGGTTTTTTGAATCCCCTGTTCAAGATTAACTTTTGGAACCCAACCCAAGCTTTGTTGTGACTTGATGATTTCATCGGTTAAAGAAATGCTAACAAAATCTTCTTCTTGGCTGATAAATTCTATTTTAAGATCTTTTTGATCCAAAGCCTCTTTTAGTTTGTAGGCAAAGTTTAAGACCGTGGTTTTTTCTGGATTAACTAAGGTGTAAATATGTGAGTGAGAGCTTTGAGAAAACATGGCTTTAGTTAAGCCATAAATAATATCTGAAATATAGGTGGGATAAAGTTGAGTTAAACCCTGGCCGGTAATTTTTAAAGGAGATTGTTTTTTGGCTGCGACTAAAAGCCTTGATATTTGATTGCCGGATTTTAGATCCATGTTGGGGCCGTAAACATTACCAAGTCTAACTATGCGGGCATCTAGTTGATGGCGGTTTAGATATTCAAAAGTAATGGCTTCAGAAAAACGCTTGGCTTCGTGATGAGAATAAGCTTCTTCTTTGGCGTGATTTGAACCATAGTAGTGAGCTAGGTCTGAGCTAGATAAAAATCCTTGAAAAATATCTGTGGTGGAGGCAAGTAAAAATTTTGCATTTTGTTTTTTGCTGATTTCTAATAGCTCGCGAGTACCAAGTGAGTTTACTAGAAGTGTTTCTAGACTGACATCTAAGCCGTTGATGTAGGCTTCGACACCAGCTAGATGAAAAATGTAGTCAACTTGAGGTAAAGAGGTTTTTAAAGGTTTATTGAGATCGTGTTCAATGAAAACAAAGTTTTTGTTTTTTAACAAAGGCTTGATGTTTTGTTTTTTGCCGGTGGTCCAGTTGTCAATGCCGTAAACCCGGCTGTTTTGGTGAAGAAGAGAGGCGCATAAATGAGAGCCAATAAAGCCGGCGGCTCCGGCTACTAAGGCAGTGGGCAGATGTGAGGAGGTGGAGGAGTGGTGTCGAGCTTTAGATTTTTTGGCAGGCATTTTGGTATGAGCAGGTTAAGAACGTTACGTAAGTTCGTAACAACTGCTGCTATTTTTAGTTGTCTCAGTTGAGCAGGCTCGGAACTACGATGAAGTTGCCGAACAACTGCGGCTGTATTTATTTCATGTTACTTGATTCTTGTCCCCGGAGCAAGTCGAGAGGCGCGGAAAATAAGCGGAAATAATACGACTCTAAAAAGAGCCTAGAATAATAGAAAAATGGATAGTTGTTTGAATCTTGTTCTAGTTGGTACATTTTTTTGTTTGTAATTAACAGACAATAATGTCCAGGAATTTCCCCTATATTTGGTGGTTTTTTCGTCCTTACGTTTTTATGTGAAATATACTTGGGGTAAAAAAAATCGCTTTGCTGAGATTGGATTAATAAAAATAGTGTCCTGTAGTTTGTAGTTAGCCCGGCATTCGCCGGGTAAAGTCGATTAAAGACTTAAGAAGATTTGAGGGTATTCACCCTCAAGCTATTAGCATTAGGCGGAAGAGTCAAGTGCCTGATTCAATAAGCTGTCTGCTTGGGAATTTTTTTCTCGAGGGATGGAAGTGTAGCTGATTTGAGCTTTTAAGTCGGCTTCAAGTTGGCGGACTTTAATAACTAGCTTTCTGAGGTTGGAGTCTTTAACTTTCCAAAGCCCGTTAAGTTGGTTAACAACCAAGGTTGAGTCTAGATAAAAATTAATGATTGTTGGTTTAAAGTTATTAGTAATTAAGTGTTCTAGGGCAAAAATAACTCCTTGGTACTCGGCGACATTGTTGGTGGCTTTGCCAATGGTGTGGCCAAATTGATGCAAAAGGTTGTTGTTTTGATCTTTGATGACAACTCCAATACCGGCTGGTCCAGGATTGCCTCGAGCGCCGCCGTCAGTATAAATATTAAGCGTTTGGTTCATTTTCTGGAGGAGGAGGTTTTTGAGCACTTGAGTCTTTTAGGCTGACGATTAGATGGCGGTTACCGCCTTCTCCTTCTGACTGAGATTGAGCCTCTGGATGGTTTTCTAAGTAAAGATGGACAACTCGTCGTTCGAATGGATTTAGATTAAATAAGGCAATTGGCTCGCCAGAAAACTTGACTCTTTTAACAGTATCTTCGGCCATTTTTTCCAAAGATTCTTGTCTTTTTTGACGATAGTCACCAATGTTAACAATCACTCGAGACCAGGAGCCATCTTTTTTATAGAGCATTAAACCAAGAATTAGTTGAAGGGCGGCGATAGTGTCGCCGTGATAACCAATTAGAAGACCGGCGTCTTGGTCTTCTAGCTTTAAATCAAGTTGATAAGTGTCTTCCTTGTCTTTGACAATGGTTATTTTTGAAGCCTTGATGTCAAGTTTTTTAAGAAGATCTTGAGTAATTTTTTTAAGCTTGGCTTTCATATATTAAGCAGGCCCGACGTGACATCGGACAACTGCGGCAATATTTAGTTGGAGTTCGTGGCCTTGGTTTTCAACCATAATTGTTGAACAAACATAAAAACCGAGAAGGTGAGCCAATAAAGAATTAGCCCTGAAGGAAATCTAAACCCGATAAATAAAGTCATGATGGGCATGAAGTAAAGCATTTGGGTTTGCATGGCTGCAGCCATGTCGTCACCGGCTGGTTCGGTTTTTCCGGCTTTTGCTTCAGAGGCCTTGGCTGTAGGCATCATTAGTTTTGAAGAAACAAATTGAGAGGCGGCGGCTAGGACTAAAAAGATGCCAGGAAGCTTATTGATAGTAAATGAAAATATATTGATGTCGGGGATGGAAATGGTATCAGGCTTGGTTAGATCTAGGTAAGAAAAGGTTGTGTTAATAACTGTGTCTTTTGAGAGCTTTAAGGATGGGTATAGAATTTGGTTGAGGTTTTGGACAATGTCACCATTGGCTTGAAGAACTTGATTAAAAGCTTGAAAAAGAGCAATAAGAACAACTAGTTGAATTATCTGGGGCAAGCAACCAGCGGCTGGGTTAACTCCTCGTTCCTGGTAAAACTTGAGCTGTGCTTGCGCAAAGGCTTGTTTGTCATTAGCATGCTTGGCTTTGAGTTTTTTCAGCTCTGGCTGTAGTTCTTTTAGTTTTTGAGCAGACTTTAATGAAGGAAGGGTGAGGGGAGTGAGAGCACCACGGATAAATAAAGTAAGGCCGATGATGGCAAAGCCAAGGTTTTGGCCTAGAGCCAAGTAAAAAAAGACTAGTGCGTTAACTAGGGGTTGGTAAAATAAAGTTTGCCACATAATGTAATGAGCAGGTTACGAACTGGAACGAAGTTCATAACAACTGCGTCGATATTTAGGGGTTCCGAACTTACACGGGGAGTTGCGGAACCTCGTCTTTCCCACCCTTTGACCAAGGATGGCATTTAAAAATCCTCTTGAGACTCAAGAGGCCGCCATTTAATATACCATACTTGTCTATAGCTTGATAAGAATAAACAGAACAAGTGGGTGAAAACCTACAGGCAGGGGCATTTGGTCTTAAGCGTTGGTAGGCCTTAATGATTTTTAGAAATATTTTTTTCATTTGAAATAAGCTTTGCTTTTTTAAGAAGACTGGCCATGTTGGCTTTGATGGTTTTGAAGTCGGCCTGTTTTAAAGGATGTTTGGCTAGAAAGACTAAGTAATGGTTGGGTTTGAGGTTCTTTAGATGAGGGTAAAAAGCGGCCTTGAGTTGGCGTTTGAGCTTGTTTCTGTTGACGGCTAGTTTACCGATCTTGGTTGAAACTATAAATGCGGCTTGACAAGGCCCGGCCTTGTCAGTTGGTTTTATTTTGAGGCTGAAAAAGGGGGAATGGAGGGTGGTTTTTGAGTTAAGGGTGGTGGCGATAAGATGGCCTGGAAGACGATGTTGTTTTGGAATCATAGAAAACTTTTTTAATAAGATACGCTTAAAAAGTGTTAGGCAGACAATGATTTGCGGCCTTTGGTGCGGCGACGTTTTAGAGTATTACGGCCGGCTTTGGTGCTCATTTTTTTTAGAAATCCAAGTCGACGTTTACGTCGGCGCTTTTTTGGCTGAAAGGTTCGTTTTGGCATATGGGGAGTAGTATAACTTATTTGTGGCTTAATGTTAAGAAGGGTCCGGCCTCTTCTTTCAAAAGGGGTTTGGCCTCGAAGCTGACACTTCAAGAACGGACCCTGCGAAGCTAAAGCTTCGGGGAATCTTGGTGTTGACGAGATGTGGATAAGTAGGGTAAATATATCTTATGAAGCTTGATAGCTTGTGGTCATCAGTTTTAACAGAGATGGAGTTGAGTTTATCGCCAGGAAACTTTACTACTTGGGTTTCTCCATTGTCTGCTGGTGGAATAAAAAAATTAAATAATGATCGAGTGATTTTTAAGATTAATTGTCCGTCTATTTTCCATAAGAACCAGGTCGGAGAAAGATATGTGGGGCAAATCCAGGCTGTGGCAGAAAAAGCACTAGGAAAAAAGTGCGAGGTTGAACTAGAAGTTAAGCAGGCGAGAGATAGCTTGGTTATAAAAAAAGTTTCTCAAGAATCAAGTGATTTGTTTTCGGTTGACACTAAACAGGTGGCTAAAGAGGCGTATGAAACAGCGGCAATGAAGGCGGGGTTGAATCTGAGATTGACCTTTGAAAACTACGCAGTGTCTTCAAGTAATGAGGTGGCTCATGCTGCTGCTAAGACTGCGGCTAAAAAACCCGGGTTAGTTTACCACTTGGTTTTTATTTACGGTGGAGTAGGGGTAGGAAAAACGCACTTAATGCAAGCGACTGGACATAAAATCGTTGAAAAAAATCCTGACACGGCTTTGGTTTATTGTTCTGGGGAAGAGTTTACTAATGAAATTATTGAAGCAATTAGAAACAAGTCAACAGCTGCGTTTAGACAAAAATATCGAAAGGCTAGAGCTCTTTTACTTGATGACGTTCAGTTTATTGGAGGAAAAGAGGCAGTGCAAGAAGAGTTTTTTCATACTTTTAATGCAGTACATAAAGAAGGGGGTCAGGTAATTTTAACCTCTGATAGGCTGCCAAGCGAAATCGCTGGACTTGAAGATAGGTTGCGAAGTAGATTTGAGGGGGGATTAACTGTTGATATCCAAGAGCCGGGCTTTGAACTAAGAACGGCAATTTTACTAATAAAAGCTCAGCAAATGGGGATGGACTTACCTATGAAGGTAGCTCAAGTAATTGCGGCTAATGTGGAGTCAACCAGAAAGCTTGAAGGGGTGTTACTACGACTTAATAGTGAGGTGGTCGCTCGCAAAGAACCGTTAACAGAGGAGTTGGTGACGGCTTTGTTGAATAAAATTAACGGCGAGGTGGCAGAATTGCGACAAAGAATAACCCCAAAGCAAATAGTAAAAAAAGTGGCTGATTATTACCAGTTGAAGGTAGTTGAAATTAAAGGGGGGAGAAGGTTGCGGTCGGTGGCCTTACCAAGACAAATGGTGATGTATTTGTTAAAAAAAGAGCTACAGATTCCTTATAAAGAGATTGGTAGAATTTTGGGAGGAAGAGATCACACCACTATTATGCACGGGCATGACAAGGTTTCTAAGTTGCTGGCTAAGTCTGAGCAGTTAAGAGTAGATATTACGATGCTGAGAAAGCAGTTATATGAAAGGTAGATGTGTTGTGGATAAGTTGGGTGGTTATCCACAATGTGTTAAGTTATCCACAATTTGTTCACAAAATCATCCACTAACTAGGTGTGATTATCAACAACAATGTTTCCCAAAGATTCAAGGGAAAAAGTAGGCTATAATGAACATATACACACTGCCTACTATTACTACTACTGTAAAATATAGGAGAATAACATGAAGGCGAGTTTACTACAAGAAAATTTAAATAAAGGGGTGGGGGCGGTAAATAGGCTGGTGGCTAGTAAGGCACAGCTGCCGGTTTTGTCAAATATTTTAATTAAAACAGAAAAAAACAAGATAAAGTTGTCGGCCACAAACCTAGAAACAGGAATGAATTTATGGCTTCCTGCAAAGGTGGAAAAACAAGGACAGATAACAGTGCCGGCCCGGGTTTTTTCTGAATTAGTTTCATCATTGCCGCAAGGCACGGTCGAGCTAGTAGTGGAAGAGGACAGAATAAAAGTGAGGTGCGAGAGGTATAAGTCTGCGGTTAATGGAATTAGTGCAGAAGAGTTTCCAGAAGTACCAAGCATGAAAGGCGAAGAGAAAAGTTCATTAATATTAAAGAGCAAGGGACTGAAAGAGATAATAGAAAAGACGGCGTTGTCAGCAGGAGTTGATGAGGCAAGGCCGATTTTTACAGGAGTAAAAATGGAGATTAGCAAGACAAAGGTAAGAATGGCGGCCACAGATGGATACAGGCTGAGTGTAGGAGAAATTAAAGGCATTAAAGGAGTAAAAGAGAAAAAAGAGATAGTGGTGCCAGCAAAGGCTTTAGTTGAGTTAACAAAGATTATTTCTGAGGAGCAAGGAGAAGAGGTAATGCTTTCAGCAACAGACGAAGAAAAGCAGTTGATTATGTCGGTTTCTAAAGTGGAAGTGGTGACGCGATTGCTTGAAGGAGACTTTCCAGACTATGAAAAGATAATTCCAGAAAGCTCAGGAACAACGATTGAGCTTGATAAAGAAGAGTTAACTCAAGCGGTGAGGGCAGCAGCCATTTTTGCTAGAGATAGTGCCAATATTGTTAAGTTTAGGCTGGTGGGATCAAAGTTAATGATATCGGCTAATGCGCCGCAAGTGGGTGAGAACGAAGTGGAGATGATGGTGAAGAAAAAAGGTGAAGATTCTGAGATTGCTTTTAATAGTAGGTATTTGCTTGAGGTGTTGAGTGTGATGGGGGTAGAGAGGCTGAACTTGTCAATGACTGGGGCTTTGAGCCCAGGGGTGTTTAAAGACCCAAGTGACGAAGGTTTTTTGCATATAATTATGCCGGTGAGGGTGCAGAGTTAGATGGTTTATAGAATCCCAAATGGTCATGCCGAGCGACAGGTAAGTGGAGAAAACAAGAAATTGTCTAAATGGCAACAAGTCCCAGCTAAAAGAGAAACAGTCTCTAAGTTAATAAGGGGAGGTGAAGGTAGGGGTAGGAAAGTTGTGGAAGGAATAACAGGTGGAAGTTTACCGGCTAGGAGCAGAAGGTGAGGATGTTGATGGTGGTGGCGCGCCAACAGGAGGAATGGGTGGAGGGTTGGTTTTTGGTGGTGGTTGGGTTTGAGCTTGGGCCTGTTTTTTAGCTAGGATTTCTCTTGGGTCGGAGGTGATTAGCTGGTGTTCGTCTGGGGAGGCAACTACTTTTAAGGCGACGTGGTTTTGGCCGGCAAATATAATACCATGGCCAATACCAGCGCCAAGCAAGAGCTGTTTTTCCCCTTCAGAGAGATAGAAAACCTGGGTGAGTTTGTCAATGGCAGCAGTGCTTTGCTTCATTAAGATTTGAATAGAGGAGTTGGTTACAATGGCTTTACCATAATCGGTTGAAAGAAAGTCTTCAACGTCTTGAGTGATGGTGGTTAAGCCAAGATAATATTTTCTAGCCCTTTTTGCCATAGAGTATAAGAAGCTGGCTGAGTCTTTGTACTTCATCATGTACCAAGCCTCGTCAACGATCATAAGGCGTTTTTTAAGGTCTTTTTTAATTCGAGTCCAGATAAAATCTAGAATCATAAACATGGCGATGGGACGAAGCGCGTCTTCGAGATTTCTAATGGTAAAAACTGTAAAGGTATTTTTAATGTCTATATTAGTATGTTGGTCAAAGATGCCTCTAAAAGAACCTTTGACATATTTTTCTAGTCGGGCGGCGAGGGTTTCGGCGGTGGTTTCCTCCATGCCGATTAAGACTTTGTAAAGATCTTCTAAAAGAGGAGGTTCTTTTTTCTGAGTAGCCGGGTCTGGAGTAATACCTTTTTGCTTATAGGTGAGGATAATGGCTCGATCAAGTAGAGCCTCTTCCTGTGGATTTAAGTCGCCCATCATGACTTTAAAGAGGGAGTGAAGGGCGATGACTTTTTGGCCGAGTTCGTTTTGACCTTCTTCGTAAACTTGGGATAGGTCAAAAGGGTTGATTTTTGAAGCAGATTTAAAAGAAAAGTCAATGTATTGACCACCAACTGATTCACACAAGGGCTGGTATTCAGACTCTGGGTCGATGATGATGATTTCGACGTCAAACATGAGGGAGCGTAGAGCTTCAAGTTTAACGAGGTAAGAATTATGAATAAATAAGCCTCCGGTGCCTGCAACAAAAACTTCGTTTTCAACGGTTAAGTCGTAGACATATTGGCGTTGATGATTGCTGATAGTTTTAATGTTGGTGATTGGATCCCAAAATAAATCGGAATTGGCAAGCTTTTTAAGCTGGTTAATTTTCTGCTTAATTTTATTAATCTGAAATGTTTTTTGACGATAAGTTTTTAAAAGGTGTTTTTTTGCATTGGTTAGTTTTTGGTAGGCAGTGTTTCCGCCTGGTCTTTGAGTAATAGTGGTCCAAAGACTTGAATCAAAACTTTTTAAAGACTCACCTAAAATGCTAAAAGCATGATCGATTTCTTGCTTGACAATGGGTAGTGGGTAATCGTACCCCTCGACTGTTTTTAACAACTTAAAAACATTTTTGGCTCCAGGAGAAACCCGCTTTTGCTTAATTAATCGCCAAGATTCACCCAATTCTTGATAAGCGAGAGAGTTTAACCTTTTGTTTTGGGAAATTTTTTGACGTAAAGAATTAAGCTGGGGCAGTTTGTTAATGGCCGCAAATCCATTAGTGGGCATTGTCTCAATTTGGTTGACTCTTTGCTCAAAAGTTTTGATAAGTCTTGTTAGGGTTTGACGAGATGGGTTAAAGATGCCTCTTTTAAGGGGAGAAAGGTTGGAGGGGCTTTTTATTTGTGGAGAGCTATAAAGAGTGTGATAAATGTCTTTAAGTAGAGATTGGGTTTGAGGAATGATGTCCACGTTAGTGTTAGTAGATTGATTGAGAATGTTTTTTAGTTTAGTATTTTTTGCTTTTGAAACAAAGCTAATTTGCTGGGCAAATTTACTTAAATGTTGTTGGCCAGAAATAACTAACTGGTAATAATATGAGCCAGAGTGATTGGTGTTTGTGGCGCGCTTAAAGACTTTTTTGGTTCTAGCAATAATACCAAAGAAGAGTAGGAGATAGGAGATATCAGAGATGAGTTTTTTTGATTTGGAAACAACAGAGACTTGATGATGTTCAACGGTGCCGTCGCCTTCAAAGTAGGTTTTTAAAACAAGGCCAATAAGTTTAAGGGGTTGTTGATAAAAAGCGGTGGGAATGGCTTTAGTTTGAGCAGAGACACCTAGTTTTAAAGCCTTAAATAAAGCAACAATAATTCTAGAACCAATTCTAATGCCATGAGGAGTAGTAAAATAGGCCCAGCCGAGTTTTTTTAAGCAAGACTGGATGTCTTTTCTGACATTAGGGTTTAACTGGGTGATGTGAAGAAAGTTTTTGGTTGAACCACCTTCGGCTAGATAATATCCAATTAACTTGGATAAGCAAGGGGTGATTTTAATTGAGGTTGCAAGGGAGGTGTTGGGTTGATAGATTCTTGAGCCAAGCCTAATTTTGGTTAGCTGAGCTTGGTTGAGGGGTTGTTGGATTTTTTTAAGCAGTTGAGTAAAGTATTTAATGGGAATTGGTCGACTTTGGGCATATTTATAAAGGTAGCGATCGTATTTTGGATTAATTGTTTGAGATTTTAAAGCTTGGTAATGAGCCTTAATGACTGAGTTGGCGAAATAGACATAAACTTTTGGCGAGTGGCTTAATAATTTAAGCAGGTTTAGGGTGCCTGGTTGAGTGGCAGAAATGTGAAGGTGGCGAGGAATTGGGATAAAGTCGTTAATTTTAACTTGGTCTCCACGGGAAGTAATGACTCGGCCTTTTTTAAGAATGACAAGATTATGATCGGCGGTGGTTGTTATTTGTCGACCAGAAGAGGTGGTAAAGCGGTAGAGTTTCTTGGGGGCTTTTTTTCTGGCGGCGACAGTGACTTTAGCCCACTGGCCTTTTAGGTTTTTATCAAAGGTGAAGACTTTGAGCTGGGGATTAGTAACTCCTTCCATTTCATGGTCAATTTTTTGAGCCCCTTTTTGTTTAATGAGTTGGTTAATAAGCGGTCCAATAGGTGATAGTCGGGGTCCAGAACCGTTATCGTAGAGTACTGGCTCATGGCCAGCAATACTTTTTCCAGCACCGGACTTGGCGAAAATAACAGAGTTGGCATTTTCTAAAGAAAAGCGGTCTAAGATAATTAGAGAGCTATTGTGTTGGTTAATGCCGTATAAAACTCCTTGATTCTGAGTTAGTTCAGAAGAAGTAAAAGGAAAGGTGGTGGCTAGGCTGGTGGTGTCCATGTTTCTAGTGATCATGAGTCTGTCCTGGGCAAGGGGGAGGGTGGTTTTAAAAGCTTGTTCAATTTGTAGGCTGGCTGATTTAGCGATAATCATGAGAGAGCCGAGGGTAGACTGGACAGCTTGAGTGGTTTTGTTAAGCTCGGCAACAGATTTGGCTGAGAGAGTGATGTATAACCCAAATTGAAAGAAGCGCTCGGAGCCTTTAGCTAGTTGCTCCTGAAGTTTTTTGGCATCCTCGAGCTTAACTCGGGTAGAGACGTCAGCGATGCGACCGCGGTCAACATCAGACTGGATTTCGGCTTCCATTTCGCCGACTTTTCGACGAAGGTCATCCATTAGGCCTCGGCCCTCGATGGGGTAGATGTACATAGCAACACTTAAGGAGTGTCCAAAGTTGATTAAGGGGGCCAACCAGTTGGCATTAACGAATCTGGGGTAGCCAGAGACAAAAAGAGTGCGGAAGTAGACATTGCCGATTTTTTGATAGTTAAAATCTATTTCTAGGGCGCCAGGGGCAATGATGTCTTTGACTGAGGAAACGCCTTTTGAAAATTGAGCTTGAGCAGTGGAGGGTGCTTGAGGACTTGGAGTAGTTGGTTTTTTATTAGGGGTTGGTTGCTGCCCCGCATTCGCGGGGTGAACCTTGCTAGTATTTTTAGCTGTTTTAGGGGTATTCACCCCTAAGTTATTGGCAGGAGGTTGGGGTTGTTTTGGTTTTTTCTTGGCAAGGTTTAGGTTTAGTTTCATGCTGAAGCCTTTGGTGGTTACCCCGCATTCGCGGGGTGAACCTTGCTAGTATTTTTAGCTGTTTTAGGGGTATTCACCCCTAAGTTATTGGCAAGAGTGGGTTTAGCTTCGGGGGTTGGAGTGGAATCTGGAGCTTCGGAGGAAATAGCGGTTTTAACCATGGGTGAGTTAAAGTCACTTTTATCACTGATCTCGATTGAGCCGGCGTCGGGATTGTAGTAGTGATAAAAAAGCTTGATTAGTTCGGGGGTGGTGAGCGGGTGAGCTTTAAGGCCGATTTTGGTTAGTTGGCCGATTAAGTGGTCACGACGAGGAACGAGGGTGGTGGTGGCTTTTTGAATGATGTAGTCTTTGTCAAAGGGAAGGCGATTGGCTTTTTTAAAAGAAGATTTTAAAGTAGATTTAACGCCAAGTTCAAGGCTTGAGAAGGGAATGACAAGGTAGAATTTTTTGTCTAAGACTTCGTTTTCTTGGACAGTGGACTGGATGAATTGTCGATATTTTTGGAGTTGGGATTTTAGAAGAGGATTAGTCATCTTTTGTTCTTGAACCTGAAGAAGATTAAGGTAAGAGTTGATGTTTTTCTTTTGAGAACGAATAATGACTTGAATGGGAAAAGTAAGAGAGTTTAAAAGCCCTGCATAAGCATAGATAATGGCGTCTTGTTCGCCTTCTGATAAAAGAGAGAAGTTGACAGCAGTGGTTTGGATAACTAAGGCGCAAGAGCCGTCTTTTAAGATGGCTAGATTGTCTCGAATGTCTTCGATGTCTAGATGGTCTTGAGTGCTTGGGTTTTGGGGCTTGATGGCAGGTTTCATATGGCTTGAATTTTTAAAGGCGGAATGACTTCGCTTTTGACTTCGAGTTTCATTATAGCAAAGCGGTGGTTTTGGTGTTCGGCGGCTATTTGGTAGATACCGTCTGCAAGAGGAGTAGCGATAAAGAACTGGCCGAGTTTGTTTGATCGCAGAGCTCTAACTGGATGATTTTTTTGGTTACGGACTTCTAAGATAACGCTGGGGATGATTTTCCCCTGTTTATCTAAGGTGATGCCGGCGAGTAAGTTGGGTTTGTCTGGGGTTTGAGGGAGGATGACGTTACTAGCATAGGTAGTGGCTTTAAGAGGTTGCCCCGCGGTCGCGGGGTGAACTTTGACAAGATTTTTAGCTGTTTTAGGGGCATTCGCCCCTAAGTTATTGGTAGAAGCTGGTTTAGTTTTAGGCATCGGTTTAGAAGGGGTTGTTTTGGGCAGTGGTTGAGTAGAAGGCTTGATTTTTGTAGGCATAGCGGCAGCTTGTGGTTCAAGTGGAGCTTGGTAGACAGAGGCGTGGGGGAGTAAACACAATTGGGGATGCATTAGTTTTCTGATGCGAATACCTTTAATAGGAGATTTGATTAAAGGGGTGTCGGCGGTTTGGGCTTTGACGCTGCGGTCGGAGTCAGAGATTTTTTTAGCAGGAACACCAAGAACTCCAAAAAGACGAGTGACGTGCTCTAAATATTTTGTTTCAGCTTGGTCAAAAGTAGAAGCCGGGGTAGCTGGCAGGGTGCTTAGATATTCTTCAAGCTGGTTAGTTTTGATGGGTTGAGCTTTGGCGGCTTTAGTAGCGGTTTTTACAACCTTAAAAAAGTGAAGCTTTTTGGGTTGGGCTTGCCAAGTGAATTGGGTGGGGCTATAGATAGCTTTAACAAAGTTAACAATCCATTGGTCAAGGGGGCGGTCTTCAATAGGGAGAAAAGCAAGGGCAAAGCCTAGAAATCCGAAAACGGGGCCAAGGGTCCATTTAAAGAAAAAGTTAATTTCTGAGTTGAAGATAAGCCAGGCGATAATAACGCCGAAAGCCAGTTCACCGAACTGCCTTAAAGTCATGTCGCCAACGAGTTTGAATTTATATGAGGTGATGGCTTGGGGGACAGGATGTTGTTGCATTAGGAATATTATAGAGATAGTTGGGGGAGGGATACAAGTTGATTTGAGAAGAAAGAGGGAGTTATAATGAGGTGAATATGAAACAGCAACAGGCTGGTGATTTGCCAGTGAAGCTATTGAAGATAGTGGAAGAGAGAAAAGCGAGGGCTTTAAAGGAGCTTTCTGATTTAGTTGTCACCGACGGGGAGAAGTTTTTGGAAAAACAATTAGAATTATTAAAAAGAAAAAACTGGAGTGAGTATAAGTTTTTAAGAGTCAATGAAGAAATGATGCGATCTGGGTTGTTATTAGTTTTAGGTCTAATAGGAGAAGAGTTAAAAAATAAAAAGCAAAGGTATTTTAGCAGAATAGAAGAGTATTGGAAATTGTTTACAAAATTTCATAGTTGAAAGTTTAGGAATATGGAAAACATTTGTTATTTTTTTAATCCAAGAGAAACATTTTTAAGGTCTTTATTTGATGGTTTAAGTTTAAGTGATAGGCAAAAGAAAGCATTTTTGCTTAATTTACAAATTAGATTACAGGCACGAGTATTAGTAAAGTTTATTTGGCGAGTTATTAATAAGAAAAAAAAGACAACAGATTTAAAAGAGGAAATAGAACGATACATGAAAGAAACAAAGTGGAATGAAATAGATCAAGATATAAATATGGCTGAGCTGATAGAGGGGGAGTTTTATAGTTTAATTGATGAGATAGTAGTAAATATAAGAGAAGATGAGTTAAAGATATTAAGTAATTTATTGAATAAATAATTATGACAGAGGTGAGTAATGTAGCTGAAAAAGGAGGAAAAATTGAGTTTGATGCTTGCAAAGGAATTGGAGATGCGGGTTTAAACGAGGTGGTGCAAGCAGTGGAAGACGTTCGAGAAATGAAAGCAACAGTGAGATGGAATGGTTCAACTCAAGTTGATAATTTAAATCAACTTACAAGTGTTTCAGAAACTTTGTTTGGAGAAAGAAGCAAGAGTTGGAAAACTGCTGAAGCAGGAATGAGATTTGCTACTGCCGTGGGCAGAGATGGATTGATTTCTCAAGCAAAAAAAGATCAAATTAATAGAGAAATAACATTATTCGAAGGGCATTTGTTGGCCAAAGACAATGATGTGGTAGTGAGAGAGTTAAAAAGGGTAGAGGCAGTGGTTAATCATCCAATGAACCCAGAAGACAAGAGAAAAGCAGAGTTATTATTATCAGGAATGGAAATGTTGTTAGTGAAATGGCAGCTAGAGGAAGACATTGGAAGGGTGGAGCAGTTACAGAATCTAAGAACAGAATCAGACATTGTAGCCACAGACGACAATATTAAAGAAGTAGAAAAGGCTACGGCTGAAACTAGAAAGAATGATAATAATAGAGATAGAGTTAGAGAAGGTGTTAGTAAAACTGGAAAGTCTAAAAGAAGAGCAAGAAACGTGTGGTATACCGAGAGATGGCAATCAGTTGTTGGAAAAAAGATTGATAAAGAAATGGAAAGCGTAGATTTTATTAGGCAAGAAATTGACGGAAATGGTGGTTTGTTGGAAAAAGCAGACAAATTAGATAGAAAGTATAATGGAGTTGCTCATTGGAAAGATTGGAAGTTTTTTGATAGAAATGATGTTAACGGGGCGATAAAAGGAGGAGGCCTAGGATATATTGAGGCGGCGGTTGTAACTTTAGAGCTTGTGTTGCCTTGGGTAGAAGAGGAGTGGAGTCGAAATGATGGGATATTGAGCTTAGAAGATTTAGGTGTTAGAGAGATGATGGTGAGGGGGGTTTATAGAGTTTGTCAGGAAAATGTGCGAGCAGGGTTTGTGTTAATGGAAAAAGATATTTCTCATGACCCAAAAAAAGCTTTGGCTAACCCGGTGTTTACAGAAGCGATAGTTAGAAATAAGGGCATAGGAATATTTGAGTATGCAGTTGATCCTAGAGAAAGAGAGAGAATGACTAAAAGGAATCAAGATCTTCACGATGCAGTTTTGCCGTCTTTTGAAGTGGCTGAAAGAGCTGAGAAGAAGTTAAAAGACATGGGAAAAGTGGAAGGAAGTAATGTAATTATTGAAATTGAAGGAATGGGTGAGATTCCAGTGCCGTTAAATCAAAAAGGACAAGGCTTTGAGCCAATGTTTTGTTATGAGAAAAAAAGGGATGGGACAAAAGAGGTAAATTTTGATCAATTTGAGTATAGAATTTGGCTAGCCAGGGTGAGCTTGTTTAATTTTATTCATAGATCTTTACCCATGGATACACACTATTTCGAGTTGTCAGAATCAGGAATTTCTCCCTGGATGTACATATTTGACCAGGTAGTAACTTCTGATCAAGATCTATTAGAAAAGATTACTTCGCCAGAACTAAAAAGATTAATGCCACAAGTGTCTGAGTTTTGGTTATTACAGCTATATCTTAATGAAGGAAGAGACATAGCAAAAGAGTTAAAAAATGTGGATTGGGAAAAGCAAGGTGCTGCAGAGATGTTTAAAGAGATAGCTCATAGATATTTTCATTTGAGTTGGAGTAAGACTGGTGAGGTAGGCCCTGACATTAATCTTTATGAACCGATTTCGCCAGAGTTGACTAGAAAAAAATGGAAAAATTTAAGAGAAGGTAGAATGATTTGGAAGGAAACTAAGAGACCGATGATGATAAATTTACAACATCTTTTCTGGCATTTAGGTTGGCAGGCAACAACTCACAGAATGGAATGGGGGGATCAGACTTATGGTGACTGGTTAACTGGTCAGCCGAAGGGTAGCCCAGATGACCCATACTCATATATTGGATTGTTTCCTACGTTTATTCAAGAAAAAATTGGTTCAGGATTGGCATTTATGGTTAGCTTGGACGCTATATGGTGGACAATGGGATTACACGCCGAGCTTTACCCTTTGGTTAAAAAAAGCGTTAAATTAACAGATGGCTCAATAGAAGACAGGTGGGAGATTTTAGCAAGCCATGATGAAGCGATGTATTTAAGAGAATCGAGTGGTGAGTTAAGCCAAGCAGGAGAGTTGTTGAGAATTTATAGAAGAGATGTGAGAAGGCGCTGGCGAGAGTATATGGCGAATAATATGGGATCGATTGAAAAAAGAATGCTAGCAAACATTCAAATGATTTTAGGGGCTGGGAAAGCTGAAGCAGGCTCTAAAGAAGCAAGGGCTTTTGTAAGTAGAAATATAATGCAGTTGGCTAACTTTTTATGTTTTAATCAAACTTTGCAGGAAACTTGGTGTGGGTCAGTTGATGCGCCAAATGAGTTTTATCAGAGGAAGAGTTTGGTTTTGAGAAGAGATGGCACAGTTAAGAAATCGACAGTAGAGCCAAGGCCATTAGATTTAGATCTTCATGAGGTTTGGAGAGCAATACGAAAACCGACGCATCAAGAAGGAGCGGCTTTAATATTAACTGGAGTGCCAGAAAAAGTGATTAACCGTCATGCTAGGATGGTGATTTTTGGCAGGCAGAGGAAATTTAATAAACCCCTAGAGAAGGTTGATGGTTTAGCCAGACAAATTTGGGGCTCTGCTAAGAAGGCTAATTATTTCTGGGTTATGAGAGCTTTAGCGGCAAGTTTTTCACCAGAAGAGGTTGGGGAGCAGTGGGGCAAAGAAACCAGTGCTAACGCAACACAAGTAGCGGCGATGGAAAGTTTTGCCGAAGAAGTTATGACGGGATTACAACTGATGTGTAATAAGGTGTTTAGCCCACAAAGTTTTTACGAGATGGTGTTGTTTAGTTGGGCCAGAGAACAGGTGAAATGGTATGATAATTATAGGTTTTTCTTTGACCCATATTTAGCAGACATGGATGTACTAGAGGAGATTACAACTTGGAAATTCAATGCAGGACCAAGAGGTTCAAGAAGCGGCAAGAAGAAGGCGGAACATATTATTTATCATCCATTGCTTGCTGGAGACGATGGAGAGCAAGTGGATGATTTTTTCAACTGGCATACTACACAATCGTTTTTAAGCTATGATGACTTTGATAGTAAAGGAAGAAAGACGAAGAGGTATAGGGGTGATTATATTTTAACTATGGCAATGGATACAATGTTGCCAGCTAATGATGATTGGACAGATGAATTAACAAGAATGTGGTATTGTAACCTTGGTGGTAATGCTCAATATATTCCAACAGCTATACACAATAGATTTTATGACTTATCAAGAGCCTCGGGGATATTGAAGGATCATGATTGGTTTAGACCGGGAGTGGAGTTTGCGCATATGCCGAAACTGAAAGAACTGTGGACAATTATTGAGAATGCGGGGCTTCATGATTTCGACGCAAAAACGGTAGAAAAGATGTTGTATAGAAAGCCATATTTTTTCAATTGGGTGTGGGCTGGTAGAGAGGTGCCTTATTTTGTGTCAGACTTGTTGTTTGGGCAACTAGATGCGATGGAGCAATTCACAGTTAAAACTAAGGAAACAGCTTCAGGGGTTCTGGGGATGTCGCCTATAGTAGGACAAGTAGGTAACTTTTTTATTAATGGCATTGCTTCACCAGTGCCTCAATTAAGAGCTTTGTTGCCGGCGGCGGCGATGACTTTATTATGGACAGTGCCTGTTTTTGGATTGGCATCTCAGTCGTGGTGGGTAGCAGCTTTGGGAGCAAGTTATTCAATGAATTTATTTGGAAGAGGAGCTCAGCTTCTGTTTGGAAAACTACAAGAAGATATAGCTAATAATCTTAAACAGAACGTTTGGGATATAAAGGACCATCCTGTATTATCATTTATTTATAGAAGAGATTTATATGCTTTTAGAAGAATGCCGGATATGACAAAGCCAAAAGAGAAGCGATTGATGGCTAGTCAGCGAGCAGATAGAGTGATTCCGACCATGCTTAACGCAACTTGTATGAGGCCTGGTTTGTACCATGACAAATCGTTGCCTGAGGGTCATACAATTGCCAGAAGAGAAAAAACGAGAGAGAAGACGGATTTAGTAACTTCTGGAAAGATACTTAGGTAATGATATGACGAGTGGACAAACTCCTGAAGTTAATTGGCATGATTCTGGTGAAGATTATGAGGGGTTTGTAGAATCGGAAGAAACAGTGCAAAAAAAATCAAAAAGGATACCATGGGTGACTTGTGGAACTATTGGCTTATTAAGCCTTGGTTGTGCTGGCGTGACTTGGGCGCTGTCTGGATTAAGTAAAGGAGTGTTTTATTTGGGGTTAGAAAAGTTAGGGATAGATTTAAGAAAAAAAGATGCAGAAACTGAATTGCAAAAAGAGGGGAAGGAAGTAGTAGAAGATTTGCTTAAGGATGATAGGCCTGATAGCTTGCAAGAAGGTTTTGATGAAGGTGAATTTAAACAAGCGGCTGGTGGGAAATTTGAGGATTATCACCTAGAGGTAGTTTCGATGTTTAATGAGGGAGTTAATGCCGATGGAGTTCCGTTGGGTTTAAGGGCAGGAAATGTGCTTAGTAATATTATTGCCAAGAATGTGATGGGCCAAGAGATTGGTAATGCGTATAGTGGACGAGTGTTTGATGAGAGAGAGTTTAATTTTTCGCAACAACTATATTTAGAGGCCATGATTAGGGTAGCTAAAGATAATGATATTGAGCTTGAAGGCGGAGGGTTGGAAAGTTGGCTGGTCAATCATAATAAAGATGTAGTATTAACAGACCCTGACGATGCAACTATTAGTATTAGTGCGGCTCATTTGTTGCAGCTTATTATTGATGAATATACAAATCCAGACGGTATGCAAATGAATGCTAGCGACCAACAGTTATTTAGGGACTATTGGAGGTTAAATGGAGACGTGTGGATTGAGAAAACGTCAAGTAAAAAGGCTCCAGCTAAAGCAGCCAAGTTAATGCCTGAGAGCGATGAGGTTACTGATGATGAAGTGGCGGTTAATATGGTAAAGGAGGTTTTAAGTGCTGGAGTAGAAACGGTAAAGATTGGAAAAGAAGTATGGATACAAATAATCGAAGTGGCTAAGCAAAGAGCGTTAAATGACGAGGCTTTTGATTTACAAGATGTTCAGTCGGTGGTGAATTTGACTTCTGAAATGGGGGGAGAGGTAATAGAAGGATTAAGATCAGCCAGGAAAAAGAGTGAGAAAGAAATAAGAAGAGAGATTGAGGCGGGTGAGGGAGAATTTGCTAATCCAACTTATGCAGAGTTAGCTAGCTATGACTTAAAAGAAATGGATGATATTGGGGGGAAAATAGGTTTTGGTGTAGCAGCTGGAGTGATGGTTTTGTTCGCAGGATTAGCGTGTTTTTATGCTTATAAGTGGTATAAAAGAAATAAGGATGATATGAAAATACCAGTGGAAGAGTTGAGAAAACAAGCTGTTTTGTATGAGATGGATCAGATTCGATTGCGTAGACCGGAGGGAATTGAGCCAAGGCATGTAATTGTGGCTGATTTATCTCGGGAGTTAGTAAAAAAAGTAGATGCTGATCTACCGGTTGAGGAAGGATTGTCTGTTTCCTTAGCAGGACGAGTGGTAGATGAACAGGGGAAAGTTGAAAAAGGAAAAGTAATGATTTTAGGAGAAAAAGTGGCGGCTGAAGTGAGCTTGCCAGCTGAAGAAGTGATTGAAGAAAGTGATGAGTATTGGCGCTTAATAGAACTGGTTAAAAAAGGAGTGCCGATAGAATTTTGGGATGAATATGTAATAAATGAAGAACTAAAGCCTCCGAAAGGAAGATCGGCAATAGTTGTTGCAGGTGGGGAATTATTAGTAGCTTTTGATAATTGGGATAAAGATAGAGAAGTTATTAAAGAAGGCGGGCGAAGAGGTTTTAAAGAAACATTGAGGGCAATGATTCAATGGAATGTTAGCAGTGATCGATTAAAGTCAACAGTTAATTTTTAACCAAAATGGAGTTAGTTTAAGAGACTATATTGCCAAGAAGGGGAATATTTCTAGCAGCACCCATGATGGTTTGGGCGATGTTGGCGCCAACCCCACTATCTTGTTTTTCCATAATGCCTTTGATGAGGTTGTTGACGTTGGGGATGGCAAGTAGCATTCCAAAAGCTATAAGGTAGTTGATTAAGGAGGTAGAAAACTCAAGACTTGAAGTGCCGCCACTGCCAGGAACGGTTTTGTCTTCCCAGAAAATTCCTAATGGAGCTGGATACCAGTCAAAAGTGGTGACGCCTGTGCCAGAGCCTCCAGCAGTGATATTCCAAGGTTTATCAAATAAGCCATCTCCAGCAGCCCTCGGAAGGGTGGGTGAAAGAATGATGGCGGCTATGATGAGAAGCAAGAAGGTGACAGGAAAGACCAAGACATTGGTTAAAAAGCTTTTAAACCAGCTGCCAGCGGCGCCAGAACCGAGGCTGTCGGCTAAAAAGACAAAGGGTGAAAATAGAGTAGATAAAACAATGTTAACGTAAGCTGTTAAAAGCATAAAAAAACCTTTAAGCATAGCTTGAAGCATGGCAACTGTAAACATAACTGGAACAACAACAGTGCTAAGGCCTTGGAGTAGTGTGGCGCTTCCGGTTCCTAAACCACCGGCGACGGACTTGATTGTGGTTTGAATGGCGTAAGTAATGCCTTCGATTCTAAACAATGGGGCAATAAGATAAAAAAAGTTATAAAAACAAGTATCAGGATCACTCCAACAATTTGCTGTATAGGTAGGATCATACGGGTTAGTGAGTTTGGCAATAATTTCATTCATGTTGTTAACAGTAAAATAGGTTCCTGAAAAGACAGTGGCAATGATACGAGTTAAGAGCTCAGAGATGTCGATGATAAGCCCAGAAATGGCATAGCTAAAGGTAATTAAGATTAAAGCAGTGATGATTTTAGGAATAGCGTATTGGATAGAAATAGCGGTTTGGGGATCAAGTTTTTTCCGGAACATGATCATGAAGCCAACGATAACTAAAATAACAGTTAAGAAAAGATAGCAAAGATTACGCATGACTTCCCAGAGCTTTAGGATAGGCGTCATGGCGTCGATGCCCCTGGTTTGGGCGTAAGCTGGCTTGACAATACCGATTTTTTCTTTAACATGAGCAATATATACTGGGACTGAGGCGGGCTTAGAGAGATAGGTTTGACCCATAAAGCCAAGTAGGGTAGGAATGGCGCCATGTTGAGCGCCATCAGTGCTGGTTTGATCTAGGCCCCAACCTTCATCAATAAAAGCCCAACCAGTGATTTGAAAGAGACCAAGATAGTCTTTGCTGCCACTGACCCATTTGGTTAAATCAAGGCCGTCGGCTTGCTTGGCCTCAAGATAACGGCTGACGGAAGCGTGAGTAGTAGAAGTGGAAAAGAAGAAGAGAATGAAAAAGGTCGAGAGAACTTTTCGGTTAAAGATTTTCTTGAGCAGATTGATCATATGATTAGCATAACAAGATAATAATAGTTTGACAACTAAGGACAAGTGTCAGGTTCGTAGCGGATATAGCCTTCAACTGCACCAGGAACGACAGGGTGAGAAATAAGAGGATTGCCCATAGTAGTAGTTTCAACGACTAAGATGTTTGAGCCAACGCCTGGTTCAAGGTAAATAGCAAATGGGCCAGCGTTTTGGTGAACAATAATATCTCCGGGTTGAAATTGGGTGTAGCTGGTAGTCGGGTAGTAAACGTAGTTGTTGGGTAAACAGGTAGTTTGATAGTCTTGCGGATTTTCAAAAATTGGAAAAGTTCGTCCCTGAAGAGCCTCGGCTGCTTGGATAAACCCTAATGGTTGAAGAGTGTGGTTAGTATTATTTGGATCTTGAGTGTTTTGAGAGAGAATATCAAGGATATTATTATTAATGCCATAGTGGGCCATATAAAGTTGTTCACAAGCAATTATTTCATCTGGGTCGACACAGGAAGGGTTTTCTGGATCGTAATCTTCAGGGATGACAAAGTCTTTACTAGTTACAGCAGGATCACAAGACTGCTGGTAGCATTCAAGTAAAAATTGAGCTAAGTTGGTAGCGGTTAGATCTGAAGGTGGACTAGTCAAGTTGCCATCAGCGTCTAGGCAAACAGTAGGGCTGACGCTGGTTGGATTGGCGCCAGCGGTATGAGCGGTAAAAGTAGCTTGATTGCAGATAGCGGTAGCGTTGTATTGAGATAATAGGTCAGCTAAGGGCCTGGTAAATATTAAATTAAAGGCGACTTGGTCAGATTGACCAACTTGAAGAGAGTTGAAGCCCTTGAGTTTAATTTGAGGGGGAGAGCCGGAAAGACTAGTAATGGTTGAGCTTGGATCGATTGTGGTTAGTTGGATGTCGTTTCTTTTTAAGCCTGGAGGAGAGACAAATTGATCAGTGATGGTGATGTTTGCAGCTGGGCCTGAAATTGGTTGACCATTTTGATCTGTGAGAGGGCTAGTATAAGCATAGGTGATTTGATATTCAGCTGAGTTTGGAGTGGAAGAGAGAATTTTTTTATTAACGTCAAAATGGAGCATGCCTCTGGCTAGTCGTCGAGAGGCCGCTGGAACTCCGGAGAAAAAACCTGAGGCAGCAATGGTGGCTAAAAGGCCAGTGCCGATGGTGGCAATGCTAAAGGCAGCAGTGACTGCGCCAGATATTGTTTTTTGGATGTCAGTGCTAGTAGCAACTTGATAGATGCCCATTAAAAAGCCGATGCCAGCACTAGCTACTTGACCCAAGAAACCAGCTACCCCTTGAAGAAGGGGCCCTAAGACTCTACCTAGGGCGGAGGTAATACTGCCAATGATTGAGGTGCCGGTAATAAGATAGGTAATGCCTTCGATTAAGGCAGCAGCACCGACTATGAGTAAAGAAACGGGTAGGGTTAAGCCAGCCAGGGTTAAGCCGTAAGTGGCTAGAGCGCTTAAGCCGGCAAACTTGCCTAAGTTTCCCCAGTTTGGCTGAGAGAGAAAGCTTGAAAAGCTAGACATGGCAGCGCCAACGTTAGCGACTGCAAAGATGGGTCGAAGAGCTGTACCAATACCGCGAGCAAATTTGCTCATAAGGCCAGAAAATTTAGCAAAAGCTTTGGCAAGAACTTTTTCGTAGAAAATTTGAGCGCCAATGCCAGCTCCGGCGCCAAGAGCGGTACCAAGGTAAGGATTGAAGCCTGTCAGTAAAGCAATTTGAGCACCAAGCCAGGCGCCAGTACCAGCGCCACGGAGAAAACGAAAGCGAAGCATTTTCTCACCCATAGCTGGGAGGCGGTTAAGGCGGTTAGAAAAATTTTGAAAGAGTTTGGTTTGGGATAAACGGCCAATAATTGGAGTTTTAGAGAGTCGCCAGGTTAGAAAATCGCCCTTGTTGGCTAGATCCATGAAGTTGACTCTGGGAATGAGGTTTGGGTTGGGGCGAGCAAAGGTTTGGTTGAATTTGGAGTTGATATCAACAAGTCCGGGGTTAAAGAAGTTTTGGTTACCAACTGGGAGAGCAGGGACAGACCAGGTGCTAAGCATGCTAAAGCCTCTAAGGCCAGCGCCAATAGTACTACCAATAGCACCACCAACCCAAGGATTTAAACCAGAATAAATAGCCAGTTCAGCGCCTAGAACACCTCCCCAGAGGGCAGCATTTCTGACTTTAACGACGGCTTCGTTTAAAGAGAGAAGCTTAATACCAATGTCGCCACCAAGAATAGCCCAGAATGGCCAGGAATTAACAGGAATGTCCAGGGCAAGATTAAGCATGAGGCCGCGGAAGGGAATAAGGGCATTAACAAAACGGTGCTTGAATAAGAATTGAGCAGGTTTGCCAAATATTTTTCCGAGCACGCCTTTTTGGGGTAAATGGCGAGCGTTAAGGAGTCGGTATTGTGGTTGAGTAGCGTCGCCTAAGTATTCACTGCCAAATTCATAAGAGCCAAACTCGTTTATGTATTGGTTAATGGCTTGAGGGTTGTTGTAGTATTGAGGGCCGTAGGTTTTGGCATAGGCTTCTGGCATGATGGAGATGCGAGTATCCATGGAAGATGCAAGGCCTGTAGATTGAAAGATAGAAGCGTTTACGGTGGTATAGTTGTTGGCCATGTTGGTTAGAGTTTGGTAGTACCAACCAAGACCGCCAAGGCCAGTGGATGTGACAGCAGAGCCGAATTTGCCAAAGCCAAGGGAGTTGCCTAGTTTATAACCGCCCCAGGCACCCAAGCCAGTATTAATAGAAGGGAGGCCTTTGATCATAGGGCCAGCAACACCGTGGACAAACGGAGCTAGTTGAGGAATTTTGGCAGTAAGGTATGAAAAGAAAATTTCAAGAGTTAGGCCGCCAGCTAAAACAACTGGATAAAGGAGCCATTCTAATAAAGAGCGGCGTTTGCGACTTTTGAGTTTTTGAGAATGTCTGAGCAAGCCGGTTTTGACAGAATCTCTTGATAGGAGATTACTAGCTAGTTTACTGGGGAGCTCGAGGGCAGGTTTGGTAAACTTACTAAGTTTAGTAGTGCCCTTAGGAATTAGTTTGTCTAAGGTGGATATTTTGCCATGAGTAGCCCAGTGTTCGAATTTATGAGCTGGAGTGAGGTGAAGCCAGCTGGAGAGACGGTTGACTGGAGTTTCGACCATGACGCTGGGGTCGAATTGACTGGGAGTGAGGGTAGATTTATATAGTCCAGTCATGTAACCAAAAGTATCAACCCCTTTAGTTAAAGTGGGCATGATGCCTTGTAGGGCGGTTTGCCGGAGTTTGTTGGAGACAGCGAAGTTAATTTTTTGAGTTGGGGAAGTCCAAGACTGATATTGATTTTCAAGTTGACGTAGATGGCCAACTAGAGGATCAGCCACAAATAGACCAGCAGTGACAGCTAGGCCAGCTATAGGAGAGGCCTGGTAAAGGCTGCCAATGAGTAGACTAGTTTGAACTGGGTTGGCGATAGCGTATAGTTTTAAGCCTTGCTTAAAAGCAGAATTAGCCATTGAATGGGCGGTTTGAAGTGGGCTTAGAGCTTGAGCAATGGCCTGTTGAGAGTCAGGGGAAGCAATAAAGTGAAGGTCGTCAGGGCTATAACCAGGTTGTTTATGCTTAGCCCTAAGGAATTCAACGTATTGTTGAGCGTCAGGATGAAGAGCGGTGGCTTGAGTTAGAGCTTGAAGGGTGGGGTTGATTTCGTTTTCCCAAACATTTTGAGTATTGTCTAGTTTGTTCTCATCAGAAAGAGGAACTGGACTAAAGGTTTGTTCGACGGTGGGGGTTCCTGGAGGCTTCATGTTAAATCAGTGTTTACTTGATGAACTAAAGTAATATTGGGGAACGATGATCGTTGTAGCTTGAAGGAGAAATGGGGGAGATTGAATTGAACTTGATCAAGAAGAGAAAGAAGTTGAGAGGTAAACTGAAGGCCAAGTTGTTTAGCCTTTTTTTGAGCTAAGGAGGCTGAGGGGTGTTGATAAAATAAAGTAGCTGAGTGGGCGATACCGGTTTTATCTTGGTTAAGTTGTTTAACGAGAGATTGTTTTGCTTGCTTTAAGGCAGTAGTTTGGCTTGGTTTAAATGAGGGAGTTTGGGAGGAGAGTAGGGATGGATAAAGGTTAGTTAAATAGGTAATAGCTGGATAGTGGCTGTAGTAGTTAGATAAGAGCGAGGCAAAAGCGTTAAGGGATTGATCAAGGGCGGGAGGTGATTTAGTGAGTTGGTGGGCGGCTTGCAATAGGTGTTTTAAATCTGAGCGAAAGTGGCTTTTGGAGATGGCGAAAGTAAGTCTGGCTTTTATTTTTGAGTTAAATGATTGATTGTTAAGTTTGCCTAAGTTTTTAAAAATGATTTTTCCATTTTGATCTAAGAGTTGATGTTTAAATAAGATTTGGCCGCAAGATAAGGGAAGGTGGTAGGGTGATTGACCAGAAAATAGAGAAAAGTCAACAGGAGGTAAAATTTTGTGCTCAGCGGAGATTTGTTGAGCAGTTTTGAGTAGTGTGGGAGGAGCAGGCTTTGATTGAGCCAGAGTTCCGCCGATTGGCGAGACAGGTTGTTTAACTGGCTGTTTTTTAGGCGCAGGCATGGTGAGTTAAGAGTAGCATATCTAGATAACTATTGAGAAGGGGACAAGCGGGAGGAGAGCAAGCGACGAGCGAGTTGGAAAATGAGAAGCAAGCTGAGATTAAGGAGTAAAACAAGGATAAAGAGGGTGGTTAGAGAGTAGAAAAAGTTAGTGAAATAAGGAATGGTTGTTGGAGGGAGATTTAAGTTGAGAAGTTTGAGAGTGCCCAGGAAAATGAGTAGAAGAATGATGGGAAGGCCAGCAGCTTGAAGGTCAGAGGGAGAAGAGAACATGGTGTTACTAATAGCAAATAAAAGATAAAATGAGAGGATGAGTAACCAGGTTGGTTGGTGGAAAATAACAGGGAAAGAAGAAAGGCTTAGTTGAGCTAGATTAAGATTTAGACCAAATGTGAGTAAAAGCCAAAGAGCGAGAGTGCCGGTAATAAATGGAGCCGTGCCAATAAGAGTGAGCCTAATAGGGTCAGTGGCGGCGATTTGAGCGGAACCTAGCTTTAGTTGGTTGTTTTTGAGCTGGGGCTTTAAGGATAAATGGCCGGTTTGGACGCGAAGAAGCTCAGCAGATAAGATGTGGGAGAATTCGTGAAGAAAGATTCCTGGCAAGAAGAAGAAAAATAAAAGATTAACGCTAGATTGAGTGGACTTAGTTAACAGAGAAAAGATGGATAAAAAGCGCTTGATTAATAATCGAGAGGAGAGATATAAGAGGGTGGTGGAGAGGATAAAAGAGAGTAAAGCAAAAATCATGCTTTTTTTATTGCAGAGAGAAAGTCGTTTGGTTCTTGGGGTTTGAAGAATGGGCTGAGCCAGGCTAAGCGAGTGCCAACTAGAATGAGTAGGGTAACTAAACCGGCTAAGAAAGGTTTGAAGGATTTTAAAAAGTACCAAGAGGCAGCAGCAGCGCCAGCCAGGATGCTTAGAAAAGAAAAAGCAATGATACCAGCTAGATTGGAGTTTTGGCGGATTTTTTGAAAATTAGTTTGAGACTGAGGTGGTGCCCCGCGGTCGTGGGGTGAAGCGGGTAAAGGTGAGCGGGAGAGTTGAGCAGCCACTTGTTTTAGTTTTTGGAGTTGTTCTTGGGTGACTCTAACCCTGCCAGTGTTTTGACAAGTGGGACAGCCTTTGCCGCCGCAGTTTGGACAAGTGAGGACTTGATGATTTGCCATATTAGGTTTTTATTTTATCAGGTGACCAGGTTACAGTGGAGCCTGATTTGATAGTGCCAGCAATAATTTGTTCGGCAATAGGTTCTTCGATGTGGTTTTGAATTAAGCGCCTAAGGGGGCGAGCGCCAAATTCTTTGACATTGCCTAGATCGGCTAGCTTGGATAAGGTTTCGTCTGGAATGGTTAAGTTAATCCCTTTTGTTTTAAGGCGGGCAGTAAGTTGATTAAGTTGGAGTCTAGCGATTTGTTTGATGTTATCTAAGGTTAGGCTGTTCATAAGAATAATGTCGTCGATGCGGTTTAGGAATTCGGGTCGAAGATAAGAAGAGAGAGCCTTCATGATAGCTGGACGAGTAGCGGTTTGAGGATTTTCTAGTAGCTCTGAAACGTTGATGTTTGAGGTCATGATTATAATAGTGTTTTTAAAGTCAGCGGTATGACCTTGTGAGTCAGTCAGACGACCATCTTCTAGAACTTGAAGAAAGATATCAAAGACTTTAGGGTGAGCTTTTTCTAACTCGTCTAATAGAATAAGAGAGTAGGGTTTATGGCGGATAGGATTGGTGAGTTGACCACCTTCTTCGTAACCAACATAACCTGGTGGGGCACCAATAAGTTTGTCGGCAGTGTGAGCTTCGGTGAACTCGGACATGTCGAGCCTGACCATGGCTTTTTCGGTTTGGTAGACGGTTCGAGCCAGGACTTTAGCTAGTTCGGTTTTACCTACACCAGTGGGGCCTAAAAGCAAGAAAGAGCCAATCGGTCTTTTGGGGTCTTTGAGACCAGCACGAGCTCTTTTGATAACGTCAGCCACAGACTTAACAGCTTGGTCTTGGCCGATAATTTGAGTTTTTAGTTTAGTGTCTAGTTCTTGAAGCTCTAAAGACTCTTTTTGAGTTAAAGAAGTGACTGGAACGCCGGTTTTTTGGGAGAGAACTTTTTTAAGGTCCTCGGTAGTAATAGAGGTTTTACCAGATACTTTTGCACCAGAAGCAGCTTCGTCGAGTAGGTCAATGGCTTTGTCTGGTAGATAACGATCCTGGATATATCGAGTGGAAAGATCAATGGCGGTTTGGAGGATGGTTTTATCAACAGCAACTTTGTGATGCTTTTCTAGTTTTTTAGCCACGCTTTTTAAGATTTCAAGAGTGTCTTTGAGAGAGGGTTCGTCAACCTTAACAGCCTCAAAGCGTCGCTCTAAAGCTGGATCTTTTTCTATGTGTTTTCTGTATTCTTCGATAGTAGTGGCGCCGATGACATTTAGATCACCGCGGGCCAAGGCTGGTTTTAGGATGTTGGCGGCGGTCATGGCGCCAGTGGCTGAACCCGCACCCATGATCATGTGGATTTCGTCGATAAAAACAATGATGTTTCCTAGGCGACTGACTTCTTTAATTAAATCTTTGAGGCGAGTTTCAAGCTCTCCTTGGTAAGAAGTGCCGGCTAATAAGTTAGTGAGATTAAGATTGTAGATTTGAACTGGTTCAAGAAGCTTAGGAACCTCTTTTTTTGCGATTTTTAAAGCTAAGCCTTCGACAATGGCGGTTTTACCGACACCTGGGTCACCGATAAGAATGGCGTTTGATTTTGAGCGACGAGCCAGAACTCGAATGAGCTGGTCGATTTCTTTTTTTCTACCAATAACTGGATCTAGTTTGCCTGTTTGGGCTTTTTGAGTAAGGTTTTCGGCTAGTTGATTTAAGATAGAAGTGGTTTTGGACTTAGCGTCAGATGGGGTTTGGTTGATGAGAAGACGCAAGGCATTTAAGTCTAACGGGTTGGCTAGATAGTTGTTAGTGGCAGCGAGTAGGTGTAAGGGTGTAACTTGAGATTGATTGGTTAAAATCATTTCGGCAAAAGCTTGATAGATTAGTTTTTTTAGCTGGGAGCTAAAGACGGTTTTGTTAGGAGATTTTGATTCTGGCTTTGGTTTTGGGTTGGCAGGTGTAAGGGTTTTTGATCCAAGTTTTTCTAAGAAAGGTTTAATAACTGGATTGATGGCTAGAATAGGAATTAAGTGAGAGGGAAGAGCTTGAGGTTGGTTTTGTTTTGAAGCCAAACTAAGACTGCCAGCTAGTAGCTTGAGAGCATCCGGAGTGTAAGCTGGTGAGATATCTTGAGAGCTAAGCATAGATTAGTTTAAGAGAAAGGATAATAAGAAAGATAGCAATGGAAAGTAGGATTGAGCGTTTAATAAAAGTGAGGCGTTTGAGTTGGCGACGAGATTTTAGATCGATAAAGCCTGGCAAGTTAAAACTAATGGGCTGTTTGTCGTGAAGGGCATAAACTCCATGTTGATCGCAAGCTGAACAACCACTTCCCTGACATTGATCGCAGGCAATGATGGAGAT
>CAZVYS010000002.1:0-43760 GCA_964630755.1 uncultured Pseudomonadales bacterium | reverse complement strand
GGGGCTGGCAGGCTCGAAAGACATTAAGATTATTCTAGCAGATAATTAAGGTGGGGGTTAGAAGCCTTGGTTGGGAGGGAAGAAGTTTTCAAGATCAGGTTGGGTGCGAGTAAGTTCAAACTGAAGGTTCATTTTTAAGGTTAAGTTTTCGGTGGAGGTTAAGCCTTTATGAATAGTAAAAGTATAAGGAGTATCAGGCTCGAGACCATCGAGAGTGAGGATAGAGATAAGGGTGGGGTATTGGGGGTCAAAGATCAAACGAGTGTCGGTTTCGGGGCTAATGGTGTATTTAATAGTCTCTTTTTGTAAAGGGTGAGAGAAGTTAAGTTTAATTTGGTGGGTAGATAAAAGAGATTCAAAGGTGGGGGGTTCAGGGGAAATAGAAGTGAGTTCAAGGCTGGTTTTTTGAGCAGATGAAGAGGTCATTAGGAAAATGAAAAGCAATGAGGAGATGACGAGTATCGGAAAAGAAGCTTTGGGGCGTTTTTTGATAAGCTGGAAAAGTTTAGTTAAAGGTTTCATAAAGAAAGATAGTTAATCTATTCATCAAATTGATAATGAGTGGTGTTAAATAGTTCTTGAAAGGTAGTACTAGGGTTATTTGGAGAAGTAGTCTGGGCTGGCTGGCTGTTCTGATTAAAAGTAGAGGTTGAGCCGCCAGAGCAAAGATTATCGGGTCTAACATATTCGCCGTTGACCTTGAGTTCAATGTGAACATGGGGGTTGTTTAGACCTGCGTAGATAATCCCTACTTCGGTACCAGATGGACCACCGTAAGTTATGGGTTCAGCTAAGTGATAGATGGATATTTCGTAGGTTTTTCCGTTAGCTTTAGCTCTCAATAATCCCCCAGTACCATTGCCTTTATTCTTGCCATAAGGTGTGGCAATTTTCCAATCAAGGACTTGACCATCAATGGTTGGAAGAGATACTGGAACATTACCTTGGCCATAATAAGGATTGTCGTTTTGTGGAACAAAAAAGTCAGCGGCAAAGCCATAAGCCGGGCAAGTGGAGCTTGGATCATAAGCAACGCTACCTGGATATGGGTTTGTATAGCATTGGGGAGCTGCGACTACCGGTAAAGACCAGGCTATGGGTAGATTGTTAATACAACAGTAAGCATTTGGATATGCAGAGCAATAGGTATTATCACAAAAACCACCAGCGCTTGCCCAGTAGCTATTGCTTCCATGACCCTTATTGATGCTTTCAAAAGAGCCAACAAGTAATCGACCACCAGGAATAGGACAGTCGCCTTCAATGTATAAGCCGCCGGTATAAAGAGCTCCGGAGCCAGTTTGACTACTTGGGTAAGAGTAGGAGCTGGTGGATTGGTTAGCAGTTTGAAGTTTTGGGTCATCAAGAGGATTAAGCTCGGGAAAGCATTCGTAGGAATAGGGTTGGTAGGATTGGCCAGTGATAAAGGGTTGAAGTTTAGCAATGGTGCGTTCTTTGGCGCATTGAATGGTGCCAAGATATCGATAAAGAAAAGATTGAGAGTAATAGGGTTTGTGGTAACCGGCTTCGGCCCAACCAATTTGTTCTTTTGAAGGAAAGATTTGATTAGGAGTATAAGAGTATTCTGGACTTTCTTCAAAAGAGTTGCCAACGCCGGGCCAGTTTAAGCCATCTTGAGGTTCGGTTTGGCCGTGAGGCCGGAAAAGATCAAAGACAGCCCGATTGCTATTAGTTAAGCTGGTTAAGATTTCAGTTAAGAAAGGAGTTTTGGTTTTGAGGTAGTTGGGGTTGTAGAAATGAGGCTGAAGAACGTAGCAAGCGGAGTCGTCTATAATTTTACATGTCATAGGGTTAACAGCTTCGCAAGGAAAATGAGTAATGTTGCCTCCAAAAACACATTGAGTAGTAATAGGGTTTTCATAAAGAGGGTTGGGGACAGCTTTATCAACATTAGTGCTGGCTTCAGAGTCAAAAGCCAGGTCGCCAGAGCTGGCAATTAAGGGCACTTCTTTTGAGTAATCGCAGACGTAGCCATACTGGGTGTTTAGGTCGGCCGGAGGTATTTTAATATCTGGAGTGAACCACCAAGGAGATTCAGTGGTCCAGGGAGCAGGGGTGTACCATTGATCTTTTAAAGCCGGACTGGGAACAGAGTGATTATTAAAAGGGGTGAGCATGTAAGAGAGAGTATTAGTAACTTCATAGGTACGAGCCAGATGAGGATGGGAAACTTCAAGCGGTTTATTTGGAGAGGTAGATTGGCCTGGGTCATCGAGAAACTGAATAAAGCCTTTGGTGTCTTCACGGGTGAACATAGGAACATAGGCCCAAAGAGCAGCCCATTTACCGAGTCTTTTTTTCTGGACACCACTTTGAGAAATAATAGCGCCGCCGTCTTTAAGCTCCCAATCTAGGTAGGCTTGGTGATGAGTATTAAAATCTTCATGCTCTTCTAGTAAAGGTGCCCAAGCTTGGTTATCAAAATAGTCTTTTAGAGTAATTGGCTGGCCTTGTTCATAAGGAGCAGGCTGGTTAAGGTTTGGATCCCAATAGCCAACGGTGTAATTGTGGATGGTATCAGTGGCTGGTTTGAAGCCATAAGGATTGGAGTTAGGGTCACTAGAATTAAACTGATTATTAGCTCTGAGAATGATAGCCTTTTTAAGTTTATCCTGATAGCTTTGAGGGGCTAGTTTGCGAAAAACACCTGAGCGAGAATGAATTTCCAGACTCTGAAGAGGAGTAGGGTCGACTGACTCGGTTAATGGTTCGTAATAAGCTCGGCCTTCCAAATAATCAGCTAAGTAGCGCTGAGCTTTGTCATTGAATGGAAGTTGATAATCTGGTTTGTCTGGATTGGTAATAGATAGGAGGGGGGTGATGAAGCGAGAAAAGTCTTGGGTTAGGGTGCCGGTCATGAGGATGTCTTCATGCCGTTTGTCGATATAAGCTTGGGCAGCTAGAGGGCGCATAGCACAGTAAGGGGTAAGAGAGGAATCGTTAAAAGACCGAGTTTTTTCTTCGGGGATTAACTGAGAGGTTGACTGAGCTGGGAAAGGGCGAAGTGGGTGTTTGGTGAAGCTGGTGGGTAGTTGAGCTGACTCAAGTGGTTCTCCAAAAAGACAAGAATCAAAGGTAAAGCTGAGATCAGAGGATGAAGGATTAGATGGTTGGAAACTGGGGCTGTTTTGACGAAGGGGAAAATCTCGCCAGGATTGGCAAGCACCAGACTGAGCACAGATAAATTCAGCGTAAGTCAGAGAGCCTTCGTAAGGATGACCGGTTGGATAATGATACTGTGGGTCAAGTCGGCCAAGTAACTGGCTGGTATTATCAGTGGGGTTATCGAAAAGGTTGGCACTGTAATAGTAACCAGAGGAGTAGTAAATATCGTTAACTGAGTCAGTTAGGCTGCCAGTGGGAGTCATGGTGGTTTTATCCCACAGGCCGGCTTTTAATAAAAGAACTCGGGCGGCTAGTTCGATGGCGCTGACAGGGTGACAACGGTTGAGTTTGCAGTGGGTGGGGGAGCAGTCTCCTTCGGTGTGGATTTGTTCATCGGATGAGGCAATTTCTGGATAGCCAATATCATTGACTTGCATCAAACCTAGGTCGCCGCCAGTTTTTTGGCAAGTCCAGCTTCCGCTGATGGGTCGGTAGGCTGTGGTGGCTTCGACAGCATAGATAGCTTTTAATAAAGAGGCGGGAACTAGGGCAGCAGCTCCTCCCATGGCTTGAGCTTCGGAGATTAAAAGATCAAGGGCTGGAGAGTCTGGTTCAACGGGAATATCTGAACAAGATTGAGCTAAAGCAGAACGGGGCAAAAAGAAAGTGAAAAGCAGGAAGAGAATATAGATGAGCAGACGAGTCATTGGTATTAGTATAGCTTAAAATTTAAGGCCCAGGGACGATAAAACGAAGTAAATTAATGTTGGTGTATTGGGTTAAAAGATTAAAGATAAACCAGATACTAAGAATGACAACGATACCAACAACTGTGAGAGTAATAGTTGATTGAGCTTTTTGAGTTTGTTTAGGATCACCAGCGGCGGTCATAAACTGAAAACCAGCTACAATTAGAAGAATAAAAGCAGCAAAACCAGCCAGAGGAATGATGATGCGCATGAGATTGTAGTAAATACACTCAAAGCCTTGAAGAGTGGCAACTTTAACTGTTTTAGCGGCAACTTTAATACTTGAAGGATCATTGTCGTCATCCCATAAGACATCAACGTCAGCTTCGCAGTTAATACCGATATTAGTTGAAATATTAGTCCAAGTGTCTGTTTGAGCATAAACATTGGCGGGGTGAAGTAAAAGAAAAAAAGTAATGAGAAGAGAAGTAATAAACTTAGTCATAATAATAAGATAGCATGAGAAAGATAGAGAAGAAAGCGTTTAGGGTTTAACCAGCAGCTGTAGGGATTTGGAACTCAAAGACGTTGACGCCAAAGAAGAAGCCGATGACTTTCATGAGGGCCCAGGCGGCAGCAACAATACCAAGGCCAACTAAGGCCATGGTGATGCGGTCACGGGCTGCTTGAGTTTGGGTTTTGTCTCCACCGGATAGAATCCACTGGATACCGCCCCAGACTAAGAAAGCAAAAGTAAGGATGGCGGCAATGATTATGGCAGTTTGAATTGCAGCGGATAAGAAAACACCAATGTCATTGACGCCAGCATCTGGTTCTTTAATTGTTACACTGAGGAATTCTGTAAAATCGCAGGGGTCAAAGGTAAATTCAGGAAAGGATTGACTTGAAGGTTGAAAATTGGTGGTGTCGGTTCGAGCAGGATAGTCTTGGTAGGATTTGCAGGCATCAGATTTAGCGCAAATAAACTCAGCGTAGGTTAAGGTATTGGTATAAGAATGATCTGAGGGGTAATGGTGGCCAGAGTCTAATTGGTCGAGAAACTGATTAGTGGTTTGGCTGGGTTTATCGAATTGATCAATTCCAAAATATCGACCTGAAGCGTAGTAAATATCGTTAATAGAATTGGTAAGACTGCCGGTAGGAGTCATGCTGGTGGTGTTCCAGAGTCCGGTTTTTAAGAGGAGGGTGCGGGCGACTAGTTCAATTGAGCTGATTGGATGGCAGCGATTGAGTTTGCATTTAACAGGATTACAATTGTCTTGAGAGCTGTCACGTTCATTTGATGAGACTATAGAAAAATAGGCGGTGTCATTGACTGGCATTAAACCAAGATGGTTATTAGTTTTTTGACAAGACCAACTTGAGTCGTTGAAAGCAGAGGAAGCTTCGATGTTATAGATAGCTTTGAGTAAAGAATCAGGAACTAGGGTAGCAGCGCCATTATAATCTTGGGCTTTATCGATGAGTTTATCAAGGGCTAGGGAGTCAGGTTTAACGGCTATGTTTTGGCAAGATTGGGCTGAAAGGGGCTGGGGAAAGATTAGTGTAAGAAGAAAAAGGCTTAAAATTGCGAGATGGATTTTAAAAACCTTGATCATAGAATTATTATAATGGATTGTAAACTACAAGATGTTTAAGTTTGAGGGAGACAGAATTTTGATGTTTAACCAGCAGCTGTTGGGATTTGGAACTCAAAGACGTTAACGCCAAAAAAGAAGCCGATGACTTTCATTAATGCCCAGGCAGCAGCAACAATTCCTAGACCAACTAAGGCCATGGTGATGCGATCTCTAGCAGCTTGAGTTTGGGTTTTGTCTCCACCGGATAGAATCCACTGGATACCGCCCCAGACTAAGAAAGCAAAAGTAAGGATGGCGGCAATGATCATGGCTACCTGAATAGAGGCAGACAGAAAAACGCCGATATCTTTGACGCCGGCGTCTGGTTCTTTGATAGTAATGTCGGTTGTGCCTTGAGCGTAGGCGGCAAATAGATTAAGCATATAAATGATTATGAAACAATTAAGTTTAGTTTGTCAATGGTAATTGGTTAAGGGCCTGGACCTTTAATAGTGGTGGTAAACCCTCCTTTTAGAGAAGGAGAAAGTCCTAAGAAGTAGGTAGCGACTTTCCAGATGATCCAGATGAAAGCTAAGATGGCCAGACCAATAATGGCGTTGGTGATTTTGTTTTTGGCGGTTTGGTTTCTTTCTTGATTCCCGCCGGACATAATAAAATCAAGAGCGCCCCAGAATAGATAAAGTAGGGCCAGGGCGGTGCCGATGGAGATAATAATAGTGACAACGTTATGGAGAAATGTGCCTAAGTCTTTGTATTTGAAAAAACTAGTTACTTCGGCGTCAATGTTTGTTGAGCCTTGAGTAAGAGGAGTGACTGGCATACTAAAATGAGGGCCACCAGGGATTTAGAATGTTTAACCCAGTGATGGTGCTTAGTAGTTTAATAATAACGTAGGATAGAGCTAAGATAATAAGGCCAAAAATACTGTTAAAAAGTTTATCTTTAGCTCGATTAAGGCGATCGGGATTGGAGCCAGAAAGAACCCAATCAAGACCGGCCCAGCCAATGTTAAAAAGGGTAAATAAGCCACCAACAATGACAATTGTTTGCCAGATGATGCCAATGTATTTGGTAAAGCCAGTTTCGTCGGCTGGCAAGGCTGGTATAGCAGGGTTGGTGATTGGCATATAGGTTTAGTATAAACTATTTTGGTAAGATTAGAGGGATAATGTCTTTTGGATCAAGGATGTTGAGGCCAAGTAAAGAGCTAATGATAGAAGCTAAGGATAAAAGGACAATCATAATTAAGAGGCCAACAATGGCAGTGCTGAGTTGGTTTTTGGCCTTTTCAAGTTTAGCAGGATCAGCTCCACCCTGCATCCAGTTAAGAGCAGCTAAGATAAAGTAGATAAGAAAAGCTAGGCCGGCAAAGATAGTAAAGACAGCGACAACATTAGAGACGATAGTGCTTAGACGATCAGCTGGATCTGCTGTAGCGAGGGCAGTATCGGTAATACTGTTGGGCGTAAAGCCCTCGATGTCGCCGAGTGGGAAAGGAGCAAGAATCATATAGTTTATGGTGCAGGTATTTCTGGTGAGAGGATGATAGTGCTATCACCGTAGAAAATAAAACCTATAAGGGCAGCAACAGCAATTGAGCCACCGATGATGAGAATGCCAAGAGTTGATAGCCAGATGCGAGAGGAGAGTTGCTTGACAGCCTCTGGATTGCCTGAAGAACCAATGTATTGAATGCCAGAGATAACCAGATTGATGAGGGTAAATAAACCACCGCCAACAATGATGACTTTAAGGAAATTATTGAAAAAGAAGGTAAGGCCCGTTATATCCCCAGTTTGATAATCTAAAGGGCCTTGAGGAGCCTCGTATTCGCCAAAGAAAGTGGCGGCGTTTAATTTAGGCATAAATTAGTAGATAAAGTTGTTAATTGTTTCAGCTGGATCTAGATAAGGGATACCAAGAATTTTCCCCAAAACATAGGTAATAGAGAAAGCAGTGGCAGTTAAAGTGATACCAATAATTGCTTGTGTAATCATTTGACCAGCTTTTTGAGCTTTTTGAGGATCGCCTTGGGCGCTGATCCAGTTAATTGAACCGATTAAAGCATAAAAGATAAAAGCTAGACTAGCAATGACTGTTAAAAAACCAACTACATTTGAGATAACTAGAGCAACTTGGTCAGCTAATGGAAGGGCGCCAATAGCTCCTGGGGGAGAGTAACCAATAGTTCCGCCAGCGTTTTTAGCTTCTAGAGAGCCGATGTTGGTGTCTTGATATTGTACATTAGAGGCCATATTATGGCGTTGATTCGTAAATAATAAAGTCAAGTAGGGCTTTGGGTTCGTTGAATAGGATTTGGCCAAGTAGGGCAGCAATAACAGTGCTGGCCACTACAAAGATTAGGCCAATAAGGGAGTTCATCATTTTTTCACCAGCTGAAGCAATTTTTTGAGGATCGCCATTGGCTGATAAGTATTGGTAGCCAGCGAGAATAAAGTTAATAAAAACAAATAAACCGGCGATGATGTAGATGAAGGTGACAAGGTTACTTAAGAAGGCAGGTAGACCTTTATTGGCATCGTCTATTTTAGCGTAGCCTGAGAAAGCAGAGGGATCGTTGATGGTGCCAAAAATTTGGAAGGCCATAGGTTAAGGAATAAAAAATATTTCTATACCAGTAATAACTTGAATGATTCTGACAAGCCAGTATGAAACAAAGATAATTAGAAAGCCAGTGATAGCAGAGCTAAGGGTTTGGGAGGATTGTTTTTGCTTTTCAGCATTGCCAGCGTTGATGATCATGCCGACTCCACCGATAATGATAAAGATAAATAAAATTAATCCAGCTATATAAAAAAGATTTTTGACGATGATAGTAATGATGTTATGGAGTTCTTGGTAGTTAACTTGAGCAGGATTGCCAATAGTTTGTTTACCAAAACCAAGAATAAATGAATCACCGATATCAACTGCCATATTGATA
The DNA here is from genome assembly GCA_964630755.1 of uncultured Pseudomonadales bacterium. Lineage (GTDB taxonomy): Bacteria > Patescibacteriota > Microgenomatia > UBA1400 > CG1-02-47-37 > CAZVYS01. The sequence goes on along the minus strand of CAZVYS010000002.1, from coordinate 35,400 downwards.
ATAGAATATCATAAAAATAGGGTGATATAATAGTCGGCATGGAGAAAGATAAGTTAAGACAAGAGTTGTTGAGTAGAGAGACCAGGAAAACGCTGGTGGGGTGGGTGAGTTTGAAAGTAGGGAGTCAGGCAGACGTGGAAGAGATAGTTCAAGAAACTCTGATTAGTGCCTGGGAGAGTTTGCCTTTGTTTAAGGGCAGGTCTAGTTTGTTGACTTGGGTGATGAGTATAGCCAGGCATGAAATAGCTGACTTTTACAGGAAGAAAAAGATTAAACAGGTGGTGTTTTCTAGATTGCCATTCTTAAAAGAACTGGTGGATAAGGCGTTGGGGCCAGAGCTGGCTTATCAAGAATTGGAGACTAAAAGAAAGATTTTAAAAACATTTAAAAACTTAAGCGAAGGATATTCAAAGATTTTACGACTAAAGTATATAGAAGGGCTATCGATGAAAGAGATAGCTACGCAGCTTAATGTGTCTGTAAAGGCGGTTGAGTCAAGATTAAGTAGGGCAAGGCTTGCTTTTAGAAAAGAATATGCAGTTAAATCAGCAACAACCAGCGGTCAAGAAAGTTACAGAAGCTGGTTTGCTGCTATTGATTAAGGAAAGTTATTTACTTTTTAAGAATAGTTTTGGGCTTTTAGTGCATCCGTTTAAGACTTTGAGGCATTTGAGTTTAGAAAAAGATAGGTCACAGCAATTGTTGTTACTAGGTTGGCCAGTTTATGTATTTGGAGTGGGTTTGCTGGGAGTGTATTTGGGTAGAAAGTTATTAGGAACAAGTGTTGAGTGGGGAATGGCGGCAAGGCTTAGCTTTATAAGCGTAATTGGAATAACTTTATTAGTAGGTTTGTACATAGGTTATTGGATATTTAGGGTTGGGTCCGTCACTGGGCGAGATGAATCCGCCAACGGGCTAGATGAAAGACTGAGATGAGAAAATTAAAATATATTTCTAAGTATTTACCTGAAATGGATCAAGTAAAAAGTAAAAATATTGAGAAGATGGTGGGGTGCGTGCAGGTGCCTTTGGGTGTGGCTGGAGAGTTGATGGTGAATAAAAGGAAATATTTGGTGCCTTTGGCGACGACTGAAGGGGCCTTAGTGGCTAGTGTAAGTAGAGGCTGTAAAGTGATTAGAGAGAGCGGGGGATGTGAGGCAGTAGTTAAAGAAGTGGGGGCAACTAGGGGCCCGGTGTTTAGAGTGAAGGGGATTAAGGAAGGAAGGAAGTTGGTTAAGTGGGTGGAGGAAAATGTAGATAAGTTGAAGAAAGAAATTGGTAAAGAAAGTGAGTTTTTAAAGCTGAAGAAGATTAGGTCAACTATGGTGGGGAAGAATGTTTGGTTAAGATTGGAGTTTGATACTAGTGAAGCCATGGGAATGAATATGGTGACGTTTGCAAGCGAGAGGGTAGTTAAGCTGATTAATAAAGAGCTAGGGATTAGATGTGTGAGTTTGTCTGGAAATTATTGCGTAGATAAGAAGCCAAGCTGGCTTAATTTTATTGAAGGTAGAGGGAAGCAGGTTTGGGCAGAGGTTAGGGTGCCTGGAAAGGTAGTTAAAGAAGTGTTAAAAACAACGCCTAAAAAAATAGTGGAAGTGATTAAAGCTAAGCAGTGGTTAGGATCGATGATGAGTGGATCGATGGGCTTTAATGCCCATTTTGCTAATGTGGTGGCTGGGGTGTTTTTGGCCACTGGTCAAGATATGGCTCACGTAGTTGAGGGAAGTATGGGAGTGACAACGGCAGAGGTGAATGACAAGGCCGGGTCTTGTCAGTTGTATTTTTCAGTGTATTTACCGAGTTTAATGGTGGGGACAGTTGGTGGTGGAATAGATTTACCCACCCAAAAAGAGGCTTTAGAGTTAATGGGATTAGGGAATAAAAAAGGTGATGCGATAAAGCTGGCTGAAGTAATTGGAGGAGCGGTGTTGGCAGGAGAGCTGTCTTTAACAGCGGCTTTGGCTAGTCAGGATTTAGCTAAGGCGCATCGGAAACTTGGGAGGAGAGAGAATGATTAGGCCAAAACAATTTTCCAAAGTAGGAATTGTGTCAGTAGGCGGGTATGTGCCTAAATTCCGATTGTCAGTGGAGGAGATTGCAAAATCTCGAGGAAAGGATGGAAAAAAGATTGCTAATAGTTTAGGAATAAAACAAAAAGCGGTGGCAGATTTTGACGAAGACACAGTTAGTTTGGCGGTTGAGGCTTCGCGAGTAGTCTTGAGTAGGTCAGGGATAAAATCTAATCAGCTAGGAGCAGTTTTAGTTGGAAGTGAGAGTCATCCGTATGCAGTTAAGCCAACTGGTTCGATTGTGGCAGATATTTTAGGAATGGGGAATGATTATATAACTGCAGACCTGGAGTTTGCTTGTAAAGCCGGAACAACGGGTTTAGTGATGATAGCGTCAATGATTGAGGCGGGAGTGATTGAGGCAGGCTTGGTGATAGGAGCAGATATAGCTCAGAGTAAGATGGGGGATGCATTAGAATTTACAGCAGGAGCTGGGGCTGGAGCGGTGATCTTGGGGAGCAAAAAATTTAATTGGTTAGCTAGATTTGAGTATTTTAATTCCTTTAATTCTGATACACCAGATTTTTGGAGAAGAGCTGGAGAAAAGTATCCAAGTCATGCAGGTAGATTTACGGGTGAGCCGGCATACTTTGATAAAGTGATTAAGGGAACAGAAAGTTTTTTGAGGAAAACTAAACAAAAAATTAAGGATTTTGACCAGGTGATTTTACATATGCCAAATGGCAAGTTTCCTAAAAGAACTGGGCAGAGGTTGGGAATTGAGTGGGAGAAGATGGAAAAAGGATTTGTAGTAAATGAGATTGGAAATCCGTATAGTGCGTCAGCATTGCTAGGTTTGATTAAGGTATTAGAAGAAGGAAAGAGACGAGAAAAAGTGTTGGTAACTAGTTATGGTTCTGGAGCAGGGAGTGATAGTTTTTCTTTAAAATCTTTAAAAAAAATGAAAAAGGATAAGTTTGATTTAGCAGCTCAATTTGATCATGCTGAGCAGATAAATTATTCAGAGTATGTAAAAATTAGCAATCGGAGAGAAGGATGAAAGTTGGGATTGAGGGAGGGTGTCAAACTAAGTTTGGTGAGTGGTGGGACAGGAGTCTTGAAGACTTGATTGTAGAAGCTGGATTAGGAGCAATGAAGGAAGCAAGGATTAAGGCAAGTGAGGTAGATTTAGTGATAGTTTCTAATATGCTGGGGAGTCGGTTTGATAATCAAGGACATTTAGGCTCAATGGCTTGTAGTAGTTTGGGAATTAAAGCGCCTGGTTTGAGAATAGAAGGGGCTTGTGCTTCTGGAGGATTGGCAGTTAATCAAGCGGTGCAAGCAGTTGAGTCTAAAAGGCACAAGAAAGTGTTGGTAATTGGAGCGGAAAAGATGACAGATAGAAGTGTTAAGGAAGTAAGTAAAGGTTTGATGGGAGCGGCGAGCAAAGAAGAAAGAAGGGCGGGTTTAACGTTTGTGGGCTTGTATGCTTTGATGGCTAGGAAGTATTTTGAAGAGTTTGGAGCTGAGAAGCAGGATTTAGCTTATGTGGCGGTTAAGAATCATGCTCACGCATCGATGAACCCTAAAGCTCAGTTTCCGTATGAAGTGGATTTAAAAAAGGCGATGGGAAGTTTTTGTGTGGCTGAGCCTTTGGGTTTGTTTGATTGTTCACCCATAACAGATGGAGCGGCGGCAGTGGTGGTAGGCACCAAGGGAGTGGGAGTGTTAGCCAGTGAAGTAGCAATTGATGATCCGAGTTTATGTAAAAGAAAATCTTTAGTAGAACTTGAAGCTACTAGAGAAGTTGCAAAAAAGGCATTTTTAAAAGCTAAAGTAAAAACAAAAGAGATTGATTTAGTTGAGGTGCATGATTGTTTTACAATTGCTGAAATATTAGCCATCGAAGATTTGGGTTTTTGTAAAAAAGGAGAGGGGTTTAAAAAGATTAAAAAGGGAGAGTTTAGCTTTGGTGGTAAGTTGCCAGTGAATTTATCTGGGGGGTTAAAAGCTTGCGGGCATCCGGTGGGAGCAACTGGAGTAAAACAAATTGTGGAGCTGGTAAGCCAATTAAAGGGAAAAGCTGGAAAGAGACAGGTTAAGAAAGCTAAGATTGGATTGGCGCATAATGTGGGGGGAACTGGTGGAACAGCGGTGGTGCATATTTTAAAAAAGAAAGGAGCAGGTTCCGAACACTGTTAGGTTACGGAACAACTGCAGCAATACTTATGGCAGTAAAGATTTGGAGAGAACGAGATGAAAGGTTGAGGTATTTAGGTAAAGCTGGAAAGATAATTAGTTTTACTAAGATACTGGAGTCACCGCAGGGATTTGAAGATCAGCCGTATTATGTGGTGATGGTTGAGGTTAATGATAAAAGAGTAGTTGGGCAGTGGGTGAGTGGTAAAAGGCCAGAGATGGGGATGAAAGTAAAAGGAGTGTTGAGAAAATCTGGAATTGCTGAGAAAGCAGCGGTAATAGAATATGGGGTCAAATGGAAAAAAATATAGTTTCGGTACCAGGAAAAGTGATTATAGCTGGAGAGCATGCAGTGGTTTATGGCTATCCAGCGATTGTGGCAGCAATAGATAAACGAATGAGAATAGAGGTTGGGTGGTTGAGTGAAGATAAAGTGGTGATTGAGGACAAGTATAAGGATACTAGGCTGGCCAGGAAGATAGCAAGGTGGTGTTTAGAAGAGCTGGGAGTTAAGAAAGGTGTAAAGATTAAAATTAAGTCTGAGATTCCAGTTGGTTGCGGTTTAGGGTCTTCGGCGGCTTTGGCAACAGGTATTGTTTGGGGAATGATGAAGGATAATAGCGAGGGGATTAGAAATAAAATAGTAAAGAGAGCTGAGGATTTTATGCACGGAAAGTCTAGTGGGGTAGATCAAGCGATTGTAAGAGAGGGAGGAGTGTTAAGGTTTCAAAAAGATAGGGGATTTGAAGTTTTTAAGGTTCCGAACACTACTGAGGTTCGGAACCCTTGGACTTTTATACTCGTGGATAGTGGGAAGCCGGTGGAGACAACTGGCGAGATGGTAAAGATGGTGGCCAAAGGTAGTTATGAGGAAGAATTTAAAAGAATGGCTAATATTGTTGAAAACTTCAAACCAGAATTGATAAGAGAAAATCAGAGGTTGCTTGAAAAAATTGGAGTGGTGGGTGAGAGAGCTAGAAAAATGGTGAGGAAAATAGAGAAAGTAGGGGGAGTAGCTAAGATATGTGGAGGCGGAGGAGTGAAAGAAGGGTCAGGGGCATTGTTGGTTTATGGTTTTGAAATAGACAAAGTAAAAGAGTTGGTTAATGAGCGTGATTGGAGGAGTTATCAGGTGAAGCTGGGTGCTGAAGGGGTGAGAAATGAGAGTTAAAGTATCAGCGCCAGGCAAGTTACTTTTAATGGGAGATCATGGAGTGGTTTATGATCGGCCGTGTTTGGTAATGGCTGTTAATAGGCGAATAATGGTTGAGGTTATTGGGGGAAAAGCGGTAAGAAAAGAGTGGTCAGAGTTTATTAGGGAAGTGGTTAATGAGTTTGAAAGGCAGCATGGAGAGATTGAAGTGGAGATAAAAATAAAAGGCGAGTTTTCAAGTCAATATGGTTTGGGGTCCTCAGCAGCAGTAACTGTGGCTACAGCTAAAGCATTAAGTGAGTTGAAAAGACTAAAGTGGAGCGAGAAGGAATTGTTTGATTTTTGTTTTAAAGTGGTTAGAAAAGTGCAAGGTTTAGGAAGCGGTTTTGATTTGGCAGCCTCGATTTATGGAGGGTTGGTTTATTTTAAGATAGGAGGGAAAGAGATTGAGAAATTCCAGGTTACGAACCTGGAATTTATTACGGGATATTCAGGAAAAAAGGTAGAGACGGTTAGGATGGTAGAAAGAGTTAAACAGTTAAGGCAAAGAGAATTTGAAAAAGTTGAGAGTTGGTTTGATGAGATGGGGGAGTTAGTAGAAAAAGGAAAAGAATTAATAGAAAAAAGTGAGTGGCAAGAGTTTGGTAGTTTAATGAATAGAAATCAGGAGATTTTGGAAAAGCTGGGAGTGAGTAGTGAAAAGCTGGATAAGCTGATTAAGGTAAGCCTAGAAGCTGGAGTTTTTGGGGCGAAATTGTCTGGAGCTGGAGGAGGAGATTGCATGATTGCGTTTCTTGATAAAGAAAGTAGAAAAGAAGTAGAAGAAGCAGTTAGGTTGGCAGGAGGAGAGGTTTTGGATTTGCAGCTAGAATCGGAAGGAGTGAGGGTGGAAAGATGAGAGTGGAGGCATTTGCACCGGTGAATGTGGCTTTGATTAAGTATTGGGGTAAAGAGAATAGTGATTTGCGGATTCCAGCTAATTCAAGTGTGTCGGTTTGTTTGGGAAAATTAGGTACGACAACTGAGGTAGAGACAAGTAAGGACTTTAAAGATGATGAGGTGATTATAAATGGGGGAAGAGCAACTGGTCGAGCTAAAAAAAGAGTGGCTGAGCAACTTGATAGAATTAGAGATTTGGCTAAGGTGAGTTTAAGAATGAAGGTGGTGAGTGAGAATAATTTTCCGATGGGAGTGGGCTTGTCTTCGTCGGCCTCTGGTATGGCAGCATTGAGTTTGGCGGCAAGTAAAGCAGTTGGTTTAAGTTTGAGTGAAAAAGATTTATCAAGATTAGCGAGAGTTGGTTCTGGGTCGGCTTGTAGGTCGATTCCTGATGGATGGGTAGAGTGGGCAAAAGGAAGTGATGATGAAAACTCGTTTGCGAGACAGGTTTTTCCGGTTAGTTATTGGGGCTTGAGAATATTAATAGTGGTAGTTAGTGAAGATGAAAAAAAAGTCTCTTCAACTAAAGGTCATGAGTTGGCGAGCACTAGTAAGTTTTTTAAACCTAGGTTGAAAAGAGTTAAAGAGAGGCTGAGAGAGATTGAAACAATAATAAAAAACAAAGATTTTACTAAACTAGGGGAGTTGATGGAGGCTGAAGCTTTGAGTATGCATCGAGTGATGAAGACGAGTAGGCTAAGTTTAGATTATTTATTACCAGAAACTAAGAAAGTGATAAAACAGATTCGAAAATGGCGAGATGAAGGCTTGGAAAGTTATTTTACTTTAAATACAGGACAGAGTGTGATTGTTTTTTGTGAGCCTAGAAATGAAGAAGAGCTGGTTAAGAAATTAGAGCAAGCTGAAGGAGTAATAGAAGTGAAGCGGGATAGAATTGGTAGAGGGGTAAGGATTATATCCTAGAGTAAATTCCAGGTTCGTAACCTGGAATTATTTGCCTAGGTTTTGGGTTTGTTGTTGCCACCAAGAGATAGCTTTTTGGAGTTTTTCGGGAGTGAAGTTGGGGAATAGGGTGTTAGAAAAGTAGAGCTGGGTATAAGTAATTTGCCAGGGCATGAAGCCGGAAAGTCGAGTGTTGTTCTCTCCAGTGCGGATGAGTAGATCGGGGTCGGGAAGATTGGCGGTGTCGAGGTAGCGTTCGAATTGTTTTGAGGTTATTTTTCTCAGGTCCGAAGCTGCGCTTGGACTTGAGTCCTTTAAGGTCCAACCTTCACGTTCGCAAAGGTTGGACCTTCTGTCGGCTATCAACTTATTAATAGCGCGGAGGATTTCGTCACGGCCGCCGTAGTTGATGGCAATATTAATGGTTATTTTTGAGTTGTTTTTTGATTGGTTAACAACTTTTTTAATTTTGGTTTGAAGGCTTTTGGGAAAGGGAGAAAGATCACCAATGTAAGTGATTTTAGCCCCTTTTTTAGTTAAGATATCCAGTTTTTTGTCAAAAAAGTAGTGCATAAGCTTAAAGTATTGTTGCATCCAGGTTTTACCTCTTTTCCAGTTTTCAGTAGATAAGACCCAAAAGGTAAGATGGGGGATTTTTAGCTTGAGGCAATGGTCAACTAGTGCCTCAACTGTGTGATCAGTGGCGTATTTGTGGCCAGCAAATTCGGACTTGTTTTTTGTTTTAGCCCAGCGGCGATTGCCATCGCAAATGATAGCGATGTGTTGAGGAGGCTTCATGTTAACCAACTAGTTTTATTCCAAAGATTTTTTCAAGGTATTGGAGAATCCAGTAGGAAAGAAAGATAATTAAAAAGCCAACTAAAGCTCCGGTGATCATGCTGGAGCCTTTTTTGGTTTTTTCTGGGTTGCCGGCTGATAAAAAGATAGTAAAGCCGCCAAAGATAAGTAAGAAGAAAAGAATTAGGCCAGCAATGACAAAGATGGTAGGGAGAAGATCGTTGATTAGTTTGGCTGGAGTTGTTGTTGAGCCGAAATTAAAATTTGGAAATCCTGCCCAACCTGGTTTTTCTGGAATATCATAAGAGCCAGGTAGACTTAAAGCAAGTTGAGTAGCTGATTGAGTCATAAGATTAAGAGGCGCCAAAACCTGGGATTTGAAGGATATTAACTCCGATGAATCTGAGGATGATTAGTGAAAAAATGATAATAAGAAGGCCAGAGATAGCCGAGGTAATGGTTTGTTTAGCTTGGACAATTTTTTCTGGATTACCACTAGCAAGAAGTAAAGTGATGCCGCCGTAAATAGAAAGCAAGAAAGCTAGGCCGCCACCAAGGAGAATAGAGTTGCCTAGAATCCATTTATCTAAGCAAACTGGGTCAGAAGGGATGAAGCCAAGGCTGGAGTTAACGCCTTTAGTGCAATCAGAAAGAGGAACGGAGCCAATAAAGGCTTCGCCATCAGCACCGATAGCGGCGAAAATTTTAGCAGGATAGAGGAGTTGGAGAAATATAAATAAAACTAATTTGATAGCTTTTTTCATTTAGCTAAGTTTAACACCCTGCATTCGCAGGGTAAAGCCTGTTAAACTTTATAAGTTGAATGGCATTCGCCATTCAGTAATTGGTAGTAGCCTTAAGACTTTAATATAATGAGTATTATGAAGAAGATATTGAGTTTGTTGTTAGTAGTGACGGTTTGCTTTGGTGGAGTAAGGGCATATACTCGAGCAATTGATCCGTATGATGATTTGCAAAAACAAATTAATGAGTTGTCACAGGCTAGGGAGCAGAGTGTGGCGGCGACTAAGCCTTTAGAGGCAGAACTTTCTAGATTGCAGGAGAAAATAGATAATATTGAGGCAGGGATAGCAAAAGCCAAGGCAGATTTACGAGCGCTTGAAATTAGCATTGTTAAAAGGGAACGGGAGTTTTCTGAGCAGTATGTTCTTTTAGCTGAAAGAGTGCTGTCGTTTTATAAATCTAGTCGAGTGCCTTCACATTTAGTGGTGTTGTTTGCTGATTCAGGCGAGAATGCGGTGAGAGATTTGTTTTATCAGCAATCAGTGACAGATAAAGATAAAGAGGTGATTGCGGGCATTACAGCTGAGTTGATTGAGCTTGAAAGAGATAAGAAAAAAGCTGAGGAAGATAAAGTGAGATTAGCGAGTTTACAGGTTCAGTTGGACAAAGAAGCTGAGTTTTTTAGGGAAGAGATAGAAGGAGCTAAGGCATATCAGGCAAAGCTGTCTAGCCAGATTGCAACTTTGACGGCTAAGCAGCAGTCGATTATTTCTCAAAGGCAGGCTAGCTTGAATTTGCCAAGTTCGTTAGGAGCAGGGCCAATGATGTGTGTGGATGACAGGGATGATAAGTATAATCCAGGTTTTTCAAATGCTTTTGCTTTTTTTACATATGGTATTCCTCATCGAGTGGGAATGAATCAGTATGGAGCCTATGGGAGAGCTAAGGCGGGCCAGGATTACAAGGATATTTTACGAGCCTATTTTAACGGCATTTCTTTCGAGGGTGGCAAGCAAGATATTATGATTAAGATTCAGGGCCATGGAGAGAAAAAGCTGGATGAGTATTTGTTGGGGATTTATGAGATGCCAGAGAGTTGGGATATGGACGCTTTGAAAGCTCAGGCAGTGGCGGCGAGATCGTATGCTCTTTCGTATACTAATAATGGAGCTGGTGAGATTTGTACTACTCAAGCTTGCCAGGTGTGGAAGAATGATCCAAAAACCGGTCAGTGGAAGCAGGCGGTAGAACAGACCAGGGGAGAAGTAATGGTTAATGGAGGGCAGGTAATAAAAGCTTGGTATTCGTCAACAGACGGAGGGTATACATTTAAGTCAAGCGATGTTTGGTCAACAGACACGGCTTGGACAAAAAGATTGAGAGATACTACCGGAGGAGTAGAGTCTTTTGCTGAACTTAATGATAAGGCCTATGATAAAGATAGTCCTTGTTTTTATGCGGCTCAGGGATCACGATCAGAATACAATAAGTCAGCTTGGTTAAAGGGTGAGGAGGTGGCGGATATAGCTAACGTGATTATGCTTGCTAAACGAGATAGTGGGGTGGGAGATCATTTATATCAAACAGATAAGCCTCATCCGTATGGAGGAGAGATTTGGGATGAAGCTAGGGTAAAGAGTGAGTTAAGTAGTCGGGGTGGGTCACCGATAAATAGTGCTTCTGGGGTGTCGATTAGTGCAGATTTTGGTAATGGAAAAACAACTAATGTAAATATTAATGGGATTAGTTTTAGCGGAGATGAGTTTAAAAATTGGTTTAACTTAAGAGCACCGGCTAATATACAGATAGTTGGTCCTCTTTTTAATGTTGAAAAACGTTAAAGTGTTTTTTATTTACTAATTATTGATAAAATATAGATAGGTGAACAAAAGGTTCCGAACTGGAACGAAGTTGCGGAACCGAGAAAGAGGTAAAGTGGTAGATATTTTTAGAGCTAAGAAACGAGAAGGTTCCGAGCTCACACGGAAAGTTCGGAACCAGTCAAGAACGGACCTTGATCAAGCGAAGCTTGAAAAGCATAGGCATGTAACGGTAGTTAAAGATAGAACTAAGCATGGAATGGGGCCAAGATTTATAACTGTGGCTGAGAGGCTTCATAGGCAAAGAAAAAGAGGCAAGATTCAGTCATTTAGTATTATGCCGGGTAGAGTTAGGTTTGAGACTCAGGAAAGAAGAGAGAAAGTTATTTTGCTATTAAGGCAGCACTGGATGACGCAAGTAAAGTGGATTTTAACAGCCTTTTTTATGTTAATTGTTCCAATTGGTTTGATCTGGATTCCGTTAATTAGTTTTATGCCAGGAAATTTTCAGTTTATGGCAGTGATGATATGGTATTTATTGTTAATTGCATTTGTTTATGAAGAGTTTATTTCTTGGTTTTATCATGTGTTTATTATTACAGACGAGCGGATTATTGACATAGATTTTTACCACTTGCTGTATAAAGAAATATCAGAAACAAAGATAGATAATATTGAAGACGTTACTTTTAACCAAGGAGGGATGATTAGGGCGATGTTGAATTATGGAAATGTGTCGATTCAAACTGCAGCTGAAAAACGGGAGTTTACGATTGAGAATGTGCCAGAGCCTAATCGGGTGGTGAAGATTTTAAATGAGTTAAAGCTTGAAGAAGAGCATGAAAAATTGATGGGAAAGGTGAGGTAAAGATGACCCCGTTTGATAATTTTTTGCAGTTTTTAACTCAAAATTGGAAGCTTGAAGCTTGGTTAATGGCAAAACTTGGAGTGTTATTGCTATTGCTATTGTATATTGTGTTTAGCTTGGTGGTGGTTAAACAGATAAAGTTAATGAGTAAGACTTTAAATGGCCTTTTGGAGAAACAGTTTATGTTTGGGGCAAAGGCTTTAGTGGGGTTAGCGGTAGTGGCATTTGTGTTAGCTTTAATAATTTTATAGTAGACTTAAGTATGAAGATAAAGGTGGCCAAGATTGTCGGGACAGCTAACGTGCGGACTTGGGCGCAGGTACATGAGTTTGAGCCAGAAGGAGTTGGAGATTCCGAACTTGCACAGGGAGTTACGGAACCTTCCAAATTTGATAAATTTGGACATTTAATGGCGGCGATGGCCTTTAAGGTAAAAAAAGAAGGAGTGGAGGTGAGTTCTTTTGGAACGGAGATAATTACAAGATTACAGGAGATGTATTACTCCAATAAAAGCTCATCGGTAATGAAAAAAATAGAACAGACAATGGAAAGCTTAAAGGCTGAGTTTTTTAATGAAGTAGAGCTAAAGATAGTGATGGCGGTCGGATTAGAGATTAACAAAGAGATGATTTTATACGCCGGCAGGAGCGAGGGAGAAGCAGGCCAGGTGTATTTGAAGCGAGGTAATAGCTTGGTTAAGTTACTGAGTGAGAGCAAGGAAGCAAAAGTAGTGTCTGGTAAGTTATTAGCTGGTGATAAGTTGGTGGCGGGGACTGATCAGTTTTTCAAGTTGGTGTTGGAAGGAAATATTAAATCTAGTTTAGAGCAAGAAGAAGTTAATGATGCAATGGAAGGATTGGCGGCAGTGGTTCATGGAAATGAAAAGAATTCTCAGGCTGCGGGTGTGATAGCTAGATTGGGGGACATTCGTCCCCTAAAGCCGGTTAAAGCCCTGCATTCGCAGGGTAAAATCGACAAAGACTCAGAAGATTTAGGGGCATTCGCCCCTAAGAAATTAGCAGGAGGAGTTTGGAAGATGCTAAAAAAGCAAGTGGAAAAATTACAACCAAGGGCAGTAAGGGTGAGAAAGGATGGAGGGAAAAAGCAAAAATCTGCAGCGACTGTGGCAATAGTATTGATAGTGCTTTTAGGGATTGCTTTGGTGATAACTGGCAGGAAAAAGGCTAAGACGAAAAAAGAAATGGCTTATCAGGCAGTGGTTGAAGAAGCGCAGTATAAATATGATGAAGCATTGGGATTGGTGGAGTTGAATCCTTTGAGGGCTAAGTCATTATTGACTGATAGTAAAGATAGAATTGAAAACTACAGAATTGAAAGTGAAAAAGAGTTGAGTGAGGAGCTGAGTAAGCTATTAAGTCAGATAGGAGAAGCCTTGGGAGGAGTTGAGCGAGAGTATGAGGTGGAGTCGGCGACAGAATGGTTTGATTTTTCTTTAATTAAGGATGGTTTTAAAGGGAGTGATTGGGAGCTTGAGGAAAATAGCTTAATGGTTTTTGATGTTGAAAAGAAGTTGGTGGTGGAAGTTAATTTGGAGACTAAGGCTTCAAAGCTAGTAGTAGGTGGAGATCAGATTTCAGGAGGAAGTTTAGTGGGCTTGGCAGGAAGTCGTGGTTTTTTGGTGAGCGATGATTTGGTGTCAGTGATTGATTTTAAAGACGAAGAGGTAGTGGCTGAGGTGGCAGCTGAAGATTGGGGCAAGATCGTGGATGTAGTTGGATTTAGTAGCAATTTGTATTTATTGGATGGTGTAACTAAAGGACAGATATATAAATATTTAGGGGTAACTGGAGGATTGTCAGCACAGCGCAATTATTTAAAGGGCGAGGATTATGATTTCTCTGAAGGAGTAAGTATGGCGATTGATGGATCGGTATGGGTGCTTTTTAGTGACGGGACAATTGTTAAGTATGTGAGGGGCAGCAAAGATGTATTTGTGGCAACAGGCTTAGATCGAGACTGGCAGAGGCCAACCAAGATTTATACTTCTCCAGAAGTAGATAATTTGTACGTGTTAGATAATCAAGCAACTAGGGTGGTGGTGATTAGCAAGACTGGAGATTATCAAGCGCAGTATGTGTGGTCGGGTATGGCGGGAGTGAGTGATTTGGTGGTATCTGAGGATTTAAGGAAGATGTTTTTGTTGACTGGGGAGAAGATTTTTATGATTGAGTTGAAGGATTGAGATTGTTTAATTTTTGTTTGACTCGCCATACGGAAATTTTGTCGTGCTCACGCGTCGCCGGGAGGGGCTACATGATTGCGCGCGAAAAATTTGTATGGCTGCGTATCAAAAATTAAAAATCTTATATAATCAAGTTAATGAAAAAGATTATTAATAGAAAAGCCAGATTTAATTATGAGTTACTCGATAGAGTAGAAGCAGGGGTGGTGCTTGAGGGTAGGGAAGTAAAAAGCATTAAAGGTGGGAAGGTGAGCTTAAATGAAGCCTTTTGTCGAGTAGATGACAAGGGTGAGTTGTGGTTGCATAATGCGCATGTTCATCCTTATGAGTTTGCGGACAACACTGATTATGAGCCAACTAGAACAAGGAAGTTATTATTGAAGAAGAAAGAGATTTTGAGTTTGGAAAAAAAGATAGAAAACAAGAGTATGGCTTTGGTGCCAACAGCTGTTTATACTAAGCGAGGCAGGATTAAGGTAGAGATAGCTCTTGGCAAGGGTAAGAAAAAATGGGATAAGCGAGCGACGATTAAGAAACGAGAACAGGATCGGGAGGCCAGAAGGGCAATGAAAAGTAAAAATAACTATTGACATAGTTTATAGTTTATAGTAAACTATAAACTATGAAGACAAATACATCAGGAGAGATTATTAAGATTATTAAGGATCGGGGTAGAGCAAGAGCTCATGATTTGGTTTTGGAGCTGGGTTTGAGCAATGTAGCAATTCACAAGCAATTAAAGAAGTTAGTTTTGAATAATAAGCTTGATAAGATTGGGAAGCCTCCATTGGTTTATTATGCGATTAGCGAAAGAAAGAAAAAGACAATTATTGATGATAAATATCAAGAATTTATTGATCAATATTATCTTAGGGTTACACCTCAGGGAGAGATGTTAAAAGGAGTAAAAGGTTTTGTTGATTGGGTAAAGGAAATTGATAGAACAAAAGAGTTAAATAGGTTGGCAAAAAGATATGTTGAGGTTAGAGCTAAGGCAAACAAGTATAAAAAAAATAAGCTGATAAATTTTTCTAACAAGATAAAGCAGGCGGTTTCTGGAAAAGGAATTGATAAAGCTTTTGGAATTGACTTTTATAGTTTGCCAGAATTTGGAAAGACAAGATTAGGGCAGTTAGTGTTTTATTCTAAGCAGTCGCAAAATAAAACTTTAATTAAGAAGTTGGCTGAAGAAACAAATCAACATGTTAAAGATTTGCTTAAAAGATATAAAGTTGAGGCTGTATGTTATGTACCTCATTCAGTGCCAAGAAAGCTGCAGTTTTTAAAAGAGTATAAAAAACACTTGCGGCTTACTTTACCAGAGATAGAATTGGTTAAAATATACAAAGGCGAGGTGGTGGTGGCACAGAAATCGTTGTCAAAATTGAAAGATAGAATTGAGAATGCCAGAGAGACGATTATGCTTGACGAGAGGAAGCAAAAGACAGAAATGCAGTATAAGAATGTATTGATAATTGATGATGCAATTGGCTCGGGGGCGAGCATGAATGAAGTAGCTAAGAAGCTAAAGCGGGTAATGAAAGTCAAGAAAGTGATTGGGCTTAGTTTAATTGGAAGCTATAAAGGTTTTGATGTGATAAGAGAGATATGACAAGAAATGGTATAATATAGGGTATTCGGGGATGTTAAGATTCGACGAATTTAGCTCTTTAAAACCGGCAAGCAGACTTTGAGTTGTAGTCTTTAAACATAATTCAAACTTATAGCTGCAAATTCTTTTGTTAGCAAAGCAAAGAGTTTCGTAGCCGACGCAGCCGTTTCGGTTGTTGAAGCTTTCGAGTCACTCGTTGCTCCTCGCGCTTACGCTTTTGCGTAACTGAGGCATCTTTTTTAATCTATATCTGGGGAGATTTTAAGAGGTGTAAACAAACTCAGATTGTAAGCCTAAAATTGATTCGATTAGGCCAAAATTAAGAATCAACTTTTTGCCTCGATTAAATCGAGACTAAGCTTGTAGATGGTTAGAATTGATATTTTCGGACGAGGGTTCATTGCCCTCCATCTCCACCAATGAGTTTGTTAGATTTGGTTTATCCAAAGCAGTGTGTTGGTTGTAAAAAAAGAGGTAGGTATTTTTGTTACCCGTGCTTGAGACAGGTAAGGCTGAGCGAAGATTATGTTTGTCCAGAGTGCAATAAATTGTCGGTGGGAGGCAGGGTGCATTTGAGATGTGAAAGACCAGATAGTTTAGAGGGGTTAATTAGTTTATTGAGTTATAAAGCAATGGTGAGACGGGGAGTGCATGTGTTGAAGTATCAGCTAGTTAAAGATATGGAAGAGGAGTTGGTGAGAATATTTTTGTTAAGGATCAACAAAAAGTTAAAGACAAACCAGTTAAAGGAGTTGGTTGAATTTTTAAGGTTAAGGCCAGTGGTGGTGGCGATGCCTTTGCATTGGAGACGAGAAAATTGGCGAGGCTTTAATCAAGCAAAGATGGTGGCAGAGATGGTTAGTGAGGGTTTGGGATTAAAAATGGTTTCTGACTGGTTGGTTAAGGTGAGAGCGACTAAAGCCCAGATGAGATTAAAAAAAGATAAGAGAGAGGAAAATGTTAAAGGGGTGTTTAGGGCAAGAAGGAGAGATTTTAAAAAGGTTTTGTTAGTTGATGATATTTGGACAACTGGGGCGACGATGAGAGTAGCTTGCAGAACGTTAAAGCAAGCTGGGGTAAAGCAAGTTTGGGGGCTAAGTTTAGCTAGGTGAGGTTTTAAGATAGTTTCTTAAGAAGATTGAGGGCTTTTTGTTTAGAGTTTTCGGTAACACGAATGTAAACGAGTCCTTTTTGAGGCTGGCCGTAGAAAATAGCTGAGTTTAATGGAGAAAGAAGAATAGCGGGTAAGACGCTTAAGTCTTCTTCGCCTTTAACTAAGATGGTCCTGTATTCGCAGGATAAATTCGGCAAAGAATTTTGAGGCTTGAGTGTATTCGCACTCAAGTTATTAGTATGGCTTTTTAGACTTTTTTGAATGGCTTTGATTAAGTCGGGGGTGATAGAAGAAGCAGGATTATTAACAGTATGGTTAGCTTTTGGGGGAAGGCCGAGTTTATTAAGGCTTGAAAAGAGTGGTTTTCGTTTGGTCTTTAGGTCAACAATAGAGAGATTAAGAGGAATTTGTTGTTGAAGTAGAGAGATAACAGCAATATCTCCAACAGCGATAGTCATAAAGGGTTTGGTTTTTTCCAAGGCTTTTTTGGCTTTAAGTCCAGCCCAACCAAGATGAGATTGACTACCGGTTAGAAGAACATCAAAAGGTTTATTAAAGACTGATCGTTTAGTGGTGGGGAGGATAAACTTTTTGCGTTTAGGAAAGATTTGATGGAAAGCAAAGCCAGTGCGATTAATTTGACCTTTTCTGATTCGAGTAGAAGAGAGATTTTTTTGGTCAGTGGCAGAGATGAGATCAACGACGATAGGGGTGAGGGGTTTGAGGTGATTAGTTTTTCGAAGCTGATTGATTTTATTAACATTATTAATGGTTTGACTAGTGGTTACAATAGAGTCGATGTTGGAGTTAGTGGGAGCATTACCTAAAGAGTTAGATAAAGAAAAAATAGAAGAGGGGGTAGGAAAAGAAGAAAGATAGCTGGTTAGAGCTAGATGGCGAGAGAATTTTGATTGAATAAGAGAAGGAAGAGGCTTGTGGCTGGTTAAGGCTTTAGTGGTTAGGCCACAAGAAACTTGATTGGAATTAACAAAAGCAGCAGAGATGAGTTTTTGGTGACCAAGGTGAAGATGGTCAAAAGTACCGGCTACAACTGTGTGGTTGAATCTCATGTGTTTAATCCCGATGCTTTAGTCGGGATTTCGTATTATTTATTTAATATAGAACTCAATTTTACCTCTGGATGGTATAATTAACAAATCTGGAGAGGTGCTCCGAATTGGTTAAGGAACCGGTTTTGAAAACCGGCGCCCGCAAGGGCATGCGAGTTCGAGTCTCGCCCTCTCCGCTGATTATAAAGAGGAAGTTATGAACTAGTCCCGATGCTATGATCGGGATCGGCTAAAGCCTGAAGTTCGTAACAATTCCGGCTATAATTAAAAACATGGAGGGGTCGCATAGCTGGTCCATTGCACGGGTTTGCTAAACCCGCGAGCTTCACGGCTCACGAGGGTTCAAATCCCTCCCCCTCCGCCATGGTATGATTAGTAAATACTAATTAAGATAAAAATATGACTGCCTTTTTAAAAAATAAACTGAATAAAACTGAAAAAGAGATAGAAAAACCTGAGGTAAAAGAGAAAAAGCCACCAGTTGAGTTAAAAACTTTATTGAAGTGGCAAGCGCCAATGAGGCCGTTTAAAAAGCGAGATAAGGATTATTATTCAACGATTGCAGCCATTGTATTTTTGCTGGCGGTGATTTTACTTTTTTTAAAAGAATGGCTTTTGATTGCCGTAATGGTTGCTTTAACATTTGTGACTTATGTTTTGGCGACAGTAAAACCTGAAAATGTTACGCATGAGATTACTACTAGGGGAGTTGTTACAGGAGGAAAGGCATATAATTGGGAGGAGTTAGAAAGATTTTGGTTTTCAAAAAAATGGAATGATACGATCTTGCATATTAGTACGACAATGAAGTTTCCAACTAGTTTGATGATGTTGCTTTCAGGACAAACTGAAAACAAGATAAAAGAGGTTTTAAAAAAGCGTGTTCAACTTGAGTCGCCAGACGAAACCTTTATGGATCGATCAGCTCAGTGGTTGCAGAAAAAAGTGCCACTTGAGAAGGAATAGTTGATTAACGGGTTATAATATACAAGCGAAAATAACAAGAAGAATAGAATATTTGCGCCCATAGCTCAACGGATCGAGCATTTGATTGCGGATCAAAAGGTTGCAGGTTCGAGTCCTGCTGGGCGCACAATAATGGAGGAGTGCAAGAGTGGTTTAATTGCCAGCTCTCGAAAAGCTTGGGAGGCGCAAGTCTCACGGGGGTTCGAATCCCTCCTCCTCCGCCAAAAGCTTGGAATTTCTTGAGGATATTTATGAAAAATAAACAAAGTAAATCAAGAAGAGAGTTTAGCGCCGGGGGAGTGGTGTACAAGGGTAAGAAATGGCTAGTGTGTAAGCATTCGGGGTATCATAAATGGGTGTTGCCTAAGGGTTTGGTTGAGGATGGAGAGAGTTTAAAAACTACAGCAACTCGTGAAGTTGAAGAAGAGTGTGGAATAAAGACTAAGATAGTGGCTAAGATTAAAGAGCCAGAAAAATATGTTTATACCTTTGAAAAGGTGAGGGTGTATAAACAAGTGGATTATTTTTTAATGGAGTATGTGTCAGGGGACATTAAAGATCATGATTGGGAGATGGAGGAAGTGGAGTGGTTGAGTTTTTCTAAGGCTAGGGCAAAACTGGATTTTTCAGGAGCTAGAAAAGTAATGGATAGGGCAAAAAATATTAAAGAAGAGCTAGATCAGCAGTTGAAGCTGATATAATATAAAAAATTCAAGGAGAGGTGTCTGAGTGGTTTAAAGAGCACGCTTGGAAAGCGTGTGTAGCTGAAAGGTTACCGTGGGTTCGAATCCCTCCCTCTCCGCTAAAAGCTAAAGTATTTAGGCGGAAGGTCCGCATAGCTGTCCAGAGGAAATGGTAAAATAGAGGTAATATGGATCAAATTGAGGAAGTTAGACGCAAAGTAGATATTGTAGATTTGGTGTCTGAGTCAGTGACTTTGAAAAAGTCTGGCCGGAATTTTAAGGCTAATTGTCCGTTTCATGAGGAAAAGACTCCTTCGTTTATGGTGTCGCAAGAGCGCCAGATTTGGAAGTGTTTTGGGTGCAATTTAGGAGGGGACATATATGGGTGGCTGATAGAGCGAGAAGGGATGGAGTTTGGAGAGGCTCTGCGGACTTTGGCGGATAAAGCTGGAGTGAAGCTTAAATCTTACAAGCCTACCAAAGAACAGCAGATGAAGGACAAGCTTTTGGAGATTAATCATTTGGCGAGTGAGTATTATCATTATCTTTTAACAAGTCATAAAGCAGGTAAAAGAGCACTTGAATATTTATTAAAAAGAGGGATAACAAAATCTTCAATAAAGACCTTTAAGTTAGGTTTTGCGGTTGATGAATGGGAAGGTTTAATTAATTTTTTAGTTAAAAAGAAAGGCTATAAGATAAACGAATTGGAAATGGCGGGATTAGCTATTCGAGGGCAAAGAGGGTTTTATGATCGATTTAGAAATAGGATTATGTTTCCGCTTTTTGATCATCGAAATCGAGTAGTTGGGTTTGCAGGCAGGGTGTATGTGAAAGAACAAAAACAAGCTAAGTATGTGAATACACCAGAGACAGAACTTTATCATAAGTCTAGTGTTTTATATGGTTTAGAAAAAACTAAAGAAGCCATAAAAAAGAAAAATAAAGCAGTGGTGGTTGAAGGAGAGATTGATGCGATTTCGTCATATCAAGCAGGAGTAAAGAATGTGGTGGCTATTAAAGGCTCGGCTTTAACAGTTGAGCAGGTGGATCTTTTAAAGCGATTTGGTGAGAATATTGCTTTAGCGCTTGATGATGATGCAGCTGGTGATCAAGCAGCTAGAAGGGGAATTGAATTGGCTGAAAAAGCGGGGTTGAGCGTAAGAGTGATTAAGCTTAAGTATGGCAAAGATCCAGATGAGTGTGCTCAAAAGTCAGCTAGGTTTTGGAAAGATAGTGTTAAAGAAGCAGTGCCGGTTTATGATTATTATATTGAGTCAGCAGTAAAGAGATTTGGAATTAAATCTCCTGAAGGAAAGCGAAAGATAACAGTGGAAGTAGCGCCGATAATCGGCAGGATTACCAATCAGGTGATTAAGGCTCATTATGTAAAAAGACTGGCAAGCGTGTTAAAGGTGGGAGAAGAGGCAGTGATAAAAGAAGTTGATAAAGCAGAGTTTCCAGCAGTAAGACAAGCTCGAAAAGCAGAAGCACAGAAAGAAAAAGATAGACCAGAAAGATTGTTAGAGTATGCTTTGGCCTTGGTGTTGCAGGTAGAGGAAGAAGTGGGGAGATTGGTGAGGTTAGTAGATGAGAAGGCGTTTGATGAAGGGGCGGTGAAAAAGGTAATTGCAAGGCTAAAAAGATGGATGAAAACTAGAAAGAAATTTAAGGTGAATAAGTTTGTGGAGAGCTTACCAGAAGAGTTAGTGGGAGCAGTAGATCAAGCATATTTAACAGACCTAGGGGAGTTGAGTAAAAATTCAGATAAGTTGACAGATGAATTAACCAAGATATTAAAGGAGTTAAAAAAACAAAAAGTTAAAGAGAAAATGAAGCAGTTATCTGAGGAAATTAGGTTAGCAGAGAAGGAAAACAAAAACAAGAAACTAAAGAAGCTTCAAGAAGAGTTTGTTGAGGTTTCTAAAGGTTTTAAGTTATAATGCACCTCTAGTTATGCCAAGAAAGAAAAAAGCAGTAAAAAAACCAGTTAAACGTCAGCGTAAATTAAAGCCTGTAGATATTTCTAAACTATTTAGAAAAGCAAAAAAAGAGGGATTTGTAACTCAAGAGGAAATATTAAACTTTTTCCCTGATGCAGAAAAACGAGTGGAAGAGCTAGATAATTTGTATGGGAAATTGTTTAAGGCTAACATTGATGTTTTTGATACAGCTGAGGAAGACTTAAAAGACGATGTTAAGGCAGCTAGCAAGTTAACAAAAGAGCTAGAAGCCTTGAGTAAGATAGA
The DNA here is from genome assembly GCA_964630755.1 of uncultured Pseudomonadales bacterium. Classification (GTDB taxonomy): domain Bacteria; phylum Patescibacteriota; class Microgenomatia; order UBA1400; family CG1-02-47-37; genus CAZVYS01. The sequence continues at coordinate 14,067 of CAZVYS010000002.1, read as the reverse complement.
AAAGACTGGTTCTAGTGATCCAGTGAGAATGTATCTTAAGGAAATTGGCAGAATTAAGCTATTAACCAGAGAACAAGAAATAGAGCTAGCTCAAGGAGTGGATAAGGGAGATAGGCGATCGAAAGAGCATTTAACTACCTCAAATTTAAGACTAGTGGTATCGATTGCTAAAAAATACATTGGTAGGGGAATGAGTTTTTTGGATTTAATTCAAGAAGGCAATAAAGGTTTGATTCGGGCGGTAGAGAAATATGATTGGACTAAGGGATTTAAGTTTTCAACTTATGCGACTTGGTGGATAAGGCAGGCGATTACTAGAGCAATTGCTGATCAGGCTAGAACGATTCGAATTCCGGTTCATATGGTAGAGACGATTAATAAGTTGATAAGGATTTCTAGAAAATTAATGCAGGAGATGGGTAGAGAACCGACGCCTGAAGAAATAGCCAAAGAGATGGAGATTGAGCCGCAAAAGGTTCGGGAGATCATGAAGATTTCACAAAAAACTACATCGCTTGAGACGCCGATTGGCGATGACGAAGACTCATATTTAGGTGATTTTATTCCAGACGAGACACAGCTTTCACCATATGATGTGACTTCGATTAAGATGTTGAAAGAAAATGTAGATGAGGTGCTTGATTCACTTTCTGATAGGGAGGCCAAGGTGCTTAAGATGAGATTTGGGCTGGATGATAGCAAGCGGCCGATGACTTTAGAAGAAGTGGGAAGAGAGTTTGGAGTGACGAGAGAAAGAATTAGACAGATTGAAGCTAAGGCTTTGAGGAAATTAAAGCATCCGTCGCAGAGGAAGAAGCTGCAGGATTATTTGGACTAGTTATTTTCAGGGGTGTGTTAAAATATATTGTTCGTTAATATTCCGGAGTAACTCAATGGCAGAGTGAGCGCCTGTTAGATGGCAGCCTTTAGTAGTAATGCTAGAGTGAAAATCGGGTGAATTCAGGGAACTCTAAGGTCCGATATCACGTCGGACTATGACAATCCTGAGCCAAGCCCCGATATAGAATCGGGGAAGGTGCAGAGACTAGGTGAGTACACCTTTGAGCGCCCGACATCCTAAATGGATGATGAGATAGTCCACGCCACTAGGAAACTAGAGGATTAAGTGTAAGCGCTAAGTTGCGAGTTCGAATCTCGCCTCCGGAGCCAAGCTGAACGAGAAGCGTAATTTGCTACTTGGTCAAAGGGTTTTATCCAGTTATAGCAAACCTTTTTGCCTTTTAGGATAGGGTTCTGAAGTGTCATCTTCAAAAGTAGCCGTTTTTCTATTGGTTCAGAACTTTCAAACAGCTGACTGGCTTTAGAAGCTAGTTTTAACAGATATTCAGCCGTAATGTAGTAGTCTTCATCAGTAGTTCTAAGTTTGGCTGTTTTGCTTTCAATATCTTTTTGTTTTTGCCGATATTCTTTACGCTTATTTTCATAGAGGCTTACAGTAATCCACCTCCTTTCGTTTGTTTCTTTGGTCAATTTCAATAAGGGTGGAAAAGAAATCTACTAGTCGCTTTTTCTCGTCGGCAGTTAAAATTAAGTCCTTTGGTTGAGGAGTTAATTGTTTTGGTTGAGTGACTTTACTTTTTTCCATTAAGTAAAGTGTCCGTCATTAAGGGGGATTAAGGTCAAGATTTAGGGGGTTAAGGTTTTAAGGGGAGAAATAAAACCTGTATAGAGGTTTGAAACCTAAAGGGGTTTAGGTTTTTGGTAGAAATTTAATTCTGTATGCTCCCTCGTTTGGTTTATTTTCAAAATCATCTTCAGTGGTAGAAGGTATGCTGATATGTTTTTTGGCTTTTTCTGGAAGGCGGTCTTCAATATGTTTAATAGTAGAGCGGACATAGCTTGCGTCTTTATTACCTTTTAGTTCACTGATTGTTGCCCATTTCCCTTTTTTGTTAGTTAAAACTTTTAGAATGTGTATTCTGTCTTTGCTGGTAAAATCAATTTTGCCGTACTTGCCGAAAATAAAAGATTTGTTATCCCATTGAAAATCATCAGACCATTTAGTTTTTTTATCAGCTTCTTTAGTCTTTACAATGGTTTGTTTCTCTTTTTTCTGCTTGTTGTCTTTGCGGACCTCAAACTCCTTTTTGATTTGTTGGTGAAATTCTTCAAATTTGCCTAAACTAACGGAAATGGTAATGATGGTGTCCCAGTTGTCTCGTCCATGAGAATAATCGTCAATTATGCCCTTGTTTTTTAGATATTTAATGCCACTAAGCCTGTTATCACAATATTCGTTTCTGGACCCTATGGTATCAACAGGAAACAATGAGCGAAATTTAATTACTGTTGCCATGATGGGAATTTTTACAGTTGTTTTGTTTGAAATTTGGATTTGTCGGTCAATATCTATAACTACATCGTAAATTCTTAGTAAATTTATATAGTCAAGACTGCTAAGATTTGATTTTCGTCTTAGAAGATAGTTTTTATACCAGTTGTCAAAATTTTCTGTTAATTCAACAATGATTGTGTCTACACCTTCATAATTATCGTTTTTTACTTGGTCGTATGGGTCAGCGGTTTCAACGGGTTCAAAAGCGTCAATAATTTTAAGTATTTTTTCATCATCTTGAAGAATTAGGAGAATTTTAACAATTTCATCAATGCGGACTCTTGTGAAGCTAGCGTCATCAAATGAAACCTTAGCTTTATGCCCTTTTCTGGTTATTTTTCTTTCTTCTTTAAGCTTGAAAATAACCTTGTCTAGCTTGTCTTCGTACAACATAGGTTCATTACTTTTTCAATAATTGGTTGTGTCCTTATTTTATCATTGTTTAATATACTGTTATAATCGCTCTATGTTAGATGAAAGATTTGTCTGGGTTGGCTTTGTTCTTTCTTTTTATGGGGGATTAAGCTATTTGATTGATACCCTAAAAGGTAAGGCTAAGCCTAATAGAGTGTCTTGGTTTTTTTGGGCATTAGCACCATTGATAGCTTTTTCAGCAGAACTTCAAAAAGGTGTTGGCTTGCAAGCATTGATGACTTTATCGGTTGGACTTAATCCTTTATTAGTCTTTATTGCCTCTTTTTTTAACAAACAGTCGTATTGGAAACTTGATAGGCTAGATTATTTTTATGGTGGCTTAGCGACTTTAGGGATAATTATTTGGCAGATAACAGGTGAAGGGAATATAGCGATATTGTTTTCAATCTTAGCTGACGGATTTGCGGCTATACCAACAGTGATTAAATCATATACGGACCCAGGCAGTGAAAGCTCAACAGTATTTTTGTTTGGCATGGTTAATTCGGGGATTACAATGTTGACAATTAAGGTTTGGGATTTTGCTCATTGGGGCTTCCCAGTTTATATCTTTGGCATTTGTGCCATTCTTTATGTGTTAATCAGGTTTAAGTTTGGATTAGTTCTACAAAAAAGGTTTAATAAGCAATAAAAGCTGGTTGTAGTTGACCTAGATTTAGATTATCAAAGGCTATTTTTAGGTCTTTAAGTGATAAATCTAGTTTAATCTTGCGGTTGATGAACAAGTCCTTTAGGGGGAGCAAGGTTATTTAGGAAGTTTTAACTCTTTTGCTAGGTTGGTTTTTCGTGGTCGGGGATCAAGTTCATAGTTGATAACTTGCTTGGAGGTTGTGGTGTAGTCGCCGATTTTTCCTATGGCGATAATAATGTAAGGCTCAACATTTTTTTCTAATTTGAAAAACTTTTTTACCTTTCTTTTGTCGAAAAGAGCCATTTGTCTAGAATAGTAGCCTAAAGATTGAGCTTGGATGACAAGGGAGAACACTGCTGCTCCAAGATCGTAATAAGCGTAGGGGTTTTTACCTTCAGGAATTGTGGTAACTGCACAGGCTAAGATTAAAAGCGGGGCAGTTTTAGCCCAAGATTGATTATATTTTTCCAGGGTAGAGAAAAGTTTGTAGTAGGCATCAGTTCCTTTATTGGAAAAATAAAAATCCCAAGGTTGATGATTATGACCTGAAGGAGTCCAGCGAGGAGCTTCTAAAATAATATTAATGTGTTTTAAGGGGATTTTTTTGCCTGAGTAATGTCGTGGACTCCAGCGGTTAGCGATCTCTTTAATTACTTTATGTTTGGGTTTGGGTTGGTGAATTTTGAGAATTTTATCAATGACTGAAGCCATGATTTATATTATCATGAATTTTATTGGTAATACTTGTGTTAGCTTCCGCCGATGGTGGACAGAAGTTAATATATTTAGATTTGTTGATGGTTGGTGTAGACTTAGATTAAGGAGGATTTATGAAGTTTAGTATTCGTTTATTGTATTTATATCTTTTTTCTTTTGTGGGGTTATTTGTAACAATTTTAGGAGGGATTCAGTTGGTAGACTTAGGTTTAAAAACCTATGTGTTTAAAGTAACAGAGCGAGTTTATTTTGCTGAGCCAAGAGTAGAGGGTCAGTCGGAGTTATCGGTTGAGGAGATGGAAAAGAGAAATGAGAAAGAGGCAAGTAATGAAAGAAAAAGAGATATGAGTAATTCTTTGGCCATGATAGTGGTAGGAGCACCGGTATATTTTTATCACTGGAAGACGATTAAGAAAGAGAAATAGGCGATTAGTTACTTGCTATTTATTTAGATAATGCATATACTGCGGATTATTAGTAAATAGGAGGAATAGCTATGAGTGACTTTAAATATAGTAGATCAGGGGGCAGGAGAGATTTCGGAAGAAGTAGGCGAAGAACAGAATTGCATGATGCAGTTTGTGATAAATGCGGCAAAGATTGTAAGGTGCCTTTTAGGCCAAGTGGTGATAAGCCAATATATTGTAGTGATTGTTTTGAAGGAAAAGGCGGAAGAGATGGTGGTGGGCCTAGGGGTGGAAGAGGAGATCGAGGCATGGTGCAGCTGGGTGAGAAAATTGACACTTTAAATAATAAACTTGATGTGATTATTGAGTTATTGTCAACTAAGGCTTCTAAGAAAAAAACAAAAGGAGTGAAAAGTAAGGTAAAAAAGAAAAAATAGACAGAGTTGGGACTATGAAGGTTAAGAGTGGAGTAAAAAGAATAAAGATAAAAGGCATAGAGACAAGCTATTACTGTAAAGGGAAAGGGATTCCTTTAGTGGTGATGCCAGGCTGGAGAACTGATATAGAAAGGGGTGAGGAGATGTTAAATTGCTTTGCTACTAGATATAAGGTTTATTATGTAAATTTACCAGGCTATGGAAACTCAAAATATAATAAAGCCTATACTTTTGAAGAAAGCGTAGAGTTTGTTAAAAAATGGGTAAAGAGATTGAAGCTTAATAAGTTTATTTTAATGGGGTTGTCGATGGGAGGACCGTTTGCGTATGAAATGGCTAAAGATAAGGATATAAGTAAAATGATTTCCAAAATTATTTTGTTTGCACCTTGGTATGATAGTTCATGCGTAAATGTATCAAGATTTTACAAGGCTTGTATTTTGAGTACGGTTTATTTAGGTTCAAGAGAAATAATGAGTAAATTGGGGCAGAGGGTATATGAGAATAAAAGGATGATGAAGTGGTTTGTGAGAAAAATTACTCCAGGGGTAGAGGATGATGAAAATCTGGATAAATATGTTCACAACTTTGCCAATTTTTCTTTTAGAGCAACTAGTGTCACGCTGATGAATCTGTATAAACTTAATTTAAGGACGGAGAAAGAAAAAATTGACATCCCAGCTATGTTTATAATGTCAAAGAAAGACAATAGAGTTGATTTTTTTAAGACACTAAAAGGCTACAAAGAAATGTTTTCTAATTTGAAAATTAAAACACTTGATTTTAAGTTTCATGCTCCTAGTACATGGATAACAAAAGAGTTAATTGAAGATAATTTTACTGATGTGATTAAAGAAATATGAAGAATAAAGTATTGGCGGTGGTATCTGCCTACAATGAGGAGAAGACGATTGGAGATGTATTAGAGGTTTTAAAAAAAGTAAAGCCCGTTGACGATATTTTAGTGATTGATGATGGCTCGAAAGATATGACAAAGAAGATTGCTAAGGATAAGGGCATTGAGGTGGTGTCTTTTAAAGATAATCTTGGCAAGTCTTTGGCAATAAAAAAGGCCTTAAAGAATCTGAGCTATGAAGTAGTGTTTTTTTGTGATGCGGATTTGATAGGTTTGAAAGCAGAGTATTGCAACAAGATTATTAGAAGCGTGATTGAGGGTAGGTCAGCAATGTGTGTGGGAATTAGTGATCGTGGAGTTTTGATAAATTATCCTAGTAGCAGGCTTCCAATTACTGGACAAAGGGCGATTAAAAGCAATGTTTTAAAGACTTGTATGAATTCTAAATACTTTAGAGGTTATGGGATGGAAACGGTGATGAATATGTATTGTAGGATAAATAAATTAAAGGTGAAATGCTACATTTTTGATTATAAGCAGGTGTTTTCGATAGAGAAAAGAGGATTGATAAAAGGGATGAAGCTTGCTTTGCCGCAAGTGTGGTTAATTCCAAGGATTTATTTATCATTGAAATTGTTTGGCTGGCGTTGATTAATTAGTTTTAAGTATGTGGAAAAACGTTGGTTGAGTTGTTGGGTAATTTTTTTGTTAGTTAGAAGCATAATTAAATCAAGGCCGTGATTTATGTTTAGGCGTTCGAGATTGAGTGAGCCAAGAATTGATTGATGTTGATCGTTCCAAAAAAGCTTGGAGTGGTTATAGCCATCTTCCCAAGGATAGATGTGAATGTTGGCTGATTGGAGTTTGTGGATAATTGGAAGGTTGATGATGTTAGAGATGGGCATGCGATTGGTTTGAGAAATGATAAATTCAATTTTTGTGCCTTGTTTAGCTTTTTTGATAAGAGCTTGTTGAATTTTTCTAGTGGGGAGAAAGTACCAGGTGATGGCTTTGAAGCTTTTTTTCGAGTTGTTGATGAGCTTAAGGAGAAGTTTTTCTGAACATTTATGTTGAGGGGGAAAATCTAGATAGATAGTAGCTGAATGGTTGATTTTATAAGCAAGAGAGCGTTTTTTTAGCTTTTTAGTAAAAAAAGGTAGAGATGTTGATTGGTTGGCAATGGTTTGCCAAAGTTGATGAAAGCGTTGATTAAAATCTCCAGTTAGTTTGAAGTTGGTGTCATGCCAGTCTAAGTAGTGATCAGCTATGTTTGAGCCGCCGAGATAGGCAGTGTGGTTATCAATGGCGGCGAGTTTAGCGTGAAGTTTAGGGAGAGGAGAAGTAGGTTTTGACTTAAATAGAAGCAAGTTAATTCCTTGCTGGCGAAGTTTAGAGAAGTTTTGACGATTTTTGGAAATGTTTGACGATTTTTCAAAAATTGCCCCTAAAGAGTCGACCATCAAGTTAACTTGACAGCCTGCTTGAGCCTTTTTGACAAGAAGAGGGTTAATTATTGAGGTCCAGTAACCGGCTTCATAACTGTAGTATATTAAGCTGATATGATTTTTGGCTTTTTTTATAGATTGAACGAGTTGTTGATAAAAAACCTTGGGAGTAGGTAAAAGCTTGATCTTCATTTAAGACAGGATGCCTGTTTTTAAATATTTAGAGGATTTTTTAACAAAGAGAAGATCGAGTTGGGACATTTCGCCGGTGGGGAGGTAGTGGATTTGGGTGATGTCAAAAAGCTTGAAGTTGAGACTAGTCATAAAAGGGAAAACTGCTTCAATGTGGGGTGCGTTTTGGTTGTAGGTGAGGTTTTGGGTTTCAAGAAGAATAAACTCTGCTTTTTTTATAGTTTTTAGGCCGCCTTTTAGGATATCTAACTCAGATCCCTGAGTGTCGAGCTTTAAAAGATCGACATTATTTAGTTGGTGTTTTTTAACAATTTTATCAAGGGTGGTCATAGGAAGCTTGCGGATTTTGGCGTTTTTAAAAGCCGGTGTTTGTTCTTTGTAGATAGAGTTGCCGGTAGTGGAGAAGGGCTTGGTGGTGGTGTAAAAGTTGACGCCTTTTTTTGGTTTTTCTCCGAGTAAAGCGATGGTGAAGTTAAAACCAGATTGTTTTAGAGAAGGGAGGTGGTTTTGATTTGCTTCGACGAGAAAAAGTTCAGAGCCAGGGAAATGTTTTTGGATTTGTTTGGCCCAGTCGCCTTTATAGGCACCGATGTCTAGGATTGTTCTTGGTTTAAAACCGAGTTTTTTAAGATGAGTGATGCGGCGGTAAAACAAAGCAGTAGGGGTGTGGAGGAAACGTTTTAGAAACATTTAGTATATCGTATCAGGTTCGGAACTATCTTTCAGTCGCTTTGCTCCTTGCAGACCGCTGGAAGTTACCGAACCTAAGCCTTGCGGCTTATTGACAAGAATGTTAGGAAGATCTAACATAAAGTTAGAAATAGATAACTATATAAGTAGAACATGAAGAAAAATAGGGTTAAAGAGTTTAGAGCAAGATTTGATTTAACTCAGCAAGATTTAGCTGAGAGAGTGGGAGTGAGAAGAGAAACAATAGTGTTTCTGGAGAAAGGTAAGTATAGTCCGTCACTTAAGTTGGCGGTTAAAGTAGCCAAAGTGTTAAAAGCAAGTGTGGATGAGTTGTTTGTAAGGGGGGCCCGGCATTCGCCGGGTAAAACATGATAAAAAAATTAAGAGCAAGGGGCATTCGCCCCCTACAGCTATTACTAGTACTTGGTTTGACTTTGTTAAGTTGGTTGTTGATGCCGGGCAAAGTGATGGCGGCGACAGTTTATGTGAATAGTTCGACTGGCAATGATACGACTGGGGATGGTTCGTCTGGAACACCTTATAAAACTTTTCATAAGGGTTATACTGAAGCTAGCGCTAGCGATACCTTGGATTTAACAGGCACTTTTTCTTGGACAGATGCAGATGAGACTGGCGATGCTTCGACCAATGGGTATACCATAGCTAAAAACTTAACTATTCAAGGCCAGGGAGCAGATAGTACTATAGTTCAGGCTCACACGAGTGATAACTCAGCTGACAGGCGAGTATTTACGATTAACTCGGGCGTGACAGTAACGATGGAAAGCTTACATGTTCGTTATGGAAAGACTAGTTCAGATGCTGGGGGAATATTATTAAAAGGGACAGCAACGATGGATAAGGTGAGGATTTCGTATAACAGGAGTACTAGTGGGTCTGGAGGGGGAGTGCAGGTCGAGGATGGGGATTTAACGATTCAAAACAGTACGGTAGATAATAATGTGGCTCGGTCTCAGGGCGGGGGTTTGCATACTGATTACTACACTAATGGAACCGGGACGATGGATATTATTAACTGTACTATTGCATATAATGCGATGACTTATACAGTGGCGACAGTGGGTGGAGGCGGAGTGGCGTTTCGAGGTTCTGGAGGAACAATTACTAACTCGACCATTGCTCATAATAATATGGCCAATGGAACGGCTGATGGGGCAGGGATATTTTATTATCCAAGACTAGCAACATCGCTTACGATCAAAAACTCGATTATTGCGGACAATACTAATGGTGGCTCGGCTTTGAGTAGCTATGATGATGATATTGAGAAAAACTCTGGCACGATTACGGATAATGGCTACAATGTTTTGGGTAATCATCATACGACTACTTTTACGCCAGCTAGCACCACTTGGACAGATGGAGCAGGGACGATTGATGGAACGTTTACAAAAAGCGGAGGAGGGAGTGGGTCGTTGGGGCTTTCTAGTACGTTAGCGGATAATAATAGTCTTAATAAGACAAATACTTTGACGATAGCCGAGACCAGTGTGGCGGTGGATAATGGTAATGGTACAGATAATGGAGCGATTAGTGTTCCAAGTACGGATCAGAGAGGTTTGACTCGAGACGCGTCGATTGATATTGGGGCTTATGAGTATGGAGCGACCAATGATTCGGATCCACCGGTAATTTCAAGTGTGGCGGCTACACCGAGTGATGATGGAGTGACGGTGACGTTTACGACTGATGAAGATGCTTCAACGATTATTGATTATGGGTTGACTAACTCGGTGGGTAGCTCAACTAGTGAAGCAGATACTTCGCCGAGGGTGACGAGTCATAGTGATAGTGTGAGCAGTTTGGTTAGTTGCACGAGTTATTATTATCGAGTTAGGTCGATTGATGCGGCTAGTAACACGGCTACTGGGGATGTGGGGACGTTTACGACCACTGGCTGTACGGGGTCGGCGAGTGTGAGTGAGGAGAGTTTGTCAGGGGAGATTGCCACCGGAGCGGGTGGAACAGCCAGTTTGAGTAGTGGAAATGAGCAGGCGGATTTGACGATTCCGGTTGGATATAGTGGGACGGCGGCTTATTTTCAGATAAAGCAGCTTGATAAAGATAGTGTGATTACGACGACCTCGCAACCAAGCAGCTATACGGCAGTGGGCAACTCGATTTATGACTTTTCGGCTTTGACAGATACGGGGACGGCGGTGAGTAGTTTTAGTGAGGCGATTACGGTGACTTTGACTTATGTGGCTGGTGACGTGGCGGGGTTGAATGAGAGTAGTTTGTGGATTTATCGATGGGATGGAGCTAACTGGCAGGCTTTGAGTGGTTGCAGTGTGGACACGGTGGCTAAAACAGTTAGTTGTACAACGACTGATTTTTCGACATTTGGATTGTTTGGTCAGACGGCTAGTAGTGGTGGGGGAGGGAGTGGCGGAAGTGGGGGAGATTCAAGTTGTGGAGCGTGGTATGAAATTGGGACACCTGATTTGTTTCAGATAGATCGGTTGGGGAGCCAGGCTAAGCTGTATTTTTCGCCGGTTGCTGGCAATGATAAGTACTGGGTGAGTTTTTCGGAAAGTCCGTGGGCAGAAGGTTATGGAGCAGAGGTAAGTTTAGGAACTAATGGGGTGCAGAGTTTTTTGGTGAATTATCTTAAGCCAGGCGGGGTTTATTATTTTAAAGTTCGAAGCGGATCGGGTTGTGAAACAGGTGAGTGGAGTAAGATTGTTAAGGCAACGATTGGCTTTGATGGTGAAGTTAAGATGCTGGATGAGGAGGTAAAAGAGGTGGAGGTTAAGGAGCAGAAGTTAAAAAGAGCAAAAAAAGCGACAGTGTCTGAGGCTGAGGAAAAGTTGCCTTTAAGATTAAGAATTAGAGAGTGGTTGCTTGATGTATTTAGGAAGGTGGGTAGGGTGCTATACAATGTGGTGTATTAATTATTGTATACTGGAAAATAGATGAAGAAAGGCAAGTAGAGGTTAGTGAGAGGCAAAGAAATCTTTTACCAACGAATAGGCGGGGGTGTTGTAGATTTTGCCCGAGCCCAGTAGGCTGTGAATAGTGAAACCAGTGGCCCCGTTTCCTATGCCGTACTGGTTAAAAGTAGTTAGGCCAGATTGATAAAAATCTTCGATCGGAGTGTTGGGGTCAACAGGTCTGTCTAGTGGTCTGTCGCTGTGGAACTCTTCGTTACTAATGACAAACTCAGCATTGATCCAAGGGATAGAATACTTTTGAGATAATTGGCCGGCTTTTTGAGAAGCGATTTTAATATCTTGTGACATAAACTCAAGATTGTCGCGATTGGTGTTGTAGCAGCCAGTAAAGCCAAATAGGTCAGCGCCTTCAAGGGAAATGTTGTCGTAGTTGTGCCAGCGGTTAAAGCCACCCATTTTGTAAAAAATTTTGCCGGAGTAAACGCTTCTAATTTTGGGAATGACCCGAGCGTAAAAAGCATTAGTGCGGTCTTGGGTTTCTTGAATAGAATAACCATTGGAGTTGAGAATCATTTCGATTTGATTGACGGGTACTAGATATTCAACTTGATATTTTTCAGCTAGTTCAGCTAGATCTAAGGCAATGGTTTCTAGGCGTTCTTCTAAGTCTGTTGAGATACCTAGTTTTTCCATGCCGCCGTCTTCAAGTTGATAGTAGTCTGGGAAAAGAATGACAGCTAGACCAAGCTGTTTGGCTAGTAAGATATTGTGAGCAATGGCTCGTTTGGATTCGTCTTGGCTTAAAGTGGCTGGAGATTGGTAGTCTTGGTACCAGAGTTTGAACTGGCCGTTTTTATACCAGTGATTGGCGTGAATAAATTGAGTGTTGACGCCAAGGTCTTTTAGAACGTCGCCAAAGTACAAGACTTCAACTAGATTGGGCATAGTGCCGTAGGTTTGGGTGGCTTTGATAAAGTCGGGGTAGTTTTCTTTTGGTTCAATAGACTTAAAGAGTTGGTCGAGTTGTTTCCAGGAGGGAAGGGATTCGTCTAGGACAACAAATTTTTCGTGATCCATGTTGTCGATGTTGTCTGACAGCCATTGAACGCGAGCTTGAGGGTTTTCAGGTGGGGGCCCGACAGCATTCATAAAAAAGCTTTCAGGGCTGGGGCCGAAGAAAAAGAAACCAAAAACAATTAAGACGAGAGCGGCTAGACCAAGAAGTATTTTTTTGTTTTTAAGGACAGACATTTATAAGTTATATTATAGAGTGTTTATATCATGGTTACAAAAAAATGTTTATTTAGTTTCTGGACTTTTATAGTTTGGGTTAAAGTATTTGTAGAATTTGTCGACTTTAAAAGTTAGCCTTGCCAATGTCACTGAAGGAAACAGTGGCGGCAATATCTTTTATTTCTTGACTAGGAGTAGCGTTTTTGAGAACAGATTGATTTGAGGCTCGACGATCTTTTGAAGCATATAAAAAAAGAAGGACGGGGGTGACTAAAAGAAGAAGAAAGATTTTCTTATATTTGATAAAATGAGGCATGGGTGAAGATAGGTCTCGAGGATTAAGGTTTTGGTTTAAGATACATTTTTTAGTGGATGTGTTGGTGGCGGTACCATTGATGTTGATTCCAAGATATGTGATGGCTGTTTTAGGGATTGAAGGAAGTGTGGTTTTGGCTAGAGTTGTAGCGGCGGCGTTACTAGGAATTGGAGGAGAGTCGTTATTGGGGAGAAATGGAGATAAGGAGAGTTTTTTAGGGATGTTAAGACTTAAGATTATCTGGTCAAGTATGGCCATTTTGGCTTTGGGTTGGGGAGTGGTGGAGAAGGAGTTAAGTTTAGTGGTGGGTGGTGGTTTATTTGGAGTGTTTTTGGTTTTTAATTTGCTGTGGGTTTATTGGTATAGAAGGTTGAAGAGTTTGAAGCCTAAGCTTGGAAAGACTTGATTAAGGCGAGAATGAAAAAACCATAGAGGATTCCTTGCATGATGAAGATTCTAGCAAGCTTGGTTTGTCTAAAAGACTGGTTGAGATAGAGGATGGTAAGTGGGGTGGAAAGTATAAAAGGGTAAAAAAGGAGAGGGTTTGATTTGAGAAGATAAGCGGCGATAGGCATTAAAATGGCACAAAAGATAATTAGGCGGTTTTGACCAAAGTAAACAGCTGAAGTTTTGATGCCTTGTTTTTTGTCAGGCAGATAATCAATCATTAGGGCCATAGCTTGAAAGATGATTGAGCCGAAAATGACAAAGACAACGTTATTTGGAATTTGATTGAAGGGAAATAAAGAGTTTTCAAAATAGAGATAACCAGTGATAGAGATACCAGCAGCGTAGATTAAGCCACCGGTAAGAATATCAAGGATGGGAATGGATTTAAAGCGAAGCGGGGGAGCAGAATAAAAATATAAAAAGAAGCCAGTGGTGAGTAAAACTAGAAAAGCTTTTATAGGTAGAAAGACTAGGCTGATAAGCAAAGAAGCAAAGATGCTCCAGTTCGTCCAGGTTAGAAGCTTTTTGGCGGTTTTTTTGGAGTGAGTTATGCCAAGCTGGCCACCTTTTCGAGGGTTAAGGCTATCTGATTTTTGATCATAAAAGTCGTTTAAAGCATAGATAAAGAGAGAAAAAACGAAAAAGAGTAGGAAAAAGACAGGGAGTAGTTTAGTTGAAAAGTAAAAGTTGGCTGAGGAGGTGGCGCCAAAGAGAAAAAGAGAGATATGATTGAGGCCAAAAAGGGGGCGACTGGTTTTGATGATGGTTAGCGTTTTTTTAAACATTTTATTAAAGTGTTAGTAAAAGTATGTCAAATAGAGTATAATACGGACTTAGTTATTTAATAAGTTTAAGTTTATTACTTCAATTTTTATTCCAGTACTCATATTACTATATTATTCAAGATTTTCAGGTAGCTTGCGCTACTTGAGTCCTTTTGTAAGGAGGAAGTTACGAACGCAAGACGAGGTTCGTAACAATTCCTGC
>CAZVYS010000001.1:0-95662 GCA_964630755.1 uncultured Pseudomonadales bacterium | reverse complement strand
AACAGGAAAAAGAACGGGGTATTACTATCATGTCAGCCGCTACCACTGCCTTTTGGACTCCAGCTATAGAGGGGGCCTTAAACACAGATGAGCACCGCATTAACATTATAGATACCCCTGGACATGTTGACTTTACCGCTGAAGTCGAAAGATCCCTCCGCGTATTAGACGGGGGGATTACTGTTTTAGATGCTGAAGAAGGAGTTCAATCTCAATCCGAAACCGTCTGGCACCAGGCAGATAAATACAATGTGCCTCGCCTTTGTTTTGTTAACAAAATGGACAAACTTGGAGCCGACTTCCTTGCTACTGTTCAAGACGTCAAGGATCGCTTAGGCGCTAATCCTGCCATCATGACTCTGCCGATCGGAGCAGAGTCTTCATTTAAAGGAGTAGTCCTATTACTCGAGGAAAAAGCCTTGGTCTGGAAATCTGATGAAACTGGAGCTGAATACGAAATTACCGATGTTCCAGATGATATGAAGGCTGAAGTTAAAAAATATCGCGATTTACTAATCGAACAAATCTCAGAACATGACGACAAACTTTTAGAAAAATTCCTCGAAGGCGAAATTCCTACCATTGAAGAACTTAAAAAGACCTTAAGAATCGCTACTTTAGCCTACAAACTAGTACCAATTTTTGCTGGCTCCAGTCTACGTAATAAAGGGGTTCAACCCTTACTTGACGCAGTGGTTGATTATCTTCCCAGTCCTTTAGATGTAGAAGATATCAAGGGAACCAACCCCAAAGATCAAAAAGAAGAAGTCAGGCCCAACAAAAAAGAGGCTCCCTTTTCAGGCCTAGCTTTTAAGATCCAAACCGATCCTCACGTTGGTCGCCTCACCTATATTCGAGTTTACTCTGGTACTTTAAAATCTGGTTCTTACATTCAAAACGCTACTAAAGACGAAAAAGAACGTGCTGGCAGGTTACTACTAATGCACGCCAATACTCGAGAAGAAATTTCAGAAGCCTTTGCTGGCGAGATCGTGGCCATTGTTGGTCTAAAAAAGACCACTACTGGCGACACTCTTTGTGATGAAGCTAGTCCCATAATTCTTGAGGGGATTACCTTTACTGATCCAGTTATTTCTCTAGCTATTGAACCAAAAACCAAAGCCGACCAGGAAAAAATGGGCTTTGCTTTAAATCGTTTGTCAGAAGAAGACCCCACTTTTACTATTAAATCTGATCAGGAAACCGGCCAGACTATTATTTCTGGTATGGGCGAACTTCATCTCGAGATCATTGTTGATCGAATGAAGAGGGAATTCAAGGTCGAAGCCAACACCGGTCGACCTCAAGTCGCTTACAAAGAAACTATCAAAAAGACTTCAGAGGCCGAAGGTAAATACATTAAACAATCTGGTGGCCGAGGTCAATATGGTCACTGCTTCTTGCGTATCGAGCCAAAAGATCGTGGTGAAGGTTACCAGTGGGAGTCCGAAGTAGTTGGTGGCAGAATTCCTCGAGAATTTATTCCAGCTGTCCAAAAAGGTGTTAAAGAAGCCATGGAAAACGGAGTTATTGCCGGCTTTCCTCTAGTTGACATGAAAGCGGTTGTTTATGACGGTTCTTTTCATGATGTTGACTCCTCAGAAATAGCCTTTAAAATTGCTGGATCAATGGCCCTTCAATCAGCTGTAAAACAAGCCGACCCCATTCTACTTGAGCCAATTATGAAACTCGAGGTTTCTACCCCCGATGAATACATGGGCGAGATTATTGGCGATTTATCCTCCAAAAGAGCTCAAGTTCAAGGCACTACTCAAAGAGGTAAAGTGACCATTATTACTGCTCTGGCCCCTCTAGCTGAACTAACTAATTATGTCACCATCTTGAGATCTATGACTAAGGGTCGAGCCAGTTATTACATGGAACCTTCTCATTATGACGAAGTTCCTTCAAACATCGCCGAAAACATTATTAAAAAGTCTAAACCAGGCTCAGATGAATCTGAAGCTGACAAAAAATAAAAATAAGGTAAAATAAGATGAATTTAAAAATTAGTAGCTTATTAATCTAAAAGGAGGACACATGGCTACCTTTAAAAGAACCAAACCACACCTCAACGTTGGCACTATCGGCCATGTTGATCACGGCAAGACTACCTTGTCTGCCGCTATTACTCAATATCTTTCAAAAAAGAATCAGGCAGAAGCCCTGAAGTTCGAAGATATTGACAAAGCCCCAGAGGAAAAAGAACGGGGTATTACTATTTCCATCACTCACTTAGAGTACGAAACCGACAAGCGTCACTACGCTCACATCGACTGTCCAGGACACAAGGACTATATCAAGAACATGATCACTGGTGCTGCTCAAATGGACGGCGCAATTTTAGTCGTGGCCGCCACTGATGGCCCAATGCCTCAAACTCGAGAGCATATCTTACTTGCTCGTCAGGTTAACGTGCCAGCCATGGTCGTTTATCTCAACAAAGTTGACGCTGTTGATGACAAAGAAATGGTCGATCTAGTTGAAGAGGAAATCAGAGAGCTCTTAACCAAGTACGAATTCCCAGGCAAAGACATTCCTATTGTCAGAGGTAGTGCCTTAAAAGCTCTTGAGGGCGATGCCGAAGCTGGTAAATCTATTGAAGAGCTCATGAAAGCCTTAGATGAATATATTCCAGATCCTAAACGGCCTCTAGACAAGCCTTTTTTAATGGCTGTTGAAGACGTCTTTTCCATCAAAGGTCGTGGCACAGTTGTTACCGGCCGTATTGATCAAGGCAAGATCAAGGTTGGTGAAGAGATTGAAATCGTTGGCCTCAAGCAATCCAAAAAAACTACCGTCACCGGAGTCGAGATGTTCCGCAAACAACTTGAGGATGGTCAAGCTGGAGACAATGTCGGCATTCTCCTTCGAGGAGTTGAAAAAGACGATGTTGAACGTGGCCAAGTGTTGGCTAAACCAGGTTCAGTAAAAGCACACACAGAGTTTGAAGCTGAAGTTTACATCTTAAGTAAAGAAGAGGGTGGACGTCATACTCCATTCTTTACTGGCTACAAACCTCAGTTCTACATCAGAACTACCGATGTAACCGGTGATGTCACTCTCCCTAAAGGGGTAGAGATGGTCATGCCAGGCGATAGTGCCAAAATGACTGCCAAGTTGATTCAACCAGTTGCTCTAGAGGAAGGTTTGCGCTTTGCTGTTCGCGAAGGCGGCTTAACTGTTGGCTCTGGTGTTGTCAGCAAAATCATCAAGTAAGCTTAACAATTTAATTTAATAAATTAGATAAGATGAGCCTTAGGGCTCTTCTTATCTTGTAAGTTTTATGCCAAAAGGCAGAATTAGAATCAGATTAAAATCATATGATCATCGAATCATCGATGAATGCTGCCAAAAAATCTTAGATACCGCTTTATCAACTGGGGCTAAGGTCATCGGACCAGTTCCTCTACCTACCAAGAGAAAACTGGTCTGTGTTACCACCAGCCCTCATACTGACAAGGATGCTCGAGAACATTTTCAGCTCTTAACCCATAAGAGGTTAGTCGATATTCTCGACTCAACTGACAAAACCATTGATAGCTTAATGCATTTAGAGCTACCTGCCGGAGTTGGTATTGAAATTCGCATGTAATCTATATGTTAAGTTTTTACGGCACTAAACTAACCACTACTTCTGCCTATGACCAAAAAGGTAATCGCCTGGCTGTAACTCTAGTTAAAGTAAAGCCTTTAATTGTTACTCAAGTTAAAACCGAATCAAAAGATGGTTATTGGTCAATTCAATGCGCAATTTTAACTAAATCTTCAAAATCTCTCTCAAAGCCTCTTAAAAATCATCTCAAAAAAGCCTTGCCAAACAAGGCTCCTTTATTTTTAAGAGAAATTAAACTTTCAAAAGAACCAAAACTTAAACCTGGTGAGAAAATACTAGTCACCGACGTTATCTCTGTTGGCGATCAAGTTAAAGTTACTGGTACTACTAAAGGCCGAGGTTTTGCCGGAGTTATTAAACGCTGGGGGTTTCATGGCGGTCCAAGAACCCACGGTCAATCAGATAGAGAAAGGGCCATTGGATCCATTGGCCAAAGAACTGACCCTGGTCGTGTTTGGAAAGGTAAAAAAATGCCAGGGCATTTCGGCACTGACACAAAAACAGTCAGAGGTTTAGAAGTCATTGCTATAGATAAAGAAAAAAACCAACTAATAGTCACCGGCACTGCTCCAGGTCATAGAAACTCTCTTTTAATCATTACCAAAACTGGTGTGGCCAAAAAACCTATCCTCCTAAAGGATAGAGGTTCCGCAACTTCAGCAACCTTAAGGGTTGCGACTGCGCCAGCAGCTAGTTCGGAACCTATTAAAAAGTCTCCAGTCAAAAAATCTAAAACCAAAAAACCAGTCGATAAAAAACATGTCGCAGCCAAAGGCGAAGACACACAAATAACTAAATCCAAAAAATAACTATGCCATCCTTAGACGTTTATTCTACCAGCGGAAAAAAAACTAGCTCAGTTCAAGTTAAAGCTAAATTTTTTAACGCCAAAGTCAATCAGGCTTTAATGACTCAAGCGGTTCGGGTTTATTTGTCAAATCAACGCCAAACTCCGGCTCAAACTAAATCTCGTAGCCAGGTCAAAGTAACTAAATCTAAAATCTGGCGGCAAAAAGGAACCGGTCGAGCTCGACACGGATCAAAAAATGCCCCCATTTTTGTTGGTGGAGCTAAAGCTCACGGGCCAACTGGAGAGCAAAACTTCAAACTAAAAATGTCCAAAAAAATGAAACAACTTAGTCTATTTAGTGCCCTCACCACTCAATTTAAAGATAAAAACATCATTTGCCTTACAGGGTTAACTAAACTTGAACCAAAAACCAAAAACTTTAACCTTGCTTTTACCAAACTAACCAAAAAACCTAAAAAACTATCTCTAGTTATCTCAAAAGAAGAAAACAACTTAACTAGACCAACTAAAAACTTAACTTACTTACATCTC
Source organism: uncultured Pseudomonadales bacterium (assembly GCA_964630755.1). Classification (GTDB taxonomy): domain Bacteria; phylum Patescibacteriota; class Microgenomatia; order UBA1400; family CG1-02-47-37; genus CAZVYS01. The sequence continues at coordinate 90,704 of CAZVYS010000001.1, read as the reverse complement.
ATTCCCGCTAAAAACTTAACCACTTATCAAGTTTTAAATACTAATAAACTAATTTTTACCAAAAAATCCTTAAAAGATTTTGAGACTCACTATGCTAACTAATCTATTGATCAAACCAGTCATCACTGAAAAAGCTATGCTGCTTTCAAAAAGCGGCCAGTTTACTTTTTATGTTACCCCTCAAGCTTCAAAAATCACTATTAAAAATCAGATAGAAAACCAATTTAAAGTTAGTGTTTTAAAAGTTCGTATCTTAACTAAACCTGGTAAAACCAAACGGACCGGCAAAAAACGCCTACCCTCTCAAACTCAAAGTTTTAAAAAAGCGTTAATTACTCTAAAACCCGGTCAAACCATTGATTATTTTAAGCTTCCAGATGAAAAAGGAAAATCAAAAAAAGACAAAAAATCCACCCAATCTACAAAAGCTCCAGCTACATCTACTCCAAAAGAAAAGCCCACCAAAAAAGGCTTCTTGGGTTTTGGTAAAAGAAAAGAACAAAGGACTCAAGACAAATAATATGGCTATAAAAACATACAAACCAATTACACCAGGGCGTCGTCACCGACGCGACCTAGACTTTAGTAACCTTGCCAAGGATAAGCCAGAAAAAAGCTTAACCAAGAAGTTAAAGTACCATGCAGGCCGAAACTCCACTGGTAAAATTACTGTGCGACACAGAGGAGGTAGGGCCAAAAGGCTTTATAGAGTAATTGATTTTAAAAGAAATAAACGAGATATTCCTGCAAAAGTTAAAACTATTGAATACGATCCAAATCGTAGTGCTCATATTGCCTTGCTAAATTACGTAGATGGAGATAAAAGATACATATTGGCTCCAAAAGGTTTAAAATTAAATCAACCAATTTTGGCTTCAAGTAAAGCTCCTATCAAACCAGGAAACGCCCTTCCATTAAAATCTATTCCTGTAGGTAGCTTGATTCACAATCTCGAGCTTACTCCTGGTAAAGGTGGACAGTTGGTGCGCAGTGCTGGTACTGCCGCCATTCTTCAGGCCAAAGAAAAAAAAGCCACTGTTAAACTACCTTCTAATGAAATCCGTTTGGTTTCTCTAGAGTGTTATGCTACCATTGGCGAGGTCGGCAACCCAGATGTCAAAAACATCAAGCTTGGTAAAGCCGGCCGAAAGCGTCATTTAGGCTTCAGGCCGTCTGTTCGAGGCGTTGCACAGCATCCAGGTGCTCACCCCCACGGTGGTGGTGAAGGTCGATCTGGAATTGGCATGCCTTCTCCTTTAAGCCCTTGGGGTAAAAAAACCTTGGGTAAAAAGACCAGAAAACCAAAAAAATATTCTACTAAATTTATCCTCAAGGATAGAAGAAAGAAATAATATGAGTAGAAGTAGTAAAAAAGGACCATTTGTTGACGAAAGATTGTTAAAGAAAATCGACAAACTTAAAGTCACTGGTAAAAAACAACCAATCAAAACTTGGTCAAGAGCTAGCCAAATTGCTCCTGAGTTTGTTGGTCACACCTTTGAAGTTCATAATGGCAAAAAATTTATCGAGGTTTTTGTTAACGAAGCCATGGTTGGGCATCGCTTAGGAGAATTTGCTCCAACTAGAACCTTTAAAGGACATGGCAAAATGGTTAAAAGGACAATTACAAAAACCTAAATATAGCGGCAGTTGTCCGACGTGACGTCGGACCTGCTCAATCTAATATGAAACAAATTAAAGCTGAGCGAAAATACATCCGCACTAGCCCCAGGAAAATTAGACTGGTGGCCGATTTAGTCCGCCAAATGTCTGTTCCAGAAGCCATTATTACCCTAACTCATCTTAGAAAGCGAGCCGCTACTGCAATGCTTAAAACCCTAAAGCAAGCTCAAGCTAATGCAGTCAATAATCACAATTTATCAAAAGATTCGCTTCTAATTCAATCAATTGAAGTTAACGAAGGCGCTACTTATAAGCGTTTTAGGCCAGTTTCTCGCGGTCGAGCTCACTCTATTTTAAAACGAACCAGCCATATTAAAATCATTTTAAAGTCTAAGCTTGCTAAAAAACCGAAAACTAAAAAACCAAAATCAACAAAAACTACATCAAAAAAACCAATCAAGAAAACTAAAAATAACGCAAGGTTGCGAACTCCCAAAAAAGTTCGTAATCTTAACAAAACTTAATATGGGACAAAAAGTTAATCCAAAAGGATTTCGTATCGGCAGCTTGTATTCCTGGTCAAGCAACTGGTTTGCTAACTCTCAGGATTACAAACACTTGTTGCTAGAAGACATTAAGCTTCGAGAATTTTTATTTGATAAGTTACAACTAGCCGGTATTACTCAAGTTCAAATAGATCGATCAATCAATAATATTACCATTACTTTACATGTCTCCAGACCAGGTGTGGTCATTGGTCGAGGCGGTTCTGGATTAGAAGAGCTAAAAAAACTTATTAGTCAAAAACTAGTTAAAGATCCTAAGTCTGGAAAACCACCAAAATTTGAACTAAGCGTAGTCGAAGTAAAAAAACCTGACCTTTCAGCTAGGTTGGTTGGCCTTAGAATCGCTGACCAGCTAATCAAGCGTTATCCTCATCGTCGAGCAGTCAGTCAAGCACTAGAAAGAATTATGAACGCTGGCGCCAAAGGAGTTAAGATTGTTCTTGCCGGCCGCATTAACGGAGCTGAAATCTCAAGAACCGAAAAATACTCAAAGGGCAGTGTTCCTTTAAGCACCATCAGATCAGATATAGATTATTTTGAGTCACCAGCTTTAACTAAATTTGGCTACGTTGGTATTAAAATCTGGATTTACAAAGGAGAAAAAGAATTAAAGTAATATGTTGCAACCAAAACGTCAAAAATATAGAAAGCATTTTAGAGGCACTATGAGGGGTATAGCCACCGCTGGTTCAAAAGTTTCTTTTGGAGATTTTGGCCTTAAGGCCGTTGGCCGTGGTTGGTTATCAGCTCGTCAAATCGAAGCTGCCAGAAAAGCCATTACCCATTACACCAAAAGAACTGGTAAGCTCTGGATCAGGGTTTTCCCAGACAAAACTTATACCAAAAAAGGAGCCGGTGTCCGAATGGGAGGGGGCAAAGGCGAAGTCGAAGGCTATGTTTGTGTGGTTAAACCCGGTCGAGTCATTTTTGAACTAGCAGGAGTCCAAAAAGATATAGCTAAAGAGGCTTTTCGTCGAGCCGGTCAAAAATTTGGCTTTAAAGTTAAATTTTCAAAAAGACGTTAACTATGAAATTAAAAGATAAAAAAATCCTAATAGGAAAATCCACCACTGAGTTAAAAAAAGATCTAGCTCAAGCTATTTTAGATCAAAATAAGCTAAGACTAGACTTAAAAGTCAATAAACTTAAAGATACTAGTAAACTTAAAAAAGCTCGTTACAAGATTGCTCTTATTAAGACTTTGATAAGCAAGGCTAAACCTTAAAGGATATTATGAAACAACTAACCGGTGTAGTTATAAACACCAAAATGAACAAAACTGCCAAAGTGCAAGTAGTCCGTCGCTGGACTCATCCAATGTATAAAAAAACTATTACTAAAAGAAAAAATTATTTATGCCATAATCCTAAAATAAAGCTCGAAGCAGGTGACAAAGTAATTATTCAAGAATGCAAGCCAGTCAGTAAGAAAAAACGCTGGGAGGTCGTGGGTAAATGATTCAACTAAGATCAACACTCAAGGTCGCTGATAACTCTGGAGGCAAGAAGCTTCGAGTTATATTAGTCCATGGTGGTTCTAAACGACGCTTTGGTCGTATTGGTGATCTAGTCACCGCTTCAGTTATTCAAAGCAACCCTCACGCTGCAGTAAAATCAGGCGAGATGGTTAAGGCTGTTATTGTTAGAACGAGAAAAGAACATCGTAGAAAAGACGGCTCATATGTTCGCTTCGACGACAATGCCGCAGTCATTCTAGAAAACGTTAAAAACAAAGAGCCAAAAGGCACTCGTGTTTTTGGCCCCATTGCTAGAGAAATTAAAGCCTTGGGATATAATGCTTTGGCCTCTCAGGCTCCGGAGGTACTATAATTTATGAAGCTTAGAGTTAATGACACTATCAAAGTAATCACTGGTAAAGATCGAGGTCGAACTGGCAAAATCGAAAAAATAATCCCAAAATCAAACTCTGTCATTGTTGCTGGCGTTAATCAGTACAAAAAGCATGTTAAAGCCCAGGATCAAAATAAACCCGGCGGCATTATTGATATCACCAAACCCTTAAACATCAGTAAAGTTTCCTTAGTCTGCCCTCAATGTAAGGAGCCTACTCGCATTGGATTTGAGGGTCAAGCCAAGAAAAAGGTTAGAATCTGCAAAAAATGTCAAAAACCAATCGACACTTCAGCTAGTACAAAGAAGAAGAAATAACCATATCTATGAACAGACTAAAACAAAAATACCAAAAAGAAATCATTCCAGCTTTAAAAAAAGAATTAAATGTAAAGCAAGCTCTAGCCGTGCCTAGAATTACGAAAATTGTTATCAACTTAGGTCTTAAAGATGGCGCTGGCGACAAAGGAGTAGCTAAAAAAGTAAGCGATTGGCTAAGTTTAATTGCCGGTCAAAAAGCCGTTATCACTAAAGCCAGAATTGCTGAAGCCGCTTTTAAAACTCGGAAAAATGACCCCATTGGTGCCAAAGCCACTTTAAGAGGCGAGCGAATGTATGCTTTTTTAGATAAACTTATCTCTATTGTTTTTCCTCGTGTTCGAGATTTTCAAGGGATTTCAAAAAACTCTTTTGACGGTCGTGGTAATTATTCAATCGGATTTAAAGAACAAATTGTCTTTCATGAGGTTGATTATGATACAATCGACGCTGTTCGTGGTCTTGAAGTTACTATTGTTACTAATACTAGTAATAACCAGAAAGCTTTAAGGCTACTTGAGTTATTAGGCATGCCGTTTACTAAAAATAACGAAAGGTTACGTAACTTCCCGTAATGTTCGTAACCTTTACCTTACAATATGGCTAAAGTAAAATATTTTGCAAGAAAATTGAGAAAACCTAAATTTTCATCTAGAATAAAAAATCGTTGCCAATTGTGTGGTCGACCTCGATCATATATGAGGCATTTTGGCTTATGTCGTATGTGTTTTAGAAAATTAGCTCATAAGGGCGAATTACCTGGAGTCACCAAGGCAAGCTGGTGAGTTTATTATGACTACTGATCCTATCGCAGATTTACTTACCAGAATCCGTAACGCAATCGCCGCCAAGCATAAAAATGTTTCTGTTCCTTATTCAGTTACCAAAGAGGCCATTGTTAAGTTAATCATTAAAAACAACTACTTAAAAGATTATCAAAAAACAGGCAAAAAGCCACATTTTATCTTAGAAATTGCTTTAAAATATAAAAAAAATGTTCCTGCTATCACTACCATTGATAGAATCAGTAAACCTGGTGTCAGAGTTTATGCTAATCTAAATCAACTCCCAAAACTAATGCGTGGTCGAGGGATTTTAATTTTATCGACCTCCAAAGGCTTAATGACAGGCAAAGACGCTTTTAATCAAAAATTAGGCGGAGAACTAATCCTAAAAATAACCTAATATGTCTAGAATTGGAAAAAAACCGATCACTATTCCAGATAATGTTACAGTTACCAAGACTGACAATAAGATAATTGTTAAAAAAGACAATCAACAATTATCTCAAGATATACCAAAAGGTCTGAAGTTAGAAGTAAAAGATAGCCAGGTATTTGTTACTGTTACTGATAACCAACGTCAAACAAAAGCTTTCCATGGCTTAATAAGAAGTTTAATTCAAAACATGATCATAGGAGTAACTCAAGGCTATCAAAAAACCCTAGAACTACACGGCACTGGTTTCAGAGTTTCTGCAAAAGGCCAGGGAATCGAAATGACTTTAGGATTTTCTCACCCTGTTGTTTTTGATCCGCCTGAAGGAATTAAGCTTGAAGTCACCAACCAAACAACCATTGTTATTTCTGGAGTAGACAAACAATTAGTTGGAGAAGTTGCTGCGAAAATCAGACAATCTAAGCCACCAGATTCTTACAAAGGTAAAGGAGTCAGATATCAAGGCGAAGAAGTGAAGCTTAAACCAGGAAAGGCTGCCAAAGCTGCCGAAGGAGCTTAGTATGATTAATCAATACTCATCAAAGTCAGCCAAAAGAAAAGCTAGAGTTCGCTCAGTCATCAAAGGCACATCAGAGCGACCTAGATTATCTGTGTATCGATCTACAAAACAAATCTCTGCCCAAATAATCAACGATCAAAAGCAAATTACCTTGGCATCATTTTCTAGTCTTAAATTAAAGACTAAAGGCAAGAATAAACTTGATACTGCAAAATTGGTTGGTGAAAACATAGCTAAAGCCGCCAAGCTCAAAAAAATCACCAAAGTTGTTTTTGATCGTGGACCTTATAAATATCATGGCCGAGTTAAAGCTTTGGCCGAAGCCTCAAGAAAGGTAGGCCTAAAGTTTTAATATGAATAATAGATCAAGAGATCCGCGAAGAGAAAAAGAATTTGATGAAAAAGTCATTCAGGTTAATCGGGTTAGTAAAAAAACCAAAGGTGGCAATCAGATTGGCTTTTCTGTCTTAATGGTAGTTGGGGACAAGAAAGGCAAAGTTGGTGTTGGTTTAGGAAAAGCACCAGATGTTTTATCTTCTATTAAAAAAGGTGTTAGAAGAGCTAAAAAAAACATGTTTCGCGTTCCCATGAAAAACACAACTATTCCTCACGATATCAAAGTAAAGTTTGGTGCAGCCAAAGTTTTACTAAAGCCAGCTCCAGTTGGATCTGGAGTGATTGCCGGTGGAGCTGTTCGAGCCGTGATGGAAGCCGCTGGAATAAAAGATGTCTCAAGTAAGGTATTGGGTACCAAAAATCAAGCTTCAAACGTATACTGTACTATCAGAGCTTTAAAACAACTTAAATCAGATTAAGGAGAGTTATGGTTTTATCAAAACAAACAAAAACAACTACCAAGTCAAAAAAACGAGTTGGTCGTGGATATAGTTCAGGCAAAGGTGGTCACACAAGTGGTCGAGGGGCAAAAGGGCAAAAAGCTAGAAGCAAAGTTAAACTTTATTTTGAAGGAACTCCAATGCGTAAATCTTTAATTAGAAGAATGCCAATGCTAAGAGGAAAATTAAAAAATAAATCTTATAAAGCTAAACCGATTATCTTAAATCTAAAGCACTTAAATCTGCTTCCTAAAAACTCTACAGTTGATCATAAAATTTTAATTAAACACAACTTGCTTCCCAAAGAAGCAGAAAATCACCCGGTTAAAATCTTAGGTGACGGCGAACTAAAACATCCTGTTAAAGTAGCTTTGCCTACCAGTAAATCAGCAGCAGCTAAAATAAAAAAAGCCGGCGGAAAAGTGGCTCTACCACCAACTAAAAAACCAGTCAAAAAAACTCCTGCCAAAAGAGACAAGCCAGCTAAAAAATAAATGAAACTGCTTCAATCAGCAATCAATGTTTTTAAGATCAAAGACTTACGAAAAAAGTTTCTTATTACTTTAGCCATTTTTGTAATTTTTAGATTTATCGCTCATATTCCCGTTCCAGGCGTTGACTTAAATGCTTTAAAACAACTTTTCGGTTCAAACCAACTTTTAGGCTTACTAGATATTTTTTCTGGTGGCACCTTAGCTAATTTTTCTATCATGGCCCTAGGATTAACCCCTTACATTAACGCCTCAATTGTTTTTCAACTCTTAACGATTATTTTCCCTAAACTTGAAGAAATGCAAAAAGAAGGTCAAATTGGTCGAGAAAAACTTAACCAGTGGACACGTATTTTGGCTGTTCCTTTAGCCACAGTTCAATCGATTGGCATGATAACTTTATTACGAACTCAACAAATCATTAGCTTCACTAATCCTTTCACCATCATAAGTATAGTAGCCACCATGGTGGCGGGAACAATTCTTTTAATGTGGTTTGGTGAATTATTAACAGAATACGGAATTGGTAACGGAATTTCTCTTTTAATCTTTGCTGGCATTGTTGGTAGGCTTCCTATTTCTTTGTTGCAAACTAGCTCAATCAGTCAAACTTTAAATTTCACCAGCATCTTAACTTTCTTAATTCTTAGCTTGTTTGTTATTGCTGGTATTGTTTATGTTAACGAAGCCACTCGTCAAATCACTGTTCGCTATGCCAGGCGCGTTCGAGGCCAATCTGTTTCTGGTGGTCAGTCAACTCATCTACCGTTAAGAGTTAATCAGGCTGGCGTAATTCCTATTATTTTTGCTGTTTCTTTAGTAATCATGCCTTCTGTTGTCGGTCGTTGGTTAATGCAGCTGAATAATCCAAGGATTGTTTCTTTTGCCTCAAAATTAGTCAATATTTTTGATCCCAATCAACCCCCTTATCACTTTATTTATTTTTTCTTAGTTCTTGGCTTTACTTATTTTTATACTGCTGTTACTTTTAATCCAGATAAAATTTCACAAGATATTAAAAAATATGGCGGCTTTATTCCTGGTATTCGACCTGGAAAACCCACTGCCGATTACTTATCTTACGTGCTTAATCGTATTACTTTGGCTGGCGCCCTCTTTTTAGGCTTAATTGCTATCTTGCCTTCACTAGCTAGATTAGCTACTGGCATTACCACCTTAACTATTGGTGGCACAGGAATTTTAATCGTCGTTTCAGTTATTCTAGAAGTCAGCAAAGGATTAGAAGCTCAATTGATTATGAGAAACTATGACAGTTTTATTAAATAAATTTAAGGTGAAGAAACTTTAAAGATTAGTCAGTAACCTTTACAATAGTATTATGTTTATTGTTCTTTACGGGCCAGAAGGATCTGGAAAATCCACTCAGGGAAAAATGTTGGCCGAAAAACTTAAGCTCCCTTTTTTAAATTCAGGCAACTTAGTCAGATTTTATGCCAAAAAAGACCAGGGCATTATGGGAGATATTTGTCGCGAAGCTTTAGATAAAGGTCATTACGTTGCCGACTCAGAAATGTTTGTTTTATGGAAAGTTCGCTTAAAAGAACCAGATGTTGAATCTGGTTTTGTTATCGATGGTTTTCCAAGGAACCACACTCAAGCTTTATTTTTAACCGAAAAACTTGATAAATATGGCAAGAAAATTGACTATGTTTTTTATCTAGACGTATCAGAGATTGAATCTGTCAAAAGACTAAAGAAAAGAAAGCGATTAAGCCCAGATGGCACCTTACATGACTCAGATGAAAAAATTCAGTCACGTCTTCGTATTTATCAAAAGCAAGAAGCCGATGTATTAGCTTATTTTCAAGAAAAATTATTATTAACTAAAATTAACGGCGAGCAAACGATTGATAGCATTCATCAAGACATTTATAAGGCCATAAATAATGGATCATAAACCAACCTCTATTATTGCTTTAGTTGGCATGGCTGGTTCTGGAAAATCTGTAGCTAGTGAGCATTTTTCTTTAAAAGGTTTTCCAGTTTTAAGATTTGGCGATCAAACAGATCTTGGATTAAAGAATCTTGGGCTACCCTTAACTGAAAAAAACGAGAGTCAATATCGTGAAAATCTAAGAAAAAAACTAGGCATGGCTGCTTATGCAAAAAAAATCAAACCACGAATTGACAAAGCCTTAAAAAAATCTTCAGTTGTTATTCTCGATGGTCTTTATTCCTGGGAGGAATATGAATATCTTTTTAATAAATACAATAATTTTTTTCTTGTCTGTATTTTTGCTAAACCTAATATTCGTTACCAAAGACTGGCTAATAGATCCATTCGTCCACTATCAAGAGACGAAGCCAGGAAACGAGATATTAGAGAAATTGTTTATTCTCACAAAGGTGGGCCAATTGCAATTAGCGATTTTTTAATTATAAACCATCAAACTCAAGAACATTTACACCATGAACTTGACCAAGTTTTAGCAGAAATTAAGCTTTTGAAAAAATGACCCAAATTAATCTTAAGTCTGCTTCAGAAATTGCCATCATGAAAGTTGGTGGCCAAAAACTAAAACATATTCGAAACTACTTAAAGTCCATGGCTAAGCCTGGAGTTAAACTTAACTTAATCGAAGGAAAAGCCTTAAGCTTGATTAGTGAGTCCGGTGGTCAACCTAGTTTTTCCCTTGTTCCAGGTTACAGCTGGGCTACCTGTATCAATCTTAATCACGGTTTAGTTCATGGAGTACCTGATAAAAAAGTCATTAAACAAGGAGACATAGTTACTATAGATATTGGCCTGTATTTTAAAGGTTTTCACACAGATTCAGCAGTTAGTTTCATTGCTGGCCAAGAAGACAAGTATCCCAAAAAACAAAAACTACTAATTGCTGGCCAAAAGGCTCTTAAACAAGCTATTAGTCAAGCTAAGCCCGGCAACCGAATTGGTCATATTTCTCAAGCAATGCAAATTTCAATTGAAAAATATGGCTATAACGTTGCCCGTAATCTAACTGGTCATGGTTTAGGAAAGAATCTTCACGAATCTCCAGCCATTCCCTGCTTTATAGACAAACCAATTACTCAAACACCAATAATAGAACCAGGCTTAGTTATTGCTATTGAAGCTATTTACATGGCTGGTAATCATAAAACCATAACTGACCCTAAAGATAACTGGACCATTATTACAAAAGACCAAAAAGACGCAGCTATGTTTGAACACACTGTCGCCATTACTAAAAACGGGCCAGTGGCATTAACTGAGTAATTTTGGTATAATATCTTAATCAATGTCTACTAACGATGTAGTTCAAGTCGAAGGGGTTGTAGAGGAAGCTCTTCCTAACGCTACCTTTAAAGTTAAGCTTAACAATTCAGATAAAACCATCCTTTGTCACCTTGCTGGCAAAATGCGCATGTATCGTATTCGAGTTTTACCTGGTGATCAAGTTAAGATTGAACAGACTCCTTACGACAAAACTAAGGGTCGGATAACTTACCGGCTAAAATAATAAAATTTGAAATATAAAAAAAGGAGATAGTTATTAACTAGCTCCTTGATTTTTTCTGTCTATGAAGGTACAAGCCTCAGTTAAAAAACGCTGCCTAAAATGTAAAATAGTCCGCCGAAAAGGTCGGGTTTATGTAATTTGCACAAACCCTCGCCACAAACAGCGACAAGGTTAAATTTTCTATGCCAAGAATTTCTGGAATCGATATTCCTCCACATAAACGAACCGAGATTGCCCTTACCTACATTTTCGGTATTGGTCGTCAAAATGTTTCAAAGATTTTGAAGCTTGCTAATGTTGACAGTAACAAACGAGCTAAAGATCTAAGTTCAGATGAAATTATGAGACTTCAAAAAGCCATTGACACTATTCCTACAGAGGGTCCATTAAGAAAAATTATTACTGAGAATATTAAAAGGCTTAAGCAGATCGGGACATACAGAGGTATACGTCATACTGCCAAGTTACCAAGTAGAGGCCAACGTACTCGGCACAATGCTCGTACTAAACGAGGCAAGCGTATGACTGTTGGTGCTCTTAAAAAAGAAGATGCTCAAAAAATAGCAGATGCATCTAAAAAATAACATGACTAATTCAAAAGCTAAACCAACTAAAGTTCAACCTCAAAAAGCAAGTCTCAGTAATGGCAAGATCTTTATTACTGCCACTTTTAATAATACTTTAGTATCTATTACAAATAATCAAGGAGATGTTATTGTGTGGGGATCAACTGGAGCTTCAGGCTTCAAGGGTTCTCGTAAATCAACTCCTTTTGCAGCCACGACTGCTATTGATGCCGTCATCAAGAAAGCAAAGGAAAAAGGTTTGTCTCAAGCTGAAGTTTATATTAAAGGTCCCGGTTCAGGGCGTGATGCTGCCCTTGGAGTTATTAGAAGTAGTGGATTAAAAATTACTCAAATAGCCGACATTACTCCAATGCCCCATAATGGTTGTCGGCCAAAAAAGAGACGCAGAGGTTAATTTATGGCAAGACCAACATCTCCCAAAGGCAAGCTAGTTAGGCGTTTCAATGAAAATATTTTTGGGTCTAAACAACTAGACAAAGTTTTAGCTCGAAAACCTTATCCTCCTGGCGCCCATGGCAAGAAAAGACAGCGTCGATTATCAGACTATGGCCTTCAACTCAAAGAAAAACAAAAGCTAAAAGCAACTTACGGAGTACTAGAAAAACAATTTCGTCGTTACTATGACACTGCGAGATTAGAAAAAGCAGCCACTGGCACTAAACTACTTCAATTACTAGAATCTCGCCTTGATAATTTAATTTTCAGATCAGGTTTTGCTCAAACAAGACCAGCTGCTCGTCAAATGGTTACTCATGGACACATTAAGGTAGATGGCAAAAAACTAACTATCCCTTCATACTTGGTTAAACCTGGTCAAGTAATTAGTTTATCCGAAAAGATAGTTAAAAATCTAAAAATAGCTGAGCTTCTTCAAAAAAAAGACGTTCATACTCCAAAATATTTAAAAAGGAAAGCAGTAGCTAGTAAATATGAACGCTTGCCAGATCGCGATGAAATCGACATTAACATTCAAGAACAATTAATTGTTGAGTTTTACTCACGTTAACCTAATTTACTCTGATTAATAGTCAGAAAGAAAGGTAATATATGATAAAAAATAATTTTAAAACCGCCTGCCTTGCCGAAACAAAAGACTATGGGAAATTTGAACTTTCTCCATTAGAACCAGGATACGGTTTAACAATCGGCAATTCTCTAAGAAGAGTATTATTAGCCAGTTTGCCAGGTGCAGCTATAACCAGCGCTACCATTGGTGGCGTTACTCATCAGTTTACGACACTACAAGGCATGAAAGAAGATGTTGTCGAGCTTCTTTTAAATCTTAAACAAGTTCGTTTAAGTTACACTGGTGAAGAGCCTGTTAAGATTAGTTTAAACGCCACTGGTCCTAAAAAAGTCAAGGCTTCTGATCTAAAAGTCCCCGCCAATGTCAAGGTAGTTAATAAAGACTTAGTATTAGCAACCTTAGCTAATAAAAAATCAAAGTTAGATGTTAAACTAGAAGTTAGTCAAGGTTATGGATATTTATCAGCCAAAAACCGATCTGCTAAAAAACTTGGCCAAATTATTCTAGATGCCACTTTTTCTCCAGTAGTTCGAGTCAACTACAAGGTAGAGTCAGCTCGTGTTGGTCGACGCACTGAACTAGATAAACTAATTATTGAGATTTTTACAGATGGTACCATTAAGCCTCAAAAGGCCCTAGAAAAGGCAGCTAAAATCTTAATTGATTCGTTTACACAAGTAATCGACCCAACTTTTGAACCAGAAGCTGAAGAGAAAGTTGACGAACTAGAAGAAAATGAGTCATTAAAGCTTTCAGTTGAAGAACTTGATCTTCCTACCAGGATAGCTAACGCCCTTAGAAAAGGCGGCTACGCAACAGTCAAAGACTTAAGCGTTGCTTCAAAAGCTGACATCTCTAAAGTAAAAAATCTAGGCGGAAAGTCAATTGACATTATTCTTGATAAGCTAAAAGAAAAGGATGTTATTGTTAAGTAATATGCGTCATCGTAAAAAAGGTAAAAAACTGAGTCGAAATATCAAGCAGCGTAAGGCCTTGTTTAAGGATCTTATTAAGGGCTTGATTTTAAACGAGCAAATCAAAACCACTGAAGCTAAGGCCAAAGCTGTTAGGGGCTTGGTTGACAAGTTAATGACTAAGGCTAAACTTGGTTCTTTGTCTTCACGGAGACAAGTTTTATCTTTTCTGCCTGATAAAAAGGCAGTTCATAAGCTATTTGATGAACTTGCCCCTCGAACTAAGAAACGCACCTCTGGTTTCACTCGAGTAACAAGAATTGGCAAGAGACGCGGTGACAATACCATGATGGCCAGAGTCGAGTTAGTAGATAAGCCCGCTCCAACTAAACCCAAGAAAAAATAACATGAAAACCTACTCAACCACTCCTAAAGATATTAAACGCGCTTGGCACCTTGTTGATGTAAAAGATCAAGTCTTGGGTCGGATTGCCACCAGCATAGCGCAATTCTTAATCGGCAAAAACAAACCTTACTTTACTTCTCATCTAGACTGTGGTGACTATGTAGTTGTCATTAACAGCGATAAAGTCCAGGTTACTGGTAGAAAACAAAAACAAAAAATATATTACCGTCATTCTAACTATCCTAGCGGTTTAAAACAGATTACTTTTGAAGAGCAATTAAAAAAGGATTCAAGAAAAATTATCTTTTCAGCTGTAAAAAACATGTTGCCTAAAAACAAACTTCGAGACATGAGGCTTAATCGTTTAAAAGTTTTTAAAGATGATCAACATATCTATCAAGACAAACTTAAAAAGGAGAAAAATGCCTAAAGCAAACTATATTCATGCAGTTGGTCGAAGAAGAAAAGCTATTGCTAGAATTCGATTGTTTAGAAAAAAAGGCGACTCTCTAGTTAATGATCAAGCAGTTTCTAAATATTTTCCTGGCAAAATTAACCAAATATTATTTGACCAACCGTTTAATGTTTGTAGCGTTTTAGGAAAATATCACGTGACTGTTAAAGTCGTTGGTTCTGGTAAAAATAGCCAACTTGAGGCTGTTATCCACGGCATCTCAAGATCCCTAGTTAAAGCTGATGAGGAAAAATTTAAGCCTTTATTAAGAAAAAAAGGTTTGCTTACTCGTGATCCACGAAAAAGACAACGTCGCCAAGCTGGTAAAGGCGGCAAAGCCAGAAGGCAGAAGCAAAGTCCTAAACGCTAACTTTCAAATAGACTCCCTGTAGGCTTCCATAAATATTTATCTAGATCTACTTTATAGTTTTCCACCTTAACCTCTTCATTTTCTAATCGTTTTTTTTGAGTTTTTATCCCACCTTTAGCTCCAAAATTTAAAGCAAGCTTGCCTTGAGCATTTACCACCCGATGACAGGGGACAATACTGATTGGTTTACCATGAGTGTGCAGCCAGTTACCAACTGGCCTGGCACTTTTAACTTTTGCTAGTTTTGCAATCCGACCGTATGTAGACACCTTGCCTTTAGGAATCTTACCCACCCACCTTAAAACTTTGCCCCTCTTATCTGTCACAATATTTCCCCTTCAGTTTGATCTTCGTTTTTTAAATAAATATATACATCACGATTAATATTATCCGTTCCCACTAATTCTGCCTTACCATTAATAACGTCCTCAAACGGTTCACAAGCTCGACAACCATTATTCGGACACTTAAATCTCTCTAGTTGTCGAGCCAACTTAATCTCTTTTGCTATCTTTAAGATTTTTTCTCGGGACTTTGCAGCATCTGGTAATTTTTGCTCAACTGGTTTATCAGCTAAAGAAACATACCAGTAACTAGCTTTCTTAACTGCTCTTTTTTGAGTTTCTGTCGCCAACAAGTAGTAAATAGGCAGCTGCAAAGAACCTTTCTTCTCTCTTTTTTTACCAGTCTTAAAATCAATAATAGCAACAGCGTCTTCTTTTTCAAGATACTCAAGCCAGTCAATCATGCCGCAAAGTATAATATTATCTTTTTCAGAAAGCCAATAATAAGGCAATTCCATCTGGATTTTTACTGCCAGACGATTTAGAGGCCCAGGATTTCTAGTAATTCTCTTTAGCATTTCTTGGCCTCGCTGTTTATACTTCATTTCCACATCTTTGCTAAAAAAACCTCCTGCCCTACCGCTCACTTGTTGCCACTTTTCTTCAAACTTCGCCAAAAGAGGTTCGTTAAATCTCTTTTCAAGAGGCAAAACCGATAATCCTTCCACTACTTCATGAACTACCTTTCCTAAAGTTAACGGCGGACTAACCAAGGATATCTTTCGCCCAGTTTTTGGATCTTTGTAAACGTTTTTAAGAAAGTAGGCCCGAGGACACACTAGCCAATCAGAAATTGACGAATGCGATACCCAAACTGCTGTATATTTATCTTTTGCCATGTCTGTCTATTATATAATCTCAGTATGATAAATATTTGGCAAGAGTTAAAAAAACCAATCATATGTCTTGCTCCTATGGATGGAGTCACTGACGAAGTATTTAGGTCGCTTTTGTGTGATCTAGGCAAACCAGATCTTATGTTTACCGAATTTACTCATGTCAAGGCCATTTTCTCTCACGACAAAACTGCTTCTATTAGACGTCTTCAATATCAAAAAAAGCAAAAACCGCTCATTGCCCAAATTTGGGGTACCACCCCAGAATTATTTGAACAAACAGCTAAGCTCCTCTGCAAACTTGGTTTTGACGGCATAGATATTAATCTTGGCTGTCCAGTTAAAGCGGTCATCAAAAAAGGCGCTGGCGCTGCTTTAATCAACGCTCCTAAAATAGCTAAAGAAATTATCAAAGCCACCCAAATTGGAGCCAATCAAAAAACTCCCGTTTCAGTCAAAACCAGATTAGGTTTTAACTCGATTCAAACTGAAGAATGGCTTGGCTTTTTACTCTCTTTGAACCTAGATGCTCTAACCATTCATCTTCGTACCAAAAAAGAACTGTCAGAGGTAAAACCTCATTGGCAGGAACTAAAAAAAATTATTATTTTAAGAGACAAGCTTAGCC
Organism: uncultured Pseudomonadales bacterium; assembly: GCA_964630755.1. Taxonomy (GTDB): domain Bacteria; phylum Patescibacteriota; class Microgenomatia; order UBA1400; family CG1-02-47-37; genus CAZVYS01. The sequence goes on along the minus strand of CAZVYS010000001.1, from coordinate 74,234 downwards.
CCAAAACCAAAATCATCGGTAATGGTGATATTAAAAGCCTTTTAGAAGCAAAAAGCATGATTAAAAAACACTCTTTAGATGGCATCATGATCGGCAGGGGAGTTTTGCTTGATCCATATATTTTTAATCCTAATCAAACCATCAACTCAAAAACCCCTAAACAAAAAATTAACCTTTTATTAAGTCACCTCAAGCTTTTTGAACAAACCAATAATAATTTAAAATCATTCCATAGTTTGAAAAGATTCTTTAAAATATATATAAAAGGTTTTGACAATGCCTTAGTTTTAAGAGTTCAGTTAATGAAAGCCTCAAAGCCGTCAGAAGTTAGAAGATTACTAAACGCTTTTAAATTATGAAAAAACTATTTCTTTTTTTAATTATTCCCATTTTAGGCTTAGTTGTTTTTTATTATCTCGAGCGCGAGCCAGCTATTACTCAAAAACCGCTTCCCTCACCAGCAATAAAAGAAAATCTAACCCGAGAAAAACTTGACCCCATTATTATCAATGGTGCTACTTACTATTTCTCTCATCTTATCATTGATCAATTTGAGAAACTCAAACTATTACCCAATTTTAAAGATCAACTAGCTTCAATAGATTTAATTGATAAACATAACTGTTCAGTCTTAGTTAACGCTGGATTTTACTCAGAGGATTATAAGCCCTTAGGTTGGTTAGTTTCTGAAAAAACTGAAATCTCAAAACCTATCACCAGTCAATTATTCAACGGTTTTTTATCAGTTAATAACAATCGATTATCAATAAGCTCTTATTTAAAAGATGATTCTAAGCTTGGTTTTCAATCTGGCCCAATCTTAGTTCAAAACTCTCAACCCTTGTCATTAAAAATCCGTAACGATCAACTCCGTCGACGAATAATTGCTGCTCAAACTAAAGATGGCAGTTTGCTTTTCATGGTTATTACCTCACCAGACTCTTTATTTTTAGGTCCCTTATTAGCCGATACTCCCAAGATTGTTATAGCTATTGCTAGCCAATTAAAGACTCCAATTATACACGCTCTTAATCTAGATGGTGGCTCTGCCTCGGTTTTTTATAACCAAAAGGTTCACATAAAAGAGTTTTCACCTGTCGGTAGCTTTTTCTGTTTAACTAGCTAAATTTATGACAAAAAACAAAGTTTTTTTATTTGACATGGACGGAGTTATTGTTAATAGTGAGAAAATCTGGCAAGCCAAAGAATTAAAATATTACACTTCAATCTTAAACGCCAATAAAGCCAAGCTTTTATTAAAAAAAGCCTATGGCAGTGATCTTAACTCAATTTTCAATTGGGCAAAAGAGTATGGGTATAAAGGTACCAAAAACCAATTTATCAAAAGGTATGACCAGCAAGCTCAAGAGATTTATGCTACGGCTCCAATTACACCTAACTTAAAAAAGCTAGTCAATTATTTAACTAATAATCAATATAAATTGGGCATTGTGTCTTCCTCGCGGCGAATATGGATTCAAAAAGTTTTAGCTAGATTGCCGTTTGCCAATCAGTTTTCAGTTACTGTTTCCGTCAACGACACCCCTCAGCTTAAATCCAAACCTCATCCCGACGGCTATCTTTATGCCTTAAAAAAACTAAATGCTAATCCTCAAACTTCTTATATTTTAGAAGATTCTCAAACAGGCATTAATGCTGCAAAAGCCAGTAAAATAACTACTATCTGCTTAACTCAAAACTTACCTAATAATTACCAACCAACCAACGCAGACTATTATATTGACAATCTTTTGCATTTAATTAGCTTCTTAAAGAAGGCTGATATATCAACCTAAATGTCGGGGATTTGAGAATCGAACTCAAGCCACACGACCCCCAGCCGCGTATTCTACCATTAAACTAATCCCCGTTTTTATTAATTTTATCATACTATTTTTTACTCTTGACATCTTCGGGTTTTATTTGATTTAATTATTTAATGTCCAAATGGAGAATAAAATATTATCAAAAGTCTTCAGGAAAAATTCCAGTTAAAGATTTTATCGAAGATTTACCAGTTAGTCTTCAAGCTAAGGTTCACGACACTTTTGAGTTATTGATTGAATTTAATCTAAAATTAAATCAACCCTATGTCAAAAAAATTAGAAATACGCCTATAAGGGAATTAAGGATTCTTGGCAAAAAATCTATTCGTTTTTTCTATCTTACTCAGACAAAGAAGATTTTTCTAATGCTTCACGCTTTTGTAAAAAAATCTCAAAAAATTCCTAAAAAAGAAATTAAAATTGCCTTAAACAGATTAAAAATATTCAATTGACTAATATCACAATATTGTGATATGATATCATCATATGGATTGGCAAACCCACAAAAAACAACTTCTTAATAATCCAAAATTTAAAAAAGCTCTCAAAGAGAGTCGTGTAGAATATGAAATCGCCAGAGTTGTTATCAAAGCTCGCTTAAAGCATCAACTTACTCAAAAACAACTAGCCAATAAACTTAAAACTCAACAATCTGTTATTTCCCGTGTTGAAAATGCTCAAACTACCACTTCAGTCTCCTTTTTAAAACGCTTGGCTAATATATTTGGTGGAGAGTTAAAAATTAGTTTTAACGGAATATGAATTTGACTTGCAATTATTAACATCTTTGTTATGCTGATAATAGTAATTTATTTCTTCTGCCCTCAAATGAAAGGTATTTATGTCCAAAGACCCTAAACTTCAAGCAATTAAAGTGGCTATGGAGCAAATAGAAAAAGAATATGGTAAAGGTTCAATCATGAAGCTTGGCGATCATCAGCATCAAAAAGTAGCTGTTATTCCAACTGGCTCAATTACCCTAGATATTGCTCTGGGTATTGGTGGTCTACCTCGTGGTCGTATTTCTGAAATCTATGGTCCAGAGGCAAGTGGCAAAACCACCCTTTGCCTTCATGTTATTGCTGAAGCTCAAAAACAGGGGGGCACAGTTGCTTTTATTGACGCCGAGCATGCTCTTGATCCTCAACGCGCCGAAACTATTGGTGTTAACCTTGATGACTTAATTATTTCTCAACCAGACACCGGCGAGCAAGCTCTAGAAATCACCGAGACCTTAATCCGCTCTGGAGCAGTAGATGTTATCTGTGTTGATTCAGTAGCTGCCTTAGTGCCTAAGGCTGAGATCGAGGGCGAAATGGGTGATGCCATGATCGGCGTTCAAGCCAGACTTATGAGTCAAGCCATGAGAAAACTAACCTCAGCTATCGCAAAATCAAAAGCTGTCGTCATTTTTACTAACCAGTTAAGAATGAAAATTGGCGTTATGTTCGGCAATCCAGAAACCACTTCTGGTGGCAAAGCTTTAAAGTTTTATTCATCAATTCGCTTAGACTGTCGTAAGATCGGCAACATCCAAGATGGTGACACTATCATTGGCTCTCGCCACAGAGTTAAAGTAGTTAAAAACAAAGTAGCCCCTCCTTTTAGAAAAGCCGAGTTTGACATTCTTAATGTTTCTGGGATCAGTAAACTAGGTGGCCTGATTGATCTTGGGGTTGAACATAATATTATTGAAAAATCCGGCAGTTTTTATAAATACAAAGGAAAAGTTATTGGTCAAGGCAAAGAAGCTGCTAGAATCTATTTAGCTGATAATCCTAAAGTATCTAAAAAAATCGAAACCCAAATCTGGCAAAAAGTTAAAAATCAAACTAACAATGATACCTCCAAAAAACAACGCGGCCGTCCGCCAAAAACTGATTAATAAAACTCTCAAGATTTTATCTTTCCGGCCGCAAAGCATTGCTGAGATCAAACTCAAACTAAAAAAATTCAAACCATCAGCTAGTCTTTTAAACGAAGTGATTGATTATTTTATCGAACTTGACATGCTTAATGACCAAAAGTTTGCTGCTTGGTGGGTTGAGCAAAGATCAAGTCATCGACCCAAAGGCAACCTTGCCTTAAAAAGTGAGTTAATTCAAAAAGGAGTTGATCAATCGAATATCGACTCAGTTTTATTGTCAATAGATCAAGAACGAGCTCTAGCTAAAAAACTATTAAAATTAAAAAAATTTACAGATAAACAAAAGGCCTATCAATACCTCTACTCTAGAGGTTTTTCTTCTAACTCTATTAACTTAAGCATTGACGGATTAAATCTATAGGCGTAAAATACTAGTATTGGATAAATAGTGATATTGTTAAATTTAATGTTGTTATATCAACCTAATTTTATAAATACCTCAAGCTCTTCAATGGGCGAGTAATCTCGCTGTTTACCCCAATTCATTAAATATAGTTGTAGTTATCCGAAGCTACATCGGATCTGCTAAATATCATAAAAGGATAATATATGTCGTTTTTATCTCGTTTCTCAAATTTAATGGCTGGGAAAGCTACTGATACTACCAAGAGTAAATCCGCCTCACCTGTCAAAAAGCCCGCTCAAACACAATCAATAAAAGTTGTTCCATCAAAACAGCAACTAGCTGCAGCCCAGGCCCAAGCTCATGCCAAAGCTCAAGAAATTATTCTTGAAGCTAAAAACAAAGCTTTTGAAGCCAAGCGTCAAGCTGACAAACAATCTCAAGAAATTATTCAACAAACTCAAAGACTTAAAGATAGAGTTCAGAAAGAAGCATTAAAGCTTGACCATCGTTTAGGAGCAGTTGAGCAACGCGAAAAAAGTGTTTCTGGCCTTCAAAAACATATTCAAAAAGAACAAAAAAATGTAGAAGTTCTTAAGCAAAAACAACTTACTCAATTAGAGAATATCGCAAAACTAACAAAACAAGAAGCTCAGGATTTAATCCTCAAAGCCTATCAAAAACGGATGACGAGAGATATTGCTCAAATTATTAAAGATGCTGAAGAAAAAGCCAAATCAGAAGCTCAGGACAAAGTTAAAGAAATACTTGTTGAAGCCATGCGGCATGGTGCTACTGATTATGTAGCTGAATACACAGTTTCTATTGTCAAAGTTGCTGACGAAGATATGAAGGGTCGAGTTATTGGCCGTGAGGGTAGAAATATTCGTACTTTTGAAAAAGTCACTGGAGTCGAAGTCGACTTAGACGAAGAAGGTATTATTCGATTGTCTTGTTTTAATTCTGTCAGAAGAGAAATTGCTAGGGTTGCATTGGAAAAATTAATGGCTGATGGTCGTATTCAACCTTCTCGTATCGAAGAGGTGGTAAAACAGGTAACTAAAGATATTAATCGTATTATGAGCCAAGAAGGAGAAAAGCTTTGCCATGCTATTAAAGTTTTCAATCTTCCTCGCGAAATTATGGACATGCTTGGTCGATTTAAATATCGATTTTCTTACGGCCAAAGCATGATTACTCATACTCTTGAAGAAACCAAAATTGGCATTAAATTAGCTCATGAAATAGGCGCTGACAGCAATATTGTTCGTTTAGGCTGTCTGCTTCACGATATTGGCAAGGTAATTGATGATGAAGAAGGCACTCACGTTGAACTTGGGGTGAAGTTCTTAAAAAAATTCAATATTCCAAAAGCTGTGATTGACTGTGTCGAGCAACATCATGAAGACAAACCTTTTTCTTCAGTTGAATCAAAACTGGTCTATATTGCAGATGCTATTTCTGGTTCTCGCCCAGGTGCTCGCTATGATGACCATGAAGGTTATCTTCAGCGTATGACTCAACTAGAAGAAATTGCTAATTCCTTTGACGGCGTTGACTCTGCTTTTGCTATTCAAGCTGGACGTGAAGTCAGAGTTATAGTAAAGCCAGATCAAATTGATGATGACGCTGCTACCAAGCTAGCCAATGACATTAAAAATAAGGTTAAAGAAGATGTCAAGGCTTTTCCTGGCCAGATTAAAATTACGGTTATTCGAGAATTGCGTACAGAATCTGTGGCCAACTGATACACTTTAAATACTTAAATTGCTACTTGATTTAGGCTGATATATCAGCTATTATCATTTTATTATGACAAAAGCTGAAATTATTGAAATTGTTGCTAAAAAGGCTCATTTAACTAAAAAAGCCGCCCGAGAATCAATTGATGCTTTTTTAGACGAAACTATTAGGCAAATCAACAAGGGTGAAAAAGTAGTTCTTTCTGGCTTTGGTACTTTTAAAGTTACTAAAGTAAAAGATAAAAAAGGTCGAAATCCTCAAACTGGTGAAGACTTAATCATCAAAGGTCATCGAGTAGTTCGTTTTGTGGTTGGTAAAACTCTTAAACGCTTAGTCAAGAAATAAGCTTTTCTTCTCCGTGTTACAATTTCATAATGAAAAAGTTTTGGTCATTTTTCTCTATTTCTATTTCTGACGCTCTAATTTATCGAGCTACTGGTTTTATCTGGATGTTAAACGATATTGGCCCAGCTGCTGTTTCTTTAATTTTTTGGCTAGCTGCTTTTCAAACTAAACCTCTAATTGGTAGCTATTCTGCTTCAGGCATGATTATTTACTATCTAGGCATTATGTTTATTAATAATTTAGTTGACACGCATCCGCAATACCATTTGTCAGACGAAATTAAATCTGGTGTTTTTTCAAACTATCTAACCAAACCATTTAGCATTACCGTTAAAAAAATCGCTGACGCCATTTCTTGGCGAATAGTCAGAATTATCTTTCTAGCTCCAATTTTCCTCATCTTCTTTTTGCTTTTCAAATCTTACTGGGAAAACTACAGTCTCAATTTTGTTAATATTTTATCTTTTATGATTAGTTTATTTTTTGCTTTTTTCCTCAATTTTTTCATTAAAATGTCATTAGGTTTATCTTCAGTTTGGTTTTTAGAATCTGGTTGGCTGTTTTTCTTTTATCAGATTCTGGCAAGCTTTTTTAGTGGCGAACTAATTCCTTTGGATTTATTTCCATCAACTTTTTTAAAGCTAGTTAATCTTTTGCCTTTTAAATACATGTTATTTTTCCCTTTATCTTTGATGTTAAATAAAATTACTCAACTATCACACATCGGCCTTGGATTACTAATCCAATTAATTTGGTGTTTGGTTTTTTACCTGATTTATAAATTAGTATTAAAAAAAGGCTTTAAGGCTTACGATGTCTTTGGGGGATAAATGAAGCGTTATCTTAAATTATACATATCATTTTTCCGTAACTGCCTTGCTAGAGAAATGGAATTTAGGGGACATTTTTTACTTCAAAATTTTGTTGGCCTTCTTTGGGCTTTTGTAGTTTTTATAACCTTTATATTTATCTATAAGCATCTTGACTCTATTAACGGTTGGACCCTAGAATCAATGTTATTATTAACTGCTATATATTTTCTAATCGATAGAATTTTTGATAGTTTTTTTGAATTAAATTTTTGGGACCTTACTTCTATTGTTAATACTGGGAAGCTTGATTACATTCTCACTAAGCCAATTTCATCTCAGTTTTACATTTCCTTAAGGCGATTTTCATTTGCCCCTTTTTTTAGCAATATCTCTATGATCGTCATTATTATTTACTTAATCAGATCCTATTTTTTACCTATCTCATTTTTGCAAATATTTCAGTTTATTATCTTGTTATTCACTGGTTTAGCCATTACTTACTCGCTCTGGTTTATATCTCTTATGCCAATTTTTAAGTGGGGTCGAGTAGATAACATCCACCATTTATTTAGACCCTTTCATCAACTTTGCCGCATACCTTTAAATATCTCTGGAAAAGCATTTAAATTTTTACTTACTTTCATATTCCCTTTAGCTTTTGTTACTACTATTCCGACTCAGGTGATTGTTTCTAGCCCATCAAGCTGGTTGGTGGTTTACGCAGTTTTTATCTCAATTGTTCTACTTTTTTTATCAAACAAGACTTGGAGATTTTGTTTAAAATCATACACCTCAGCCTCGTCATAATCATGCTAATAATCATGCTAAAATAGCTTTATGTCTTTAATCATAGTTAAAAACTTAAAAAAATACTACCAAGTTTATCAAAAAGAACCTGGTTTAAAAGGTTCTTTAAAATCTTTATTTAATCGAAAATACGAAGACGTTAAGGCTGTTAATGATATTTCTTTTTCTATTAAAGAAGGGGAGTTAGTTGGTTTTATTGGTCCAAATGGCGCTGGTAAAACAACTACCTTAAAAGTATTATCAGGTCTTTTATATCCAACTGCTGGTGAAGTTAGTGTTTTAAATTACACTCCTTTTGATCGAAAGCCTGAATTTCAAAAGCAGTTTTCTTTAGTCATGGGCCAGAAAAACCAACTCTGGTGGGACCTGCCTGCCTTAGACTCTTTTATTCTTAATAAAGAAATCTACGAAGTTCCTCAAAAGAAATTTGACCACACCTTAAAAAACTTAGTCAAAATGCTTGACCTAAAAGACATTATCAAGGTCCAGGTTAGAAAACTATCTCTTGGCCAGAGAATGAAATGCGAACTTGTTGCCGCCTTACTTCATTCCCCAAAAGTTTTATTTTTAGATGAGCCAACTATTGGTCTAGATGTAGTCATGCAAAAAAAGATCAGAGATTTTATTAAAGAATACAATCAAAAATTCAAAGCTACTATCATTTTAACTTCTCACTATATGGATGATGTCAAAGAATTATGTGACCGCGTCATTATCATTGATAAAGGTAAAATCTTTTTCGACGGCGCATTAGACGAAATTATTAAAAAATACGCAGATCGAAAAATTCTAGAAGTCACTTTTTCAAAAGTTGTTGAAAAAAAACAATTTAGTATTATCAAAGCCGCTAAAATTAAACAATATGATCCTCACCAGGTTGTTTTTTCAGTTAAAAGACGATCAGTCAATCCAGTCGCCGCTAAACTATTAGAAAAATTCCCTGTTGCCGACTTAAATATTCTTGAGTCTTCGATCGAAGATATAATTCGTGAAGTTTTTACTGGTCGTGATTTGTCCTAAAAATAACCTAAGGTTCCGTAACTTTATGTCAGTTCGGAGCCTTGACTTATGAAATATTTTCAGATTTTCAGAATAAGCTGGCAGGATGCATTTGTTTACCGACTTAACTTCATCATGTGGCGGGTCAGAACTGTTTTGCAGTTTTTTGCTGTTTACTTTCTTTGGATAGCCATTTTTACTAATCAAAGTGAAATTTTTGATTACTCCAAATCAATAATGTTAACTTATATTATCGGCACTTCAGTTTTAAGGACTTTTGTATTTTCATCTCGTAGCACTTATGTTGGCGCCGAAATCGCCAATGGTGATCTTAACAACTATCTAGTTAAACCAATTAACTACCTAAAAAGTTGGCTCAGTCGGGACTTAGCAGATAAACTATTGAATATTTTATTTTTATCTGTAGAACTTTTCATTTTTATCTTAATCATTAAACCTCCTTTAGTTCTTCAGAGAAGCTGGCTATTAATATCTACGTTTATTCTCGCAACTATCTTGGCCATCATCATGTACTTTCTTTTTAGTTTTATAGTTAGTAGTTTTGCCTTTTGGTATCCAGAACACAACGGCTGGCCATTGCGGTTTTTTGTCTTTATGATTATTGAATTTATTGCTGGCGGACTATTCCCATTAGATATTTTGCCAACTGCAGCTTTTAATATCATCCGCTACCTCCCTCCAGCTTATTTAGTTTTTTATCCAGTTCAAATCTATTTAGGTCGGCTAAATCCAGTTCAAATCTACGCCACTCTATTGATTATGTTGATTTGGATTGCCGTGCTTTATAAACTTTCTCGTTTAATTTGGAAAAAGGGCCTAAAAACTTATGGTGCTTATGGTCGTTAAAATGTTAAAAAGATTAAGAATTTACTGGCTTTATTGGACTAAGCATAGCTTGATGTCTTTACAAAGCCTATTAAGCACTCGTTTGTCATCATTTTTATTTTTAACTGGTAAGTTAATTCGTTTTACTTTTTTTCTTTGGTTTTTATTAATCTTAAAAACCAGGCTCACCTTAGTTTCTGGTTACACCTTTGACCAGTTAGTTATTTTCTTTTTAGTTTTCAATCTTTTTGACTTGCTAGCTCAATTTTTCTTTAGAGGTATTTATTGGTTTCGGCAAGATATTATCACTGGCACTTTTGATTATAAGCTCATTAAACCCATCAGCCCTTTATTTAACGCTTTAACTAAACACACTGACTTTCTTGATTTACCCATCTTAATTCTGGTTATTGTGATGCTTATTATTAAAACCTTTCATTTCCCTTCATCTAATATTCTCTATTTTCTATTTTTGGGCCTGGCTTCATTTTTTACCATTACCGCCATCCATATAATTGTTGCTGCTATTGGCGTTTTAACTACAGAAGTAGATCATACTATCTGGATTTTCCGTGATCTAGCTTCTATGGGTCGTGTTCCTGTCGATATTTATCTTAATTTTATTCGTGCCTTTTTAACTTTTGTGATACCAATTTCTCTGGTATTTACTATTCCCGCCAAAGTGTTATTGGGTTTACTTACACTTCCAGCTATTATAGCCTCATTTTTTGCCTCAATTATCGTTTTTTATATCTCAATTAAGTTTTGGCAACTCGCTCTAACTAAATACTCTTCTGCCTCTTCGTAATAAACTATCACATTCCGGGAGTGTGATAGGAATAGATATTTTATCTGTTAAAATATCTCATGTCGAAAAAATACTATATTCATACTTTTGGCTGCCAAATGAACAAAGCCGACTCAGAGCGGATTGCTGGTGATTACCAGAGCAGGGGGTTTAAGAAAGCAAAATCAGCTGCCAAGGCAGACGAGATTGTAATTAACACCTGCAGTGTCAGGCAAAGAGCTGAAGACAAAGCTGTTGGTTTTCTCTACAACTTAAAAGAGAACTTAAAGAACAAGCAAAAGCCTAAAATTATTTTAACTGGTTGCATGATTCATCATGGTGAAGAAAAACTACTTAAAATGCTTCCTTTTGTTGACGAAATCTTACCGATAGACGAAGTTGGTTTTAATCAAGAAGCTATCAGGCGCGATAAGCACCATGCCTGGATACCGATCAGTAATGGCTGTAATTCATTTTGCACCTACTGTATAGTTCCTTTTTCAAGAGGGAGAGAAGTATCAAGGCCCATGAGAGATATTTTAGAAGAAGTGGAAAATTTAGTAGAAAAAGGCTATTTTGAAATTACTCTAGTTGGTCAAAACGTTAATTCATACGGATTAGAAAAACTTGGCATTGGTTTAAGAAAAATATTAATGGATGGCAATAAAATAAAATTACCCACCAATCAATCACAATATAAAACTTTTAAAGCTAAACCGCCTTTTGTCAAGCTATTAGAAAAAATTCTTGAGTTTAAACAAATTAAAAAACTAAGATTTTTAACCTCTAACCCTTGGGATTTTTCTGATCAATTAATCAACTGTATCGCCAGAAATAATCGAATTGATCGATTTATCTATCTACCAGTTCAATCAGGATCAAACAAAATATTAAAAAAGATGAACAGAGGTTATACTCGAAAACAATACCTTGCACTAATTAATAAAATTAGAATAAAAATTCCAAAAGCAGAAATCGGCACAGATATTATTGTCGGTTTTCCAGGCGAAACTGAAAAAGATTTTCAGGACACTGTTAAGCTTGCTCGAAAAGTTGATTTTAAGGTTGCTTTTGTAGCTCAGTATTCTCCTCGACCTCACACTTTCGCCAGCAAGCACTATCCTGATAACGTTCCGCCAAAAGAAAAAAAACGCCGTTGGGATATTTTAGAAAAATTAATTAATAAAAAATATCTTAGGGCAAGACCAAAAGTAATCAAATGAAAAAACTTCTAATTATTTGTGGTTCAACTGCCACTGGCAAAACCAATTTGGCTTTAAAATTAAGTAAGATCTTTTCAGGTCAGATTATCTCAGCTGATTCTCGTCAAGTTTATAAAGGAATGGATATTGGCACAGGCAAAGATTTACCTCAAAAAGCTAAACAATATAAAGATGGACATTATTTAATCAAAAAAATTAAAGTCTGGGGTTACGATTTAGTTAAACCAAATCAGGATTTTTCTGTCGCTCATTTTATAAACTTTGCTATCCCTAGAATTAAAAAGATTTGGACTGCCAGAGAATTGCCTATTCTTGTTGGCGGTACTGGTTTGTATCTTCAGGCTTTAACAAAACCACTAAACACCATTGCCATTCCTGCTAACCAAGTTTTACGCCAGCAGTTAAGTAAATTAAATGTTCTCAGTCTTCAAAAAAAACTAAAAAAACTAGATTTTGATAAATATCAAAAAATGAATCATTCTGATCAACATAATCCACGTCGACTAATTCGGGCTATCGAAATTAACCTTAAGGGTCCGACCTTGAAGGTTAAGAAAACAAAAAGACTGAATCTTGCAGAATCTGATCAATTTTGGGTTGGTTTAACTGCTAATAAAAAAAACTTAGATAATAGAGTTGAGAAAAGAGTTCTTGATAGAATTAGCGCTAATTCCAAAGCAGAAGTTGAATCACTAATCAAAGCTGGCTATTCTTGGAATTTACCGTCTATGTCAGCCATGGGATATAAACAATGGCAGCCTTATTTTAAGAAAAATATTAACATAGATAAAGTTATTAAATCCTGGACAACAGCTGAAAAACAATATCTTCGTCGCCAAATAACTTGGTTTCATAAAAAACCCTACATTAAATGGTTTAATATCAATAGTCATAACTATCCTCAAATAGTAGTCACTCAACTAAAGTCTTGGTATACTAAATAGTATATGAAGCCAGCCAAAATCGAAATCTCTCACAAAACCATTATTTTTACTGCCTTCTTTTTAATATTTTTGTGGTTTTTATTTCAAATCAGAAACATATTGTTGCTAATATTTATTGCGATTATTTTTATGTCTGCCTTAAGCCCGATTGTTGATAAGCTAGAAAAGCTTAAAGTTCCAAGAGGGTTAAGTATTTTACTTATTTATATACTTATTTGGACTGGTATTAGTTACGGCATTGCTTCTCTTGTTCCTCCATTAGTCGAACAAACAACCAAGTTTATCACCCGCTTACCTCAAGATATTGCCAATCTAAGCCAGGGTCGTTTCGACGTCTCTATCTTTAATTCTCACCTTAATGCCCTTCCAGAACAGATTTTAAAAATTGCTGTTAGCACCTTTGCTAATGTGGCTGGCCTTTTTACTTTTATGGTTATAGTTTTTTACTTAATTATGGAAAGAAAAAATCTTCATAAATATCTTGTTTTTATGCTCGGAAACAATGGAACAGAAAAACACGCAGAAGATTTAATCGAAAAACTTGAGAGCAAACTAGGTTCTTGGATGCGAGGCCAACTAGCTTTAATGCTAATAGTTGGCATGATGTCATACCTTGGCTTAACCTTTTTAGGAGTTGAGTTTGCCGTTCCTTTAGCTTTTCTTGCTGGCATGCTTGAAATTATTCCTAATATTGGCCCGACTGTCTCAATGATTCCAGCTGTATTAGTGGCCTTAGGCACTTCTCCGGTTTTGGCCTTAGCTGTTTTTGCTTTATATTTTCTTATTCAACAACTCGAGAATAATTTTATTGTTCCTAAAATTATGTCCAAGGCCGTTGGTTTAAGCCCATTAGTAATTATTATTTCCTTATTAATTGGTTTCAAGACAGCTGGTATTCCTGGCGCTATCCTATCTGTCCCTTCTGTTTTGTTTATCGAGATAATTATTAACGATTTATATCATCGGCATTATAAAAAGTAATGTCAACTATTCTCAATAAAGATAAGGATATTTCACTTCAGTTAAAAGGCTTAGCCATCTTGGCTGTTATTGGCCTTCATTTACTTACCTTTGTACCCCCTCAAGCTGTTTTTACCTATCCGACCAATTTACTTTTTATTTCAGTTAATCAAGCTTTACGTTTCTGTGTTCCAATCTTTATTTTTCTTTCAGGCTTCGGATTAAGTTTAAAATATTTAAACCAAAAAATTAAACTATTAAAGTTCTACCAATCCCGTCTTACTAAAATATTGCCCTTATACTTAATTTGGTCAGCTTATTACCTTTTTTTATCAGAATATATTGACCCTTGGTGGAAAGTTCTTGAAACAGGTCCTGTTTGGAAAATATTGCTATTAGGTTGGGCTGATTATCATCTCTATTTTGTCTCTGTTATCTTGCAGTTATATTTACTCTTTCCTTTTATCCATAAACTATCACTATCTAAGTTAAAATTAACTTTAATGGCCAGTTTAATTGCTCAACTTGGCTTATATAGTTATTTTTCTTTTTCTCAAAATCCACCTTCAGATCAAATCCAAAACACAATTTTTCTAACCTGGATCTTTTATTTTATTCTTGGAATTTATCTTGCCAGAGTAAAGTCTTTTATCTCAAAAAAAATCAGCTTACTACTACTAATTATCGGTTTAATTCTTTCAATTATTGACACTCATCAGTATTTGCAATTTTCAAAAAACATTGTTCTAGCTATTCGATTTGCCAAAATACCTCAGTTATTATACTCGTTTGGTTTTATTTCATTTTTCCTGAATTCACAAATAAAATCTTTAAATAATAAGATTATTTCCTGGTTTGGAAAACATTCATATTTAATTTACTTATCTCATCCAGTTTTAGTTCATCTAGCCAACTTTGATTTATCAGAGGTGCCGTTAACGCCAGTGTTTATTAGTTTTGCTGCCTTGTTGTTGATTTCCATAATAATAAACAAAAACACTCTAAAAAGAGTGCTTTTGTTTGCTAGGAAGCTGTAAGCCAGATTTTGTCTCGTCCTGATTTAATCAGGATTGAGGTGACATCTATCTAGGCCTTCAAACTTTGATCCCTGTCTGCCTGTTGGCAGGCTCGTGAAAGCACCTAGTGAGGGATCATTCGGAAGTTGCTGCAAGGAGAATTACCACCCTCCGATGTAACATCGGAGTGATTTCAATACCAACTGTGATATTAAACGTTTCACATCTCCGTTACCGATTAGGTCATCGGAGATCTCGTCTCTGTGGCTTCACTGTCAAAGAACCCTAAAGCGCGGCTCCTTCCTCCCGACGTTATATCGGGACACTCTGCTTTCTGCAGTCTGGACTTTCCTCTCCGAAGTTACATCGGAGCATCACCACACTTCCTAGCCCTTATATTATACCAAGAAAAATCAACTTCATTTGACTTCTTGGCCTCCTCTTTACATAATAAAACTAATAGAAGGGAGGTGAAATAATATGCCCTCATATTCATTTGGAGCCGTTTCGAACTGGCAAGAAGCCGTTTTAATTGCTGGCGCTAATGTCCTCAGCGGTTTTTTTGGTTTTCTTCCCAGTTTCTTAGGAGCTCTTGTTATTTTCTTTTTTGGACTAGTTTTAGCAAAATGGAGCAAAGCTTTAATTGTTAAAATCTTAAGCGCTATTAAGTTAGATAAGTTACTAAGAAAAGGTGGTTTAGATTCATATCTCAAAAAAGCTGAAGTCCGAGTTAAAGCTGAAGAATTTATCGGTCAAATAGTCCGTTGGTTAGTAATCATAGTTTTCTTTATGGCAGCGGCTAACGTTTTAGGCTTAACTACCGTTTCTGGTGTTTTAAGTTCGCTGCTAGGATATTTACCCAACATAATTTCAGCTGTATTGGTCTTATCTGTTGGAGTATTATTAGCCGGTTTAGTTGAAAACTTAGTTAAAGGCACTGTTAATCAAGTTGATAAAAGAACCAGTCGGCTATTAAGCAAAATTGCTAGTTATTTAGTAGTTATCGTTACCAGCCTTGCCGCTATTAACGAACTTGGTATTGCTCAAAGTCTAATTAATACTTTATTTATTGGAGTAATCGCTACTTTAACTCTTGGCATTGGTCTAAGCATTGGCTTAGGCGCTAAAGATCTAGTTTCAAAACTATTAATGGATTGGTATCAAAAACAACAAAAGGCAAAATAACTAAATGACTTTTTATCAAAGTTTTTTATTAGGCCTGATTCAAGGCTTAACCGAGTTTTTGCCGATTTCTAGTTCAGGCCATTTAGTTATTGCTCAACACTTATTCCAATTGTCAAAAGCCCCTATCTTTTTTGATGTCTTAGTGCATCTTGGTACTTCTTTGGCAGTCATCATTGTTGTCTTTGAAAGTTTAACTAAGATCACTATAAAAAAGATAAAGCTAATCATTTTAGCTAGTCTTCCAGCTGCTGTGTTTGGATTATTACTAAACTCCAAGATGGAACAATTATTTAGCTCTCTCAGAATAGTCGGTTTTGCTCTACTTGTCACAAGTGCTTTCCTTTTTTCAACCAAATTAATAAGAAAAGCCCCAAAAATAAAGTTAAATTATAAAAACTCTTTTTTAATCGGTTTTTCTCAAGCCCTAGCCATTATCCCCGGCATCTCAAGATCTGGTAGCACCATTATTACTGGTATGCATCTAGGTCTTTCGCCAGCAAAAGCCTTTAATTTCTCTTTTTTGCTTAGTTTGCCAGCCATTTTTGGCGCCCAAATACTGCAGTTAAATAAAATTAGCAATTTCCCTTCATCACAATTTCCAATCTTACTAACTGGCTTTACCACTGCCTTTATCTCTGGCCTAATTGCCTTAAAGATGCTCAAGCGTTTTGTTATTAAAGGTAAGCTTCATTACTTTGGGTTTTACTGCCTTATCTTAGGCCTAGTTGTTTTAATTTTCTAACTTCGGAAATACCACTACTATTTCCCTCAAAGCAAATTTGGCTTGATTTTTTGGCGGATAATCGTCTAGTTCAAACCATCTATTTTCAAATTGATCAACTTTCATTTTCTTAATTCTTCCAAATTGAGGGTCAGCATAAATTAAATTTTTCCTATCAAGACCAACAACCACAGAATAATGACCCAAGGCAGTTGGTGAAAACCAGTCTACGATTACTGGTATTTTTTTACTTAAATAGTGTTTTATTTCTTTGATTGAACTGTTTTGTTTATATATTGCCTTAAAGCCAAGTTTTTCAGCCGCTTGCACTAAATCATCAGGATCACATCCATATCCTTTTCTAGCGCTAGCTAGTTTTATTAAGCTTTTTTCTGATCGATTAACTCCATAATAGTTAAGAATCATTTTCAAAGATACCGGCCCACAACTATAAGAAGTGTTTTGTTTTTCTGGCTTTATTTTTAGCATCTAGCTTCAAAAGCTAACGTATAAAGGATGAGCCTGCAAGGGGACTAGTTCGCCTTTGCCATTTTCTAGTTCACCTCGAGCAATTCCGACTAACACATCCTCACTTTTATCTACTTTTACCAAATTAACCAAACTGTCTTTAGAAGCGTTAGTTAATTCACTATTTAAGTCAATATTCACTTGGTAAACTTTCCCAATTGGCAAATCAATTTCTTTAGTAGTAGCCTTAACTTTATTAACTGGTGTAATTGTCACTTCGCCCTCACCTCTAATTATCAAAAACCATACTAATAAATTTTTTCCTCCCTGAATTTCGCTTGCCTTCAAATAACCATCTGCTAATCTTAATTCTGCTTTGGTTTTTACATCTGTTACAAAAAACATCCCACTCCAGTTTGCTTGTTTACCCAGAATACTTACTTCAACCCTTCCAGACTTAGCCGTATCAGGCACCTTAAATTCAATATAACTCCCCGTCCAGCTAACCAAATTATCTATCGCTATTTTTTCTCCTGCTAAACTAACCCATGAGTTTTCATGCAAGCCACCTAAATTTTCTCCGTGAACTAAGACAGCATCACCAGGTTTTCCAAAGAAATGATCCACTAAATAGATAGCAGGTGGTCCAGTTGGCACTTCAAACTCCGTCGATATTGGTTGAGTTTGAGGCAACAAAGCTGCCTCAGATCTAGTTCGAGTTGGATTTAAAGCTACATTTAAGGCAGTTGGTAGGACTGCAGCTGTTAATGCTAGCATCGAAACGCCCATTAGTTTTTTCCAGGAAAGCTTATAAAACCAGTGAAGAATTTTTTTTCTTTTTCTCATATTACTTATGACTAATTGTTATTTGTTGAGACTCAGCATTAAACTCAATATTAAATTGATCAAAAAACCCAATTCTTCCCAAGATATTATTAGCCTGAGAGTTTTCTGAAAAAACTACCGGAATAATCGATTCTTCATCACCAATCTTAACTACAAACTCTCCTTTATAAGCAAATGTTTTTTGTCCAGCAAATCCTTCAATCGTAATTCTTGGTAGATCTGTTAGATCTACTCCCAAATCTTCAGCCAAAGTATTAGGCAGTGCCGACACTACTGCTCCAGAATCAATTAAAAACTCAAACTCTTTATAACCGGTAATTGTTTTAACCGGTAAATTAACCTGAGGATTTATTGCATTTCCAAAATGCTTATACAAGGTTTGTTGATAAGGAATGGTTAAAATAGCTCCGTCAGCTCCATCAGTAATTAAACTAGCAAAGCCAGTTTTTGGTTGAGCTTGATTAATTTGAGCATTTTTTCTAAAAGTAAAAAAAACTAATATTGCCACCACTACCACCAGCCCCAAAGAAGCCATTTTTAACATTGCCACTATTTTCCATTTTCCATCAGTTTCGAGCATAGATTTATTATAACTTAATCTTACCTTGTGTTTCCAACCTTTTTGAGTTAGCTTATGTTTAATGAAACTACTTATTGCCACTAGGAATCAGCATAAATTAAAAGAATTCAAGTCTCTACTGAGCAACCTTAACTTCAAGATTGTCAATCTTGATCAGATTTCATCAATCCCAAAAACCTTCAACATTAAAGAAACCGGTAAATCATTTAAACAAAATGCTGTTTTAAAAGCAGTTGGCTTTGGACAAATTGCAAAATCTCTAACTCTAGCTGATGATTCTGGCTTAATGGTAGACCATCTTAATGGTCAACCTGGAGTTCATTCTCATCGATTCGCAAAGCATGGTCATCAACAAGCAAGAAACCATATACTTCAATTACTTAAAGTAGTTCCAAAGCCTCAACGAACCGCTCAATTTAAATGCACCTTAGCTTTATTTGATCCATCTAGTAACAAGATCAAAACCTTTACTGGTATTTCTCGTGGCTACATCTCTTTACATGAAAAAGGCAATCATGGTTTTGGCTATGACTCAATTTTTCTATCAAAAGATCTAAATAAAACCTTTGCTGAAATACCAGATTCTAAGAAAAATCAAGTTAGCCATCGAGCCAGAGCCTTTAAAAAACTAGTCAATTACTTTAAAATACATGACTATGACTGATCCAAAAGTTAAAAAGTTAGCAAAAATACTAGTTGACTATTCTGTTAAAGTAAAAAAAAGCGATAAAGTTTTAATTAACGCCAATCAGGCTTCATGGCCTTTAGTCAAGGAAGTCTACAAACTATCTTTAACCAAAGGTGCTTATCCTCACATAATATATGACAATCAAGACCTTGATTTTTTCTTTTTCAAAAACGCAAATCTTTCTCAATTAACTAACAAACCAGAAATTGCCATTTTTCTTTATAAATGGGCTGATAAAATTATTCGTTTATACTCAACCAAAAACAATCGCACTTTAGCTAATATTGATCCTCAAAGATTAATGACTCGCTCAAAAGTGGTTAACCCACCTCTTAGAAAGATAATTCTAAAAAAACCTTGGGTTTTAACCGAATTTCCCAGTTTATCTATGGCTCAAACTGCCAACATGTCTTTAACTGAATTAGAGGATTTATACTTTAAAGCCTGTTTGCAAGATTGGAAAAAAATTAGCCAAAAGCTGACTAATCTCAAAAAAACTCTAGACAATGCCAAAATAGTTGAGGTTTTAGGATTCAAAACACAACTCAAGCTAAGTTTTACTAACAGGTATTTTGAAGCCTGTTCAGGTACTCACAACATGCCAGATGGCGAAGTCTTTGGGGCTCCAAATGATCAGAGCGCCGAAGGTCAAGTTTTCTTTGACATACCTTCTTTAAGATCTGGCCATGTGGTTAAGGGAGTTAGTCTTACTTTTAAAAAAGGAAAAGTAGTTAAAGCCTCTTCAGAAATTGGGGAAAAATATCTTCATGCCGCCCTAAAAACCGATCCTGGCGCCAAACGTTTAGGCGAATTTGCCATTGGCGCCAATCCAGGTATCACAAAACCGATGTTAAATACCTTATTTGATGAAAAAATTAGTGGCACTATTCATATGGCCTTAGGAAGCGCTTTTCCTGAAAAACAAGGTGGTGGCATCAATCAGTCCGCTATTCATTGGGACTTAGTCAAATCAATGAAATCCAGCAGCTCGGTCGTCTTAGTAAATCACAAGCCAATTCTTAAAGCCGGCAAATTGCTAGTTTAAGAAAATAAATATTCCCATCAGCAATCCAATTAATATTATTGTCACTGACACAGTTTTTAATAGATCTTTAATTATTAGTTTTTTTGTTCCATTCTCTTGAACCCGAGTTATTTTTTCTTCTGGCTTATATTTGTAAATATGTTTTCTCTCTCTTGCTTTGATTTTTTGCTTCTTAGTTCGTCTTTTTGTCATAAGATTATTATATCTGTTTGTATCCCGTTGACAAATCTCAATAAATGCATCAAAATCGAAAACATATGGTACTCGATTCCAATATCATTCAATGGGTTGTTTTGGGACTATTATTGTGGATAGTCGTTTTAACTATTTTTCTAATCCGCTCGATTGTTCATTATAAAAAGTTAACAAAAAATATTACCAAAAAAGACTTAAAAACAGTCTTAACTGAGATTTTAAACAAAGTTGATCTTAACCAAAAAGATTTAACAAATTTAACTGCGGCTCTAAAAAAAGCTCGTAAAGGCATGGAAGCCCATATCCAAAAAATAGGCTTTGTTCGTTTTAATCCCTTTCCTCAAACAGGAGGCGATCAAAGCTTTAGTTTAAGTTTACTAGATGAAAAAGATACTGGTTTTGTGCTAAGCTCATTACACTCAAGAGACACTACTCGGTTTTACGCCAAAACAATTAGAAACGGCCAACCCGAAGGCTCTAAATTATCAGAAGAAGAAAAAAAAGCTATTAAAAATGCCAAATAAATAATTAAGGATTCATATGGAAAACAAAAAGAAAAAAGCTCTTTTAATACTATTAAGCTTAGGTATTTATTTATTATCCACTGGATTATCTTACGCTGTCTTTTCTGCTTATGGCAGTGGCACTATCTTCACTTCTCCTTTACCAAGTGGAAAACAAGATCAGGAAAGCGACGAGAATTCTAACAGAAAAGCCCTTATTGATATCACTGGTTCACAATCAGAATCTTGTCCATTAAACGGAGCCAAATTTACCAAAGCAGAGAAATCTATTTGGGAATCTCGTCGTCCACTCGCCGTCATGATCGAGAACCATGAAGAATCAAGGCCTCAATCTGGCATTTCAGACGCTGACATTGTTTACGAAGCAGTTGCCGAAGGCGGCATCACTCGCTTTATGGCGATATATTACTGTCAAGCAGCCGCCTATGAATCTATCCTTGGTCCAGTCAGAAGTGCTCGTACTTACTTTTTAGACTGGGCTTCTGAATACAACGTTCCATTATATGCCCACGTTGGTGGCGCCAACACTCCAGGACCAGCTAATGCCCTTGGCCAAATTTCAGATTATGGCTGGTCAGGCGCTAATGATCTAAATCAATTTTCAATTGGCTATCCTACTTTTTGGCGTGATTATGAAAGACTTGGGCGCACAGTCGCCACCGAACATACCATGTACAGTACCACAGAAAAACTTTGGCAAGCTGGTAAAAAAAGAGACTACACCAATCTTGATCCAGATGAAGAAGAATGGATCGACGGTTACGTTAGTTGGAGTTTTTCAAAAAAAGAACCAGACTTTGCTGATAGAGAGGACACTCAATCTATAGATTATAATTTTTGGGATGATGCCATGTACGAAGTTAGCTGGCAATATGACAAAGAAAACAATCTTTATAAGCGCCTCAATGGTGGGAAGCCCCATATGGACTTAAATGTCGATCAACAGTTAACTACCAAAAACTTAGTTATTCAGTTTATGACTGAAAGGTCAGCTAACGATGGTTATCCAGGCAATGTCCATTTATTGTATGGCACCATTGGTAAAGGCAAGGCCTTGATTATCAAAAATGGTCAAGTCGAAACTGGAACCTTTAGTAAAGTCAGCCGTCTAAGAAAAACTGTCTTTTATGATTCAAAAGGCAAAGAGGTTCAGTTTAACCCAGGTAAAATCTGGATTTCTGGTCTGCCTACTGGAACGAAAGTTAGTTATTAACAATATTGTTTCCTGCCTAAAAGGAGGCCTATGGCCAGCCTGAAAGATTTATTTGTCTCAAAGGTTAGAGTTAAATTAATTCAAGTTTTTCTTAAAGATCCTTCAGAAATTTATTACGTTCGTGAGTTAGTTAGAAAAACTAACGAAGAAATAAACGCTGTTAGAAGAGAACTAAAAAGAATGGAAGAAAGAGGCATGGTTAAAAAAGAGCCTCGAGCCAATCGGCTTTATTACTTTTTTATTAAAACTTATCCTTTTTATCAAGAATTAATTAGTTTAGTTGCAAAAACCACAGGTTTAGGCGCGGACATTATCAAGCATAAAAATAAACTTGGAAATGTAAAATTTGCCATGTTAGCCGGTCGTTATGCTCGTCAAATGCCTCGAAAAGCAGACGACGATATCGATTTATTATTAGTCGGTAGCGTTGTCGTTAGTGAGCTAAATAAACTAGTGCGAAGAGCAGAATCAAAACGAGAAAAAGAAATTAATTATGCTCCAATGACTTTAGAAGAATTCGAGTTCCGTAAATCTAGAAGAGACCCGTTTTTACAAAAAATTCTTTCATCAGGTCGAGTCATGCTTATAGGCGATGAAGAGGAGATGGTCTCCTGAAAGGAGCAAGGTCTGTTCTTGAAGCTTTAGCTTAAAGGCCGGACCTTAATGAATAGCGTTTACATATGTTAAATAAGGTCATGAAGGTCGGCAACTCAGTCGGCGTTACTGTCCCGTCAAAATTTGTTAAATCAGTTGGCATTAAAATTGGAGATAATGTGAAAGTTAAAACTAAGCTAGACACTGGTCAAGTAATTTATACTTTTAAGGGCGCTAAACAGTTGTCTTTGGAAAGCTCTATTTCGGAAAAATGAAAAATTCTGTCCGCCGATTGTGGTTTATTATACTTCTAGTTTTAGTCTGCCTTTATCTCAACCTTCCTGCTATTCCAGTCAATTTTAAGATTAAAAATCGAGAAATAAACTTTAATATTCCCAAAATTACCATTAACTCTCGAACTCTTGAATTAAAAAAAGGACTTGATCTTCAAGGTGGTACTCATCTAGTTTTAGAGGCAGATATGTCCTCACTTCAAAAAGAAGATATCCCTGATGCTATTAACTCTTCAAAAGAAATTATCTCTCGCCGGGTTGATCTCTACGGGGTGTCAGAGCCATCAATACAAACTTCTATTCATGATGATTCATACCGGATTATTGTTGAGCTTCCTGGAATTCAGGATATATCTACGGCTATTAACTTAATCGGTCAAACTGCCCAGTTAGATTTCAGGGAAGATACTGCTACTGATTCAGCTGAAGTTAATTACGCTAGCCCATCAGCTTTTACCCGTATTTTCAACTTTACTTCTACCGGCTTGACTGGCAAAGATCTAAAAAAAGCCTCAGTCCAATTTTCTCAGGGTCAATCAGCCGCCAATCAACCAGTAGTTGCTTTAGAGTTTTCAGAAGAAGGCAAAAAGCAATTTGCCGACATTACCTCTCGTAATTTAAACCGACCAGTCGCTATTTTCCTAGATAACCGTTTAGTTACTTCACCCATGGTTAACGAGCCAATTCTTGATGGTCGAGCCGTCATTTCTGGCAACTTTACCCCCGAAACCGCTTCAGAATTATCTATCATGCTTAACGCTGGGGCTTTACCAGTTCCTATTAAGGTTGTTGAACAAAAAAACATTTCCGCTACCTTGGGAGAAGCCTCAATCACTAAATCAATCACTGCTGGAGCCATTGGTTTAGGCTTAGTTATGCTTTTTATGGTTTTGCTATACGGACTAAACGGAATGTTAGCTAATATTGCTTTATTAATTTATGGTTTGATTACTTTAACTATTTATAAATTAATTCCAGTTACCTTAACTTTACCAGGCATTGCCGGTTTTATTTTGTCAGTCGGCATGGCCGTTGACTCAAATATCTTAATTTTTGAAAGACTCAAAGAAGAGTTAAGAGCTGGTCGGTCTTTTGCTGTTTCTTTAGAATTGGGTTTTGGTCGAGCTTGGGACTCAATCAAAGATGCCAATCTTGCCACAATCATTACAAGCTTAGTCTTAATTAATCCTTTTAACTTTAACTTTCTAAATACTTCTGGAATGGTCAAAGGCTTTGCCTTAACTTTGTTTATTGGAGTGATTATTAGTTTGTTTACAGGAGTCATAGTAACTAGATCTCTAATGAGAGTTGGAGGGAGACTCCTTGACAGGAGATCTGGCCAACGGCCAAATCGGGACAGCAAAACTGGAAGGAGTCTCCCTACAGGATAATCATATGATTAACTTCATGAAATACAAACTAGTTTATTTTATAATCTCCTTGTTTTTTTTAATTCCGAGCGCCTTTTATCTAGTTAATTATGGATTAAAACCAGCCGTAGACTTTACTGGTGGCACTTTACTTGAATTAAACATCAAGCCTACTCAAGTTGAAGACATCACAGTCGATCAAGTTGAAGACATATCTAAAAAAATAATTGATCTACATAGCGTTCAAAGCACAGGAGAAAACACCTTTATTATTAAAGCCCAAGAATTCGATCAAACCAAAAATAAAACCTTGCAACAAGAACTAACTACTTCTTTAGGAGATACTCAGGAGATTAGCTTTTCAACCTTAGGGCCTACTCTAGGTAAAGAATTAATTAGAAAAACCTTGATTGGCGTTAGTTTGGCAGCCGGCTTTATTCTTTTATATGTGACATTCAGGTTCAAAGATAAAAAATACGGCGTTTGTGCTATCCTAGCCATGCTTCATGATACTTTTATCTTAATCGGAGTTTTTAGTTTTCTAGGCGCCACTCAAGGGATTGAAGTTGACGCCTTATTTGTAACCGCTGTTTTAACTATTCTTTCTTTTTCAGTTCATGACACCATCGTAGTTTATGATCGGATCAGAGAATCTCAATCTCTTCATACTAAGATGCCTTATACAGACCTAGTTAACAAGGCCGTCACCGAAACTCTAGGTCGATCAGTCAATAATTCCTTAACTATTATCTTTATGTTACTCTCGCTTTACTTACTAGGTGGCGAGACCACCAAATGGTTTATTTTTGCCTTACTAATCGGTACTATCTCCGGCACTTATTCCTCAACCTTCACCGCCGCCCCTTTACTGGTCTTATGGGAAGAGTTTAAGTCTAAGAAAAGAAATAACTAGATAATTATTCTCCAAGTTAGAAGTAAGCCAAGTGGAGCTTGTTTTTAAGATTTTTAATCTTAAACCCATTCTTCACTTGGCACTTTTTTTATTTTGGATTTATTTCTTTAATCCGTTTTAAAAGATACTTTCTGTTGTTTTTGCTACTATCTTCCATTACTTCATCAAACAGCTTTTCTAAAATTTTTCCAATCTCTGGCCCACCTTTAATTTTTTTTATCTTCATTACATCGTGACCAGATACTTTTAAGTCTTTTATCTGCATCGGCGTATAAAGCACTTCACCAATTCGTTGTTGTAATTCTCTTAATCTCCAGGAAGTAGCTTTACTACCCCCGCCAATCCGGTCTCCAATCCTAAGCATCATCATTTTATTAATATTTTCTAACGAGACTCGTTTAATAAATCTTCGAATCGCTTTGTCTGTCATCTTGGGTTCATAAGCAAACATATGCCAGCGCACCAGTAACCAGAGTAAGTCTATTTCTTTTTTACTCATCTTTAGTCTCCTGGCAATATCTTTTACCATCCTGGCCCCAATCACTTCATGATTGTAAAAAGTAATTTCTTTGCCTTTACCTCGATTTCTTTTTGACCTTGGTTTGCCAACATCATGGAGTAGGGTAGCAAGGCGAATAATTGGATCAGGCGAAGGACAGTTAGCCATCGCGTCTAAACTATGGTTCCATACATCTTTAGTATGATGCCCAGCTTGTTCAACTTCTCGAGTTTCAATTAACTCTGGAATAATAAATTGTAGTAGTCCGCTGGTATATAACAAAGTCACTCCATCTTTAGGAAATTTTGAAACAATAATCTTAAGCAACTCATCTCGAACCCTTTCTTTGGCAATTTTTTTTAGTAATCTAGCATCCGTGCTAATCGCTTTTAAGGTCTTAGCTTCAATGGTAAAACCAAGTTCTGCTGCGATTCTAATCGCCCTCATCATTCTTAAAGCATCTTCTTTAAACCGCTTATCTGGGTCACCAACCGCCCTAATTAATCTTTTTTCTAAATCCTTTTGTCCTTTAAATGGGTCGATTATCTCAACCTTTAAGGATGATCCTTGTAGGCTGGAGATTTTTATTGCCATGGCATTGATAGTAAAATCTCGTCTAGTTAAATCCTCATCTAAACTTTTACCCCACTTAACTTTATCAGGGCGTCTAGAGTCAGAATAACTTGATTCAGTTCGAAAGGTAGTAATCTCTAAAACTCCCTCATCCTTACCTCCCAAGTGCTTTTCAGCTATCCCCACTGTGCCAAAATCATTATCATAAAACGAGTCTTTAAATAACTTAGTTATCTCTTCAGGCTTTGCATTTGTGGTTAGGTCCCAATCTTTAACTTCTTTACCAGTTAATATATCTCTAACCGCCCCTCCAACTATATATATTTCAAAGCCTGCTTTTTCTACCACTTTAATTACTTTTTTTACTGGCCCTGGAAGCTTAATTTTCATTTTTTGACATTCAGGCTTTTTGTTATATAATTTAATAATAGGGCGTCAACCGTTAGGATGATGGCCCTTTTTTATTGTATTCAAATACTTTAAACCCTTTTACGTTTATAGATTGACCTAAAGATTTAATCTTTAACCCTGACTGAATATATTGTAGTATTTTTATTTTATTCTTGTCTCCAGTTACTAATTTATTGTCAATTTTATAGTTATACACTACGGCTCCTAAAAATAAATCAGTTATTTGAATTAAATTTACCCCTTTTGAATCTACTCTATGTATGCCCCCGATTGCTAGTCGATCTAGTGCTTGATTAACTTGATGTTTTACCATTACTTCATACCTAACTGATTTAGGCGTATCAATATAATCAGCTAAAACCGTTAATATTTCTGTTTGACTAATACTATTTTTTAGCAACTCTTCTGAAAATTTTTGATATGCTAAATATGGATTATTATTAAACTCAATTTCAAAATTAACATCATCTTTATTAATAATTAAGGAAGAAAAATAAATTCCTGGAGTTTCAAAAATAGTTTTAATTATTTCTTTTAAAACAGCCATTTTTGCTTTAGAAATAGTATTCCACTTTATTTCATCATAAAGCTTATATTTTTGCCTAATGTATCTAATGCTTGAGTCTAAAAAAAATGGCTGCATGCACTTAATCATTCCAATTCCAAAAAATCTTTCTGCTTTTGAGTTTATTGATCCAGTTTCATCTAAAAATACAAACGGAGTTCTAATTTTCTTATAATTTTTCAGACGTAAATTCATTTTTCTTAAATATTTGTATTATTATCTGTTATGATTATATCTCTTATGGATAAAAAGATAAAAATAAAATCTAAACTAAAAACTAAAAGTCTCAATAAACGCCGCCAGGAAATCATCCAGGCTTTATTAATTAACAGAGGTCTTATATCCAAAAAACTCCAAAACCAATTTTTAAGCCCAGAAAATCCAATCAACTTTTCCCCTAAAGACTTAGAAATTAATTCAACTCAACTCAAAAAAGCAGTTACAAGAATTAAAAAAGCTATTAAAAATAAAGAACTGATCTTTATTTACGGAGATTTTGACGCTGATGGAGTAACCGCCACCGCTGTTTTGTGGGAAACACTTTATCAATTAAAAGCTAATGCTTTACCATATATTCCACCCCGAGATGATAAAATCCGCGGTTTATCTCCTCAGGGCATTGACGAGATTATTTCTTTAAAAAAGAAAAAGCCCGATCTTATCATCACCGTTGACAACGGTATCTCGGCCTTTAAAGGAGTGGATTATGCCAATAGACTAGGCATTGAAGTTATTATCTCTGACCACCATCAACCAAAGGGTAATAAACTTCCCAAAGCTCACTCCATCGTTCACTCTACTAAGCTAGCTGGCGTTGGCGTTGCTTGGCAGATTTCAAAGCTTCTTAAAAATATCCCTCAACACTTAAGTTTAGTTGCCCTTGGTTCTATTGCTGACATGATGCCTTTAGTGGGTATAAATCGCTCTATTGCTAAATTTGGTTTAAAAAAACTTCAAAGTTCTAAAAGACCCGGTCTAATTGCTCTAGCTGATGAAGCTGGTTTTAAACTCCAAGACCTTGAAGCCTATCAGGCCAGTTTTGTTATTGGTCCTCGGCTTAACGCCATGGGGCGTTTATCTCATGCCCTAGATTCATTGAGGTTACTTTGCACCACCGATAATAACAAGGCTAAAAAACTAGCCCAAACCGTGAACCTTACCAATCAGACTCGTCAAACCCAAACTCTAGATATGTACTTTCATGCCAAAAACATTACCAACAAAGTCTCCAAGCTAAATCAAAATCAAATGCCAAAGCTCATTTTCGTAGCAGACAAAACTTTTCATGAAGGTTTAGTTGGTCTAGTTGCCAGTCGCTTGGCTGAAAAATATCATCGACCTAGCATTGTAGTCGCTCTTGGCAAAAACACTTCCAAAGCTTCAATTAGGTCGATTAAAGGCTTTAATGCCATTAAAAATATTAGATCTATTGAAAAAGACTTACTTGAACACGGCGGTCACCCAATGGCTGCTGGCTTTACGGTTGCAAATCAAAATCTTGAAAAAGTGAAGAAAAAATTAACTGCTTTAGCTGAAAAGCAACTAACAGAAAGACAACTCACTCCAATCCTAGAGGTTGACCTAGAGCTTAATCTTTCTGACATTAACTGGGAATTATATGATGACCTTGAAAAACTACGCCCCTTTGGTTTTGGCAATCCTCGGCCAGTCTTTATTTCTAAAAAAGTCTCTTTAGCTAGTTTTCGCACCGTCGGCCAAGACCAAAAACATCTTAAATTAAGCCTACAGGGAGACTCCTTGAAGGTAAATGCCATTGCTTTTAACCACGGCTATCTAGCCAAAGACTTATCAGAAAATCAACCAATTGATCTTGTCTACACTCTCGATAAAAACGTCTGGAACAACCAAAAATCCCTCCAACTAAAAGTCAAAACAGTTCTCATGACCTAAGCCTACAAGGACTCTCCTCGTAGGCTAGTATATATTTAAGTATTAATTACGAGCTTGAGAAGCACGCTCCGTTTGATATACGACACCTGGTGCACCTGTATCACCTGGAGAGATTGGGCCCTCGTCACTTCCTCCATCACCTGGATCTAAAGGGCCATTCCCAGGATCACGAAATTCAACTCCATTAAACGTATATGGAGAAATTTTTGTTCTCGATTCTACATTTTTCATATTTTCTTTCACCCCCTTTGGTGCATAAAAAAACCTCCCGAGTGGGAGGTGCTTAGTAATTTATTTATTAAAACTTTACTTAACTGCCTCCCGACCTAAGTTGCTGAGAATTCCAAAAAGGATAGACTCAATTCGGTCCGTAATAATAAGGCGGTTAAATAAAATGTTTTTTTGCATCTAGTTATCTTATCAAACTATCTATTCTTGTCAACCCTTAGATTTACCGATACAATCAAATACATGAAAAGAACACTCGCCCTTGAAACCGCCACCCAAAATAACAAGTCAGTCACCCTCAAGGGTTGGGTTAATTCTATTAGGGGACATGGCAAGATTGTCTTTTTTGATCTTCGCGATCGATCTGGTCTAATCCAAGTAGTTGTTGAAAATCTAAAAATCGAGCTAAAACCAGAGTATGTTGTCGAAGTTCAAGGCAAGGTAGTTAAAAGAGGCAAAGGTTACACTAACCCTAAACTTAAAACTGGCACAGTCGAAATCAAGGCTGAAAAAATTAAAGTTTTAACCAAATCAAAAGAAATGCCACTACCTATAGACACTGATGGTTTGAACATAGAAGAAAAAATCCGACAAAAATACCGTTATCTTGATCTTCGAAGACCTAGAATGAACCAAAACATGAAAATTCGATCCAAGGTATTTAAATTTATCCGAGATTTTTTAACTAACAAAGATTTTGTTGAAATCGAAACTCCAATTCTTACCAAAACTACTCCAGAAGGAGCTCGAGATTTTTTAGTTCCATCACGCTTACAACCCGGTAATTTTTACGCTTTACCCCAAAGTCCACAACAGTACAAACAATTACTGATGGTAGCTGGCTTTGAAAGATATTTTCAGATTGCAAGATGCTTCCGTGACGAAGACCCGCGAGCAGATCGAGCTTATGGTGAGTTTACTCAGCTTGATCTAGAAATGTCTTTTGTAACTCAAGACGACATCTTAAAATTAACAGAGGATTTATTTACTAAATTAATTAAAGAAATCTTTCCAGAAAAAAAGATCTCAAAATCTCCTTGGCCAAGAATTTCTCATGCTGAAGCGCAAGCCAAATATGGTTCAGATAAACCTGATCTTCGGAAAAACAAAAAAGATAAAGACGAGCTAGCTTTTGCTTGGATTATTGACTTTCCTTTATTTAACAAACAATCAGAGGAAGATTTTTTCCATGGATCAGGTAAAGCTGAATTTGCTCCAAGTCATCACATGTTTACTTCTCCTCATCAAGATGACCTAAAATTACTAAAAACAAATCCATTAAAAGTTCGTGGCCTTCAGCATGACCTGGTCTTAAATGGTTATGAAGTCGGTGGTGGTTCCATTAGGATCCATGATCCAAAAGTTCAAGAAAAAGTCTTTGAATTAATTGGTTTTACCCAAAAACAAAAACAAAAATTCGAGCACATGCTAACCGCTTTCAAGCACGGTGTTCCACCCCATGGTGGTATTGCTCCAGGGCTTGACCGCTTTTTAATGGTTATTTTAGGTGAAAAAAGCATCCGCGAAGTCATGGCTTTTCCGGCCATTTCTTCCGGTCAAACAGCTGTGGTTGATGCCCCTAGTCTACCAGATACTGAGCAGTTAATTGAACTACATATTAAAACCATTGGCCAGAAGTTAAGCCCCAAGGGCCTTGAAGTTAACCAAAAAATCATAAATTTACTTGATAAGCATCAACTTAAATACAAAACTTTTGAGCACCAGCCAGTTTTTACAAGCCTTGAAGCTGCAAAAGTTCGAGGAACCAAGATCAAACAAGGCGCTAAAGCTCTTGTTATGATGGCCGACAAAAAACCAATCATGCTAGTCTTATCCGCTGCCACTAAAGTAGATTCAAAAGCCTTTAAAAAAGCCTTTAACGTCAAAGATTTAAGAATGGCCACAGAAACTGAAGTTACTAACCTTACTGGTTTAAAGATTGGCTCAGTTCCACCATTTGGGAATTTATTCGATGTATCGGTTTTTGTCGATAAAAAACTCGGGAAAAATAAAAAAATAGTATTTAACGCTGGCCTACACGAAAAATCTATTAAAATGAACTATCAGGATTTTATCGATCTTGTTAATCCAAAACTGGGTGAATTTGTTAACTAATTCCATGGACAAATTCATAGCCTTTGTCAAAAAAACTCCTTATCTTAAGCTTAATCTTATCTTAGCTATCTTTGTTCTTATCTTTATTCCTGCCAAAAACTATTATCTTAACCTTAACATTGATCAATCAAGTCCTTTAGTTAGGCCAATAAATATCCAATCTAGTTCCACTTCAGAATATCCAGTTAATCATACGGGCATATTAGCTCCGTACATAACTGCCCGTTCAGCTATTGTAGTTGATGTTAATTCCAAAGCAATGCTTTTTAATAAAAATCAAGATTTAAAACTCTTGCCAGCTTCTACCACCAAAATCATGACTGCCCTAATTGCTTTAGAAGTTTTTGATCTTGACGATGTTGTGAAGATTGATTCTTTAGTCACCGAAGGTCAATCAATGGAGTTAGAGTTTCATGAGGAAATTACCGTTGAAAACTTACTTTACGGTTTACTAGTTCAATCTGGAAATGACGCCGCTGCAGCCTTAGCTAATTATCATCCACAAAAAGAGGCTGGTTTTGTCAAGGCCATGAATCATAAACTAACTGAACTTAATCTTACTGATACTCAATTTCAAAACCCCACTGGTTTAGATAATTATGGTCATTACACCACAGTTCATGACTTAAGTTTACTAGCTGCCCATGCTATGGAAAACCCCATTTTTAGAAAAATTGTTAACACCCAAAACATTACTGTTTACAATGTTGACAACACTATTACTCATGAGCTAGAAACCATTAATCAGCTATTAGGTGCTATTAAGGGATTAAAAGGTGTCAAAACCGGCTGGACAGAGTTGGCTGGTGAGTGTTTAGTTACTTACACAAAAAGAGGGGATAAAGAGATTATTACCGTTATTCTAGGAAGTCTTGATCGATTTCAAGAAAGCTCTCTTCTTATAAACTGGGCTTTTACAAATCATCAATGGCAGGATTTGTCTGAAGCCAGTCATCTGTAACTGCTTGCACAAATCCAAAAAAACCATTATCTCCTTCAAAAACAATAATCGGCAACAAAAATCCTTGAGATACTTCAGCATCAAAGTATCCTAAGTAGATTCTTCTAATTGCTACTACTCCACCTGCGTTTTCCCCAATACTAGCAATATAGCCTTGTCTGGTTTGTAGCTCTCGCCATGCCTGACTGGCTGCTTTAATTGGATAAGCACCAATTTGATTAATATCTACTTGATTGTAGTTAAACTCAGCCTTGATTACTCGTTTTTCTGCTTCTCTTGATCCTGAAAAAATAATACTCACGATTCCTTTTTCTGGAGTTTGAGTTAACAAAGGCTTTTCTTCTATATCTGCCCTAAATAAATCAGCTTGAACAAAATCAGCTTCTGATAAACTAACTGCTTCAAGATATTGACCAGCTGAAAAAGTTAAGTAGGAAATCTCTATCTTTGCATTTTCAAGCTCATTATTCATCAAACCCGCCTGTCTTAAAAAGTTTTTGGTTTCAACCACTGCCTGTTCTTTCCCAGGCAATTGTTTATCAGATAATATGGTTGGATCTGCTTGCCAATTTCGTTTTAATGAAAAAGAGCCAGTTACTATATCCATTTCTAAAGTGCTTGGCAGGAAATCACTTGATTCCCATGAATATCTTCTTTCAGTAATTTCTTTTGGATTATTTCTAAAATTCATTTTCTTAGCTGTTTCCTTAGCTTTATCAAGAGCTCCAAAATAAGATCGAGAAGTCGGCATTAAATAGACCGTTGTTCGATCTCCAAGATCAGGAGTTCCCCCCGTAGGAGTTTCCAATCTTAAAGTTAATTCTGGATGAAGTTTTTCAGGAAAATTAATTGATGGTAGTTTTCCAAACTCTGCTGCTGGAGCTTTTAGTGGAGCTGGTTTAACTACTTTCAAAAAATTATCATAAACAAAAACACTAAATTTAAAAAATAAAAAAACTCCGATAAGTAATCCACCCACTTTAATCGCTTTTCTAGCATTAACTGCAGTTTCAGTCAGAGTCGCCATAGCTCTTTGAGTATAACTTGTCCCTCTGATACAATTCAAGCAATGAATAGAATTATGGTTAGAACTCGTTTAGCTCCTTCACCAACTGGAGACCCACATATTGGCACTTTATTTCAGGCATTGTTTAACTATGTTTATGCCAAAAAACACCAAGGGTCATTCATTGTTCGCATCGAAGATACTGATAAAAAGCGCCAAGTAAAGTCTTCTGAAAAGGCTATTTTTAATAGCTTAAGCTGGCTTGACCTAAATCCAGATGAATCTTCAAACCACGGTGGAGATTTTGGTCCTTATCGGCAATCTGAAAGATTAAAAATATACCAAAAACACGCTCAACAATTAATCAAAGATAACAAGGCTTATTATTGTTTTTGCTCGCAAACTAGAATCGATCAGATTAGAAAACAATTGCAAAAAACAAACAAACCACCAATGTATGATCAAAAATGTCGAAAGCTCGATCCAAAAACTACCAAAATAAAATCTCAATCAAACCCTTTTGTTATTCGTTTAAAAGTTCCAGCAAAAAAAACCATAGTAGTCAACGATCTTCTTAGAGGCCAAATTGAATTTGATAGTAATCTGATTGACGATCAAATTTTACTTAAATCAGATGGTTTTCCAACTTATCACTTAGCTGTAGTAGTCGATGACCATTTAATGAAAATTACTCATATGGTTAGAGGTGAAGAATGGCTAAGTTCTGCTCCAAAACACGTTCTTTTGTATGAATATTTTAAATGGCAGATGCCTGTTTTTATCCACACTCCTCTTTTAAGAAATAAAGATCGGTCTAAGCTCAGTAAAAGACATGGCCATGCATCTGTTTCTTGGTATCAAACCCAAGGTTATCTCAAAGAAGCCGTTATTAATTTTCTAGCCACCCGAGCCTGGAATCATCCTCAAGGCAAAGAAGTTTTTAATCTTGAAAATTTATCTAAACACTTTGATTTTAAAAACTTGCATATTCAAGGGCCAATTGCTGACCTTGACAAACTTAACTGGCTTAATTCCCAGTGGATTAAAAAGCTGTCAAACGAAGAGATGTTTAAGCGCCTCAAAGATTTTCA
This sequence comes from uncultured Pseudomonadales bacterium, assembly GCA_964630755.1. Lineage (GTDB taxonomy): Bacteria > Patescibacteriota > Microgenomatia > UBA1400 > CG1-02-47-37 > CAZVYS01. Next base: position 39,661 of record CAZVYS010000001.1, on the reverse strand, counting down.
ACCTCAAGGCTTATCAGACCAGAAGCTAAAAACTATCTGGCCTTTAATCAAAGAGAGAATCGAAAAACTATCAGAATTAGAATACCTTACTCAGTACTTTGTTTCCGATCCTCAAATAGATATAAAAGCTATTTTCAAAGAATCCAAGGCCGATTCCAAGGCCACTGCCAAATTTCTATCTCAAGTTGAGTCAACTCTTGTTAAGCTAAACGCCTGGACAGTGGGGAAAATAGAATCAACCTTAAAAGAATTGCAATCTACCTGCGGTTTCAAACCAAGACCCGCCTTTATGACCATTCGTTTAGCTGTTACTGGCAGATCAGCTACACCGCCTTTATTTGACGTTTTATGCATTTTAGGCCAAAAAGAAGTCATTAAACGCTTGAAACATGCCCAAAAAATCATCTAAAGATACAAAAAAGTTTTTAACTTCTGCCACCTTAGCCGGTAGCTTACTCTTATCCTCTGGCTCTCAAAACTTAAAAGCTTTACCAGATAAACCAGCTGCTCTTCGTGCTCCCTTAGGATTGATTACATCGCAAGAACTAAAAAAACTACTTTTAGATCTTCTTAATAAAGTCTTGCCTAAATCTTCAAGGGTTTTAACTAATAAAGAGGAAAAAAAACTAGAAAATAGCATCAAGAAAACTTTAGGAGTCAAAGCTGTTGCTAGCCTAGATGGCAATCGTTTAAATCACCAAATTGGCCTTATGGGCTTAGAGCAACACTTAATGCGTTATCCTGGTGATACTTCAACCAATAATCGTAGTTTTCCTCAAGCCGGAGTAGCGCCAGGTAAAGCCGCTTGGGGTTTTTGGGCAGGTAATAAAAGCGCATTATCTAAAAAAGATATCCAAATGGAACAATATTATATTGCTGCTCAGACTTTGTACTTACCCAACTGGAAAAAAGACCTCAGAGAGTTAAGAGGCTGGTATAAATATCGAAAAGTAATTGTTATCAATCCTAGTAATGGCGCTGCTGTTATTGCTGTTATTGCCGATGCTGGTCCAGCCAAATGGACTGGTAAAAAATTTGGCGGTTCTCCTCAAGTTATGCATGACTTAGGTTATTACCCAAAAGCCACTAAGGGCAAAACAATTGTTTTATTTGTAGATGATCCTCAAGATCGGATTCCCTTAGGTCCGATTAATTATCCTTATACAGCCAAATTTCCAAAACAGGTATAATATCCATTCATGAAACGAATTATTAGTATTTTTCTGGTTTTTGTAATCTGCTTTTTTTGGTTTGTAAAGCCGATCAAAGCTGTTTCTGATCCACTATCAGTTAGCAATAATAAATTCGGCATTCATGTTTTAGAGATAGATGACCTAGAAGCTGCCGCCAAACTAGTTAATAGTCAAAAAGGTCAATGGGGCTATGTCACTCTCGTTATCCGTCAAAACGATCAAAATCTTGATAAATGGCAGAAAATTTTTGATCAATGTCGAAAGTTAAAACTTATTCCAATTGTTAGAATTGCCACCAAGCCAGTTTCTGATTATTGGGCCAAACCAGAGCTTAAAGATATTGATAATTGGGTTAAGTTTCTTGATTCATTAAACTGGGTGATTCAAAATCGCTACCTAGTTTTATTTAATGAACCAAATCATAAAAAAGAATGGGGTGGAGATATCAATCCTCAAGAATATGTCACCATTACCAAGGCTTTCCACTCAGCTTTAAAAGAATCATCCAAAGATTACTTTATCTTGCCAGCCGGTTTTGACACTGCTGCCCCTAATTCTTCTCAAACCATGACAGCCACTGAATACTGGCGACAAATGCATCAAGAAGATAATCAAATCTTTACTCTTTTCGATGGTTGGAATTCTCATTCTTACCCTAATCCTGGATTTTCTGGCCCAGTTTCCGGTCAGGGATTTGGTAGTCTTAGAAGCTATCAAGCTGAAATTTCTTATCTTTCAAAATATAACTTAAAATCAAACTTGCCTATTTTTATAACCGAAACCGGCTGGATACACCAGCAAGGCAAAGTTTTAGGTGCAACTACCAATCAAACCTCTGCCTTATCTGATTTTTTTACCACTGCCTTTACTTCTATCTGGAATCAAAAAAACCTAGTGGCCATCACTCCTTTTGTTTTAAATTATCCTCAACCACCTTTTAGTCAATTTGCTTGGCAAGAACCAAACACCGATGATTTTTTCCCACATTATTATGCAGTTAAAAACTTAGAAAAAAATTCTGGGCAACCAGTTCAAATTCATAATAGTCAATTAATTTCGTCAAACATCCCCAGTCAATTAATTGACTCTTCTACTTATCGGTTTTCGACCACTTTCAAAAACACTGGACAATCTATTTGGAATCAAGATTTCTTCTTAAAACCAACCGGCGATTTTCCGACTAATAACATTACAATTACAAAACTTGAATCAACTAAACCTTTTTCTGATCATACTTTTACTATTGATCTAACTACTCCAGAAACACCAGGGGAGTATCAGCTTAATTTTCAACTTCAAACCAATCTTTCTCTTTTTGGGGAAGAATTCAGTAACACCATTAAAGTAATTCCCCCTCCAAGCTTGATCATCAAAGCTAAACGACTATTTATTAAAGATAGATCAGAGACTGATTACCAGCTTTTAATCTATAACCAGGATCAAACCTTAGTTAAAGAAATGGCCGTTAATCTTAAAAACCAACTTAGTCAACCAATTAAACTTTACAGCGTCATCCCTGAAACTATTTACCGATTTGTGTTACTAAAGCCATTTTATTTACCTCGTCAAACTATCTCTACCTTAAATTCTTCTTCTACCCAAATTCAATTTAAAACTTTACTGCCCCTTGATACTAATAATGACGGCCAATTAACTTTTAAGGATTTATTCATATGGCAAAGATTTTCAACTTAAATAAACCTGTAGGTTTTACGCCTCTTCAAGCCATTAACAGGCTTCAACAGCTAAAACCTGAGCTAATAAATCAAAAACTTACCTATGCTGGTCGGCTAGACCCTTTAGCTGAGGGGGTGTTGTTAATTATTCTTGATCCCACTGAAAAGCTTAAAGCTCAATATCTTAATCTTGATAAAACATATCAGCTAACAATTGTCTTTGGTGTCTCCACCGACACTTACGACTTTCTTGGTCTACCTTCTCACCCTTCAAGGTCCAACCTTGAAGGTAGGCTTTCTAAGCCTATAACAAATAGACTCTCGAGACACCAACCTTCAAGGTCCAACCTTGAAGGTCTTTTACCAAGCTATATTGGTCCTCAAGTTCAAGTTTATCCACCCTATTCATCTAAAACTGTTAAAGGTAGGCCGCTTTTCTATTACGCTCGGACTAATCAGCTAAATAAAATCAAAATTCCCACTCGAAAAATCACCATTAACTCTATTAATCTAATTTCAATAAACAGAATTTCTGCTATTAGTCTCAAAAAGCACATACTTCAATCAATTAAACTAGTAAAAGGAGACTTTCGACAATCCCAAATTAAAAAGACTTGGCAAGCATTCTTTAATCAAAACTCCATTAATACTTTTTCCACTGCCACTCTTAAGATTTCTTGCTCATCTGGTACTTATATGCGTTCGTTAGCTAATAACATTGGCCAAAAACTAAATATTCCCGCCCTTGCTTTAAACATCAAGCGTCTTAAAGTTGGAAAATTCAGCCTTAAAGACTCAATTCCTCTTGCAGATTAGTTAAATAAAAGGTAAAAATTACCTATGTCTAATAATCATCCAGAACATCAATATCTAAACTTATTAAAAGATATTTTAGATAATGGTGCCTGGAAAGTGTCTCATTCAACTGGAGTTAAATTAAAATCTGTTTTTGGTCGCCAAATACGCTTTGATCTTTCTCAAGGTTTTCCGCTCTTAACTACCAAAAAAACCTTCTGGCGGGGCATTGCCCATGAACTTATCTGGTTTTTATCAGGCTCCAGTAACATCAAGTACTTAGTTGACAACAACGTCCATATTTGGGATGACTGGGCTTACAAGCCCTACAAAAAACTAATGAAACAAGGCAAGTTGCCAAAATTAACTCTAGAAGATTTTATTGATAAAGCTAAAAAAGACAAAGCTTTTATGAAAAAGTGGGGCGACATTGGTCCTGTTTATGGAGTTCAATGGCGTAACTGGCCTACCGAATCTGGTCGCACTATTGATCAATTAAAATGGGCCTTAGATAAAATCAAGCAAAAACCACAAAAAAAACACTACATTATCTCAGCCTGGAACGCCGGTTCCATTTACGAGATGGCCTCTTCAAGAAAAAAATCTGCAGTCATTGCCCCTTGTCACACCATGTTTCACATCAACATTACCGGCGATAAACTTTCCTTGCTCCTTTACCAACGATCAGCCGACATGTTTCTAGGGGTGCCTTTTAATATTGCTTCCTACGCTCTGCTTACTCTGCTACTGGCTCATGTTACCGGCTACAAACCCGGTGAGTTTGTCCACACTTTTGGCGATGCTCATATCTACGAAAACCACTTTGATCAAGTCAAAGAGCAACTTAAACGAAAACCTTTGCCTTTTCCAACCATGAAACTAAACTCCAAAGTCAAAGACATTGATCGTTTTAAGTTCAATGACTTTAAGTTAACTAATTATCAATTCCACCCACCAATTAGAGGTAAAATCACTGTTGTTGGCGGATTTTAATGAAAAAACCAACTATCTCAATAATTGTTGCCCACGATGACAAACTCGGTATCGGTAGTACTAAAACCAATCAACTCCTTTGGCATATCTCAGCTGACTTAAAAAGATTTAAGAGCCTTACCATCGGTCACCCTATTATTATGGGCAGAAAAACCTTTGAATCTCTGGGGCGTGTTTTACCTGGTCGAGATCACATTGTCATATCAAGAAGTAAAAATCATTCCGCTCCAAAGCAAAATGTATACTTTGTTAATTCATTAAAAAAAGCTATTAAACTAGCTCAAACCAAAGATAATCAAGAGATTTTTATTATCGGCGGTGGTCAAATCTACAACTTAGCACTTCCCTTAACTGACAAACTATATATTACTCGTGTTAAAGGAAATTTCAAAGCTGACGTTTTCTTTCCTAAATATCAATCTCAGTTTAAATTAACAAAAACTAGTCAGCTCCAAAAAGAAAATCGGCATACCTTCATCTATTTTCAGCTCAAAAGAAAATAGGGGATAATCTCTGCTCTTTGTAAAATATGTTAAAAAAACCATTATCTTGGTTCAAGCTTGTTATTTTTGTAATTATTCCCTTAGTTATTATTAGTCAGCAAAATTTATTAGAAAATCAAGAATTTCTAGACCCTGTTTCTACCTTCACTCCTGACTTATCATACTTTCCCGCTCCATCACCCATACCTTCTCCAAAAGTCCAAAAAACTACTAGTAATAACTCAGGGGTGAATACCCCTGAAACTACTGAGAATATTAAAAAACTTTACCCGGCGAATGCCGGGCCCAGTCCATCTCCGCAACCTGAGTTCACCTCCGAAGAAATTCATGGTTTTTTTGAAAAATACGCAAAAGAATACAATATTGACCTTCATATTTTTCGTCACATTGCAGTCTGTGAATCTGATTTTAACCCAAGTTCTCAGCATTTATCTTATGCTGGTTTGTTTCAGTTTTCTCCCAACACTTGGATCCACTACAGAAACTTGATGAATAAAGACATAAACCCAGATTTACGCTTCAACGCCAAAGAATCAGCTAGAACAGCTGCCTATGTTTTATCGATTAACCAAGCCTACATTTGGCCAAACTGCATCCCTAATTAAATGACAAGGCCCGGCCTTGTCAGAATGAAATCTCGTCTAAACACTTCCATTTTTCAATATTAGCTCCAGTTTCCATTACCACCAGTTTGCTTACATCAAATGATATCTCTCTGGGTAGATTAATTTTTAAAGCAATCTCAGCTCTTTCTTTCATAGTATGATCCCCATACATTAGGCTAATATGCGGCATAAACATGTCATTTTCTTTTTTCATTACTTTTTTTGCCACCATGTTAGCTTCAAGTACTTCTTTGGTTACGGTTACTCTAACTAAAACATTTTGAACATAGGTTGTACTGCAAGAAACTTTATCTAGGCTCAATACAAATGGTTTTATTTTTTTAGCTATTTGCCGCGCTTTATTAAGCATTTCTTTTTCTTCTTCATCAAATCCTCCTAAAATTGTCATATGAGCTTCAAATCTGGGCGCATTATACTCATTACTCAACTGATTTATAACAGTTTCTAGTTGTTGCTTAATCTTTGTAGGTGGCACTACCCACAATGAATAGTTATTTTTCATGACACTCTAAACCTTAAAATAAGTAAATACTTCCTCTAAAGCTTCAAAGCCACGTTTAATATTTCGCTGAAGTCCTGGTGAATCATGAACAGAAGCCATACTTACCCTTAACCAAAGCTTTGATACCAAATACCTTAATTTAAACAGCTGGAATTTATCTTCAAAGTTATCTGGTATGTCATTAGTTTCCTTATACCCTTCTTTAAACCAACTCATTCTAGGTTCTCCAAAAAACAAACTATAAGCAGAAAAATCCATCACCGGGTCTCCAGATACACTTTCATCCCAGTCAATAATACCTGTTACTTTTTTGCCATTAGATAAAGTATTCCAGTCAGCTACGTCATTATGGATTAAGACAGGTGACTTACAATTCATTAAATCTTTACCATCTTCAAATAGTTTTTTTATTTTTTTCTTTTGGCCTTTTTTAATAGTTTTAAACTTTTCTAAGTTATCAAGATCATTATCTAAGGCTGCAAAGATATGTTCTTTAAAAGTTTTATACTGCCCTTTCAATATTTGTTCTTTTTTAGCCACTTGATTATCAAAAAATCCAAAACCCTTTGGTTTCACTTGATGAATCAAGCCTAAATATTTCCCTGTTTGTCTAATTAACTGTTCTTCCCACTGATACTCAATTTCTCCTGATTTTGTAAAATTTCTCATTGTTTCACCTGGTAAAGCTTCCATGATCATAAAATCAAAATCAAACTTTTCTCTGTCATCAACAATAATATAAGTAGTATATGTTGACACCCCTTTTTCTATAGCCTTAAAAGCCGCTACACTTTCTGCCCAGAAGTATCCGTTTTTAACTCCTTTTGGATGCATTCGAAAAATCACTTCAGTTTCATCGGCAATTCTTACTCTTAATACATTGTTTACCAAACCATCTGTTATTAAATCTCCAATTTCTACAACTTTTGATTCTTTTTTACTTTTTCCAGCCTTTTGCATTCCATACTCAACTGCTGGTTTTATTACTGATTTATCAAAGCTTTTAGATCGATCTAAAAATATTTCTTTCATCACTTTGGCAGAAATCCGACGATTAGTCTGCCAGTAAAACATATTTGTTCGATCAGAAAGATCAAGTTTTATCATAAAAGTTCATACTCTTGCATAATCTTGCGATTTTTCTCAAAACCACCAGATTGAATTTCATACAACATTTTATAAACTCCGTTTTTCTTCAGAAGTTCTTGATGGTTGCCTTCTTCTTGAACTTGACCATCATCAATTAAATAAATCTTATCGGCATTTTGCACAGTAGACAAACGATGCGCCACCACAATCACTGTTCGATCTTTCATAAAATTTTCAAGAGCTTGCTGCACAGCCATCTCAGACTCAGAATCAAGAGAGTTGGTCGCTTCATCTAAGATAAGTATCGATGGATTTTTTAGTATAGTTCGAGCAATGGACAAGCGTTGACGTTGTCCTCCTGACAGTTTTATTCCCCGTTCTCCAATTTCGGTCTGAATGCCTTTTTTAAAGTTCTTAATAAATTCCCACGCATAAGCTTTCTTAATAGCAGTCATAATTTCATCATCAGTTGCATCAACTTTTGCATATCGAAGGTTTTCTGCCACAGTCCCAGAGAAAACAAAGGACTCTTGGGTCACAAAACCAATATGTGATCGTAAATCTTTTTTAGCCAACTTACGAATATCCTGTCCGCTAATAGTTATCTTGCCTTCGGAAACGTCAAAGAAACGACAGATCATGTTGGTAATCGTCGATTTTCCTGCTCCAGATTTTCCCACTAAGGCTGTAAATTGTTTACCTGAAAAGTTAAGATTTATCTTCTTAAAAACATTTTTTTGGCCCTGAGAATAGCTAAAGCTGACCTGTTCAAATTTTATATCTCCAAAAGGATTAGCTATTCGTTCAGGCTTGACTGGATCTAGAACTTTTTCTTTTGAGCGAAGAATCTTCAGATACTTTTTTGCTCTATTAAAAGTATCTTGCATCTCCCACATAAACCAGTTAATTACCCACATTGGCTCTTGAACTATTGAAATCATCGAATAAAGAAGCACAAAAGTCGGAATGCCAAATCTGCCGTTAATAGCCATCCAAGCCGCCCAAAGTTTAATAACAATAGTTGGAATAGTTACTAACGGATACTCAGCTATATTGGCATATGACCACAAAAGTTCACGTTTTTTAATAATCTTAATAATCTCATCTCCAATCCAAGCAATATTTTTAATTTCTTTCTTTTCATTTGTAAAAATCTTACTGATTTTTGATTGAGGAATAACCTCCCATACTCGACTAAACTCATCATCAGCAAATTTGTCTCTTTTTTCAGCATATGGAATATCAAGCTTAAACCTAAACCAGTAAACAATATAATAAGTAATCATAGTTCCCAAGACACCCAAGCCTATTTCCCATGAAATACTAAAAATAATAATTAATGAAGCAAATGCCTTTGAAAGATTCCGAAAAAGAGCCGCCGCCGATTCGGTAAATAAATTAGCAAAACTAGTCGAAGCTCGTTCAAGTTTACTTAAAAGCCCTCCTGATCGATCAGCTGTAATATATTCAAGGTCATGAAACAAAACCTTGGCAAATCCAGTTCTAAAAGTATGATTCCAAACCTCTTCTCTTAAAATACTAGTCAAAGTGTAAGAAATTCGATTAAATATGCGAAATACTAGGTAAGCTAGTGCCACGATTAATGCATAGGGGTAAAAACTTGAAACTGGAATCACCTCACCTTTTATGGCTTTTTCCACTAAACTAGTTATTTCTCTGTCAACCAAGGGAATTAATTGAATTGCCACTCCTTGAGCAATAATCACTGCCACCACAAACATTGCGAATCGACGCTTAAATTTAGGAATCTGCAATAGAATATTTCGTATTTCCTTCATATGTTGATATTATCATATCTAGATCTATAAATTCTTTGGAAAATAGAGTATATTTTATCTATATGAAAAAACTAAAAATTATTCTTATTCTATTTATCAGTCTATTTATTTTTGCCTCTACTACTCAGGCAAAAGTTATTCTTAAAAAAGAAGGCGAAGGCAGCATTGTTATCGAAAAATCTGAGGTTATCACCGACGATCTATTTCTTGCCGCCGACACAGTCGACATCTTTGGCACTATTGATGGCGATGTTTATGTTGGTGCCGGCGTTGTTAATTTTTCTGGCAGCATTACCGGCGATCTAATCGTTGGTTCTGGAAAAGTCTATATTAACGGTCAAATTGGTGATGATTTAGTCGTTGGTGCAGGTGATTTAACTGTTACAGATTCTACTATTGGTGACGGCATGCTTGTAGGCGCAGGTTCTATTAAAGTTGATGATCAATCTAAGATAAATGGTTCTCTACTGGCAGGCACAGGAATGCTTGATAATCAAGCTCCAGTCTTAAGAAACCTTATGGTTGGTGCCGGTAACTTTAAACACAACGCTCCAGTTGGCGGCGAAGCCTATATTGGTGGTGAAGATGTAAGTTTTGGCCCCAAAACAGTTATTAATGGCAACCTAACCTACGCTACCGAAAAAGATCTTCAGATCGATGATCAGGCTGTTATTTTAGGTGAAACAAAACGCCATACTCCAAAGTCAAACGAATGGAATAACAAGCAATTCAAAATGAATCTTAACAAGAATTTGTCTAATGCTAAGTATGCATTTAAGGTAATATCTTTTTTCTCTAGTTTGATTGTTGGCTTAGTCTTACTTTGGTTACTAAAAAAACCAACCCTAGCTATTGCCGGTAACATTAAATCAAAATTTCTATCAAGTCTTGGTTGGGGACTAGTTTTAGTCATATTAACCTTTCCTGCGTTAATGCTATTAGCCATTACTGGAGTAGGTTTTCCTTTAGCCGCCATTTTAGCAATGGTGTTTATTATTGAGCTTAGCTTAGCTAAATTATTTACTGCCATGGCCATTGGCCTCACTCTTGATAAGTATTTAAACTGGAAAAAAGTCAGCCCTCAAGTCACTTTCTCTTTAGGCTTACTAGCTCTTTATCTTCTAAAACTTATTCCTGGAGTCGGAGCCTTTGTTAGCCTTATAGCTTTGCTTTCAGGCCTGGGCGGAATCTGGATCTACACCAAAAAACAACTTAAATAACTTTTCTGATCTGTTGCCGGACTAGGACTCGAACCTAGAATAATTGGTCCAGAACCAATTGTAATGCCATTTTACTATCCGGCATTATTGTCTATTTTATTATAAAATACCCTTATATGGCAAAAATTCTCGTTCGGTACGCAGAAATTGGTCTCAAAGGCCACAACCGAAAAGACTTCGAACATCAGCTTATCAGAAACATTAAACAGACTATTAATCCAGTTATTGTCACTCTGGGAAGAAAACAGTTATTTATAGAGGTGAAATCTAGTTTAATTAATCAAAGCATAAATAAACTTCAAAATGTATTTGGCATTGCCTGGTTTGCTCATATAAAAGAAACTAAAACCAATTTAAAAGAAATTTCAAGGCAAGCTATAAAATTAGCTTCAAAACCAAAAAGCTTTGCTCTTCGCGTTACACGAGCTGATAAAACCATTTCATTTAATAGTCAAGATGTAGCCATTAAGGTAGGAGAGGCAGTCAGAAAAGCAACCAAATCAAAAGTTAATCTAAAAAATCCTCAAACTCAAATTTTTATCATAATTAACAAAAATTTCACTCACTTGTACACAAAAAAGATTTCTGGATCCGGTGGCCTGCCAGTTGGCACCTCTGGTAAAGTCTTATCTTTGTTATCTGGTGGTTTTGACTCAATTGCCTCAAGTTATTTAATGTCCAAAAGGGGAGCCAAGGTCGATTATTTACACTTTCATGTCTTTGCCGATCAAAAAAAAGTTTTAAACTCAAAAATAAAATCCATTGTTGATAAACTGTCAAGTTACACTCAATCTCAAAAGCTATTTTTATCTTCATACACTCCATTTCAAATAACAGCTTTAGAAATTGATTCTAAGCTCCAAAAACAAGAACTAGTTGTTTTTAGACGTCTGATGGTTAAAGTCGGGGAGAACCTAGCCAAGAAACACGGCTACCAGGCTTTAGTTTTAGGTGATTCTTTAGGTCAAGTGGCTTCCCAAACCATGGAAAACATTGTTGCTGTTGATGAATCTGTTGGCATCCCTATCTTTAGGCCCCTTATCGGTATGGATAAAAAAGATATTATTAACTTAGTTAAGAATATTGACCTAGAAAAACAAGCAATTAAACCCTACAAAGATTGTTGTAGTTTAGTGAGTAAAAAACCAGCCACGAGAGCTAACTTAGAAAAAGTTAAACAAATTGAATCAGATTATCCAATAGACAAAGTTATTAACAAAATTACCTTGCAAGCTGAAACTATTAAATTATAGTGTGATATCATAACTAAATGAAACCAGATTTAAACCACATTCATCAAGAACTTTGCTCGTTATTAAAAAAAACCAACAAACTAATTCTTGAAAAATTTAACACTGAGCTAGAAATTTCTTACAAAAAATCTAAAAATTCTTCTATTTCTATTGTTACCCAGGTTGACCATCAAGTTGAGGAAATGATCAAGAATAAATTAGCTAAATTATTACCAGAATCAGGATTTATTGGAGAAGAAACCAAGCCAAAAGTAAAAGAATATAACTGGATCATCGACCCAATCGATGGCACCTCAAATTTTGCTCAAGCTATTCCTATTTTTGCCACCTCGATAGCTTTATGGCATCAAAATCAACCACTTTATGCCATTGCCTCACTTCCCATGCAAAACGAATTAATTCATGCAAAAAAAAATCATGGTTTGTATCTAAATAATCAAAAACATCTTTCAAAGCCTTCTGTAACTGCAAAATTTCTAGTTTATTCCCATGGATCATTTGATAAAGAGCGTTACGAAATAAGCAACAAGTTAAAAAAAATAATTCCCTATCCACGCTATTTTGGTAGTTGTGTTTTTAACGGCATAAATATAGTTCTAGATAGAGTTGACTGTGCTATTTTTACTAAACTAGCCATCTGGGATATTGCCGCCATTATTCTCTTTGCCAAAGAAGCCAATCTTTACTATCAATTTATTTCTAAACCACCGGATGTTAATCACCCTAACATTAAATCCTATCAACACTCTTTAGTTATTGGTCCAAAAAACTTAACTAAATCAATAATCAAGATTGTCAAACCCATTATTAGTTAATGATTACCTGTAATTTTGAAAACCAGAACAAAGTTTTACTTCGCCATGTAGTAGTTGATAATTTGGTTACTAAAGACAACCAAATTCTATTAGTCAAACGAGGCTCTAAGTATCTAGAGCCAAATAAATGGGCACTACCAGGTGGTTATGTTGAAAGAGATGAAACTGTAAAAAAAGCTGCCAAACGAGAAGTTTTTGAAGAAACCGGCTATCAAACCAAAGTAATTGATTTATTTCAAATTATTGATAATCCTGATCGAAAAAATGAAGATCGTCAAAACATTTCTTTTGTTCATTTACTAAAACCTTTAAAAAAAATTAAAGAGCCTGATCATGAAATTAAACAAGCTAAATGGTTTAACCTTAACAATCTACCAAATTCGAAAGAAATAGCCTTTGATCACTTAGATATGATTAATAATTATAAAAAATATCTTCAAAAACCATTTAAGCTGCCGCTTTTAAAATAACGTATTTATTTCCCTTGTTCTCCTCACCATCAGCTAAAAATTCTTTTGTTTTTGTCATTTGAAGCCTATCAATCATTTTAGCCAACTCTATTTTAGAAGTTACATGCACATATCGATAAGCTGTAGCTCCTCTTTTCCAGTCTATTATTTTGTCACCTTTTTCAAGCTCATCTAGATTTATCTTTATCTTACTATTTTGATTAAACTCTCCCCAGTTAATTACTCTTCTGGTATATTTTCTTGACTTATCAAATCTCCATAAACTAAAAATTAACACTCCGTTTTTCTTTAATTTCTTTTTAGCTCTTAATAATATTTTTACTCTATTTTCAAAACCTGGAATGTGGTGCAAAATACCCAATAAAACAATTACCTCATATTTATCTTTAACTTGCCATTTGTCAAAAATATCCTGTTTTATTAACTTAGCTTTTGGTAAGTCTTTTTGAGCCTGATCTAACAAATACTGATTATTATCAATTCCTGTGTATTTAATCTTTCTTTCCTTTTCTGCTAAAAACTTTCCAAATCGGCCATTCCCACAAGCTACATCAAGAACCTTTAGGGAGTCTCCCTGAAGGTTAGCTAAATAGGGAAGTAATTTTTCAAACCCTCGCCAGTAATATTGCCTTGTTCTGTTAAAATACTCCTGAACCTTTAAGTAGAAATCTTGATTAATTTGATTTAGCTTACCAGCTGTCTTTTTATCCATATGTCTAAGTTTGATTTTAACCCAAAAATTCACCAGAAAAAAATGAAACCTTTAATTAAGGCTTTAACTATGCTGGAAAAAATCACCCCAGATACCTATCTAAAGGTTTTAAGAAAACACGAAAAAGCTAAGGGGCAGTTATTTTCAAAATCCGAAGTCATCGCTAGCATTAGGTATTTTAATTATCCAAAAACTTTAATTCCTAAACTTCTGATGAAGCCAATCAGAACTTTATCTGGAGTTGTTCCAGTTACTTTACTTACTAAACCTTTTCCTTGTCCTGGTAAATGCATTTTTTGTCCCAATGATCGAAAAATGCCTAAAAGCTATTTATCTGCTGAGCCAGGCGCTCAACGAGCTTTAGCTAATCAGTTTGATCCTTATCATCAAGTTTATTCTCGCTTAGCTACTTATTATGCTAACGGTCATTCTACCGACAAAGTTGAACTAATAGTTTTAGGCGGTACCTGGTCAGTTTACAAAGAAGATTACCAAATTTGGTTTATTAAACGATGTTTCAACGCCCTAAATGACTATAAAGGACAGTCCCTCCCTTCTGTTAACTATCAATTTTCTGGCGTTTCTACCTGGAATCAGCTCAAAAAAGCTCAATTTCGTAACCAAACCGCTCTTACTCGTTGCGTTGGTTTAAGTTTAGAAACTCGACCTGATTGGGTGACTAAAAAAGAAGTGATTAAACTGCGTCGCTTTGGCTGTACCAAGGTCCAAATTGGCTTACAAAGCTTAAGTGACAAAATCTTAAAGTTAAATCAACGCGGTCATTCCACTAAAGAATCCAAAAAAGCCATCAAGTTCTTGAGACTATCCGGTTTTAAAATTCAAGCTCACTGGATGGCCAATCTTTATGGCTCTAACTTAAAAAAAGACATTTTAGATTTTAAAAAGTTATTCAGAGACAAAGCTTATCGCCCTGATGAGTTAAAAATCTATCCAACTGCCTTGCTTAAGACTTCAAAGTTAATGGATTTTTATAAAAAAAACTTATGGCAACCGTATACTAATCAGCAACTACTCAATTTGCTTGTTAAAATTTTACCCTTTGTTCCAGAATATTGCCGAGTTTCTCGAATGATTAGAGATTTTTCAGCTCATGATATCGTGACTGGTTCAACTACTTCAAATCTTCGTCAGCTAGTTGAAGCCAAAACCAAACAAATATCCGAGATTCGTTTTCGTGAAATTAGAAAAAAATCTGTTAGCTTAAAAGACTTAAAACTAAAAATTATTACTTACAAAACTTTCATAGGCCAAGAAAAGTTTTTACAGTTTGTAACTAAAGAAAATCAAATCGCTGCCTTTTTACGCCTCAGTCTCCCCAAGTTAAAACCATTTATAAAAGAACTTGAAAATTCAAGTTTAATCCGCGAACTTCATGTTTACGGCCAAGCTCTAAAGCTTGGAGGAAAAGCCAAAACTCAACACTTAGGCCTGGGCACAAAACTAATTAAAAAAGCTATTAATATTTCAAAACTAAAAAAATATACAAATCTTTCAGTTATTTCAAGTATTGGCACCAAAGAATATTATCGCTCCCGCGGCTTTAAAGACGGTGAGCTGTATCAACACCTTAAAGTTGATTAATCTCTTCATCAAGAGCGTCTAGCTCAGTCTCAAATTCCTCGAGTTCTGTATCATCAAGCTCTTCTTCAATCACTTCTAAAGAATCATCTTCAGACACTTCTTCCGCTTTCATCTCGTCTTTTTGATCAACTTTTTGCGTGTTTGGCAAACATCCAGTTAATACTAAGCCAAAAACTATTACAATAAAAATTGATAGATATTTTTTCATAAATCTCCTTTAGCTGCCTTTATGGCATTTTTAACTTCACCATGAGCTTCTCTAGTTAAATCCCTCAAAGCTTTCAAATCTGCTTTCAGCGACTCTTTAGCTGTACTGGCACCAGCCCTTAAGCCACTTTCATCTTCAAACTCGATTTCATAAACTTTCAGAGCTTGAGCTTCAACTGCTTCTTGCGCTGTAGCTATTAAGACTGTAGCGGCTTCAATATCAGTTTTATCAGCTAGTTTATTTAAGATTGCTGTTAGTCTAACTAAAACTTTACTTAAAGTTGTCGTTGCCTTCTCATTAATATGCGCTAATCTATCATTAATATGCTCAGCTATCTGCTGCTTTTTTCCATCTTTAATTTGGAGCATTTTTTCTTTTCTAGCTTTAACAACTTCTCTTTTTTGCTCAACCTTTCCTTTTAACTCACCAGCTTCAGACGCCACTCTTTTAGAATTTCTTGCCATCGAAGGGATTAATGACTTGATTTTATTAGCCGCCATCACTGGCCTAGTAGTTAGACTTAATAAAAAGATAAAAAGAACTAATTTTTTCATATAATGTAACTTACAAATTAATAAACAAACTGTCAAATAAAGAATTATTTACTTGCCATAAGCACTAAACCTGTCATTATTAAAGCCACTATCATTCCTAGCCATTTTTTAACTGACATAATTTTAATTTCTTTAAATCCCCATAAACCAATAATCGTAGCTATCAACGTAAAAATTGGCTGTCTAAATAAAGAAATTCTAGTCACTTCTGTTTTTTGAAGGGCAAAGTAGAAAATCAACACCCCTAATGAAGCTACTATGCCATGGATTAAACCTGTTATAGCAAATTTTTTTGTCACTTGAAGGTTTACTTTTCTAATTCTAGTAGCTATAAATATCGCTAGTAAGCATCCCCAGTATTGAAGCATTGTTAACTGCATGGCATCAACACTAGCAAGAAAATATTTTTGAAAAACCCTGCCTGTTCCCCACCAAAAAATAAAAATACTCATCAACCAGGTCCATTGTTTAGACTCTTTAGTCTTTTCGTAAAATAGATAAATAACTACCGGCATTAACAATAAAGCTAGAATCATTTGTTTACCAGATATTAATCTATAGTCAAATAGTTGCCATTCTTTAAATAATATCGCTGCTAAAGCAATTGATACTAATTGAGAAGCAGGTGAAGCTAAGATTGTTTTAGACAAACTATGCTTTGAAGCTTTGGTATAAACAGTAATCACTAGCCCCGACACCATTCCATATAAAATTATTATCCACCAAAGGCTTGGCCAGGTATTAGAACCTACTTTCCAGATCAAACTAACAAAGAGAACAGCTGATAGGTATTTATAAAAAGTTACCTGTAAACCAGATCCTCGATGAATCTGGTACTTATTAAACGCCTGACTAGATATGGTAAATAAGATGGCAATTATTGCTAAAATTTGCCATGACCAGTCTGTTAAAAGCATATTTTTATTATATCAGCTATAATATTGTTATGATTTTTCTTAGCCTCAAAACCTACCCTCAATCAAGCGGTGATGACGTGATTAATCTTTGCCAAATCGTTAAAAAAGTTGAAGCCAAAACAAAAGTTAAGATTATGGTTGGCGCCCAACCTTTTGACATTAGAAGAATTAAAAAAGAAGTTAATATCGAAGTCTGGACTCAACATTTAGACCCCATCGACCCTGGTCGTCATTTTGGTTGGCTTTCTCCGCATTCAGCTAAGCTAGCCGGAGCTACCGGCACCATGATTAATCACGCCGAGCGCGCAGTTAACTATGTGACCATCAAAGCCATTATGAAAAAATGTCAGAAACACGGCTTAAAAACATTAGTTGGCACTGATTCTATTCCTTTGGCTAAAAAAGTAATTAAGCTAAAACCTGACTATTTAGCTTTTGAAAATCCTGATCTTATTGCCGGAGACATTTCATTTGTGGATGTTGATGCCGATAGGATCAAAAAAGTGATTAACTTTACCCCAATGCCTTTTTTTGTTGGCGCTGGGATCTCAAAAAAAGAACACGTTCAAAAAACTGTTAAACTTGGCGGCCAAGGAGTTATCTTGGCCTCAGGTGTTGTTCTAGCTCAAGACCAGGAAAAAGCCTTAATGGATCTAGCTTTAGGTTTTAAATAGTTCATGATTGCTGTTATTCAACGAGTAAAATCCGCTCAAGTCTCCATTGATCAAACAATAACTGGTCAGATCAAAAAAGGTTTTGTCGTTTTACTGGGGGTTGTCAAAAATGATCAGAAAAAAGACTTAGATTATTTGGTTGATAAAATCTCTAAGCTTCGCATCATGTCAGACGATAATCAAAAAAT
This sequence comes from uncultured Pseudomonadales bacterium, assembly GCA_964630755.1. Lineage (GTDB taxonomy): Bacteria > Patescibacteriota > Microgenomatia > UBA1400 > CG1-02-47-37 > CAZVYS01. The sequence goes on along the minus strand of CAZVYS010000001.1, from coordinate 21,872 downwards.
GAACTTAAACCTAAAAGATGTTAATGGCCAAATTTTAGTTATTTCTCAATTTACCCTGTGCGCCGATACAAAAAAAGGCAATCGCCCTAGTTTTATTAAAGCCGCTGATTCAAAAACAGGGGAGAAATATTACCACCAGTTTATTAAAGCCTTAATTAGTAAAGGCTTTAATGTTGCTACTGGTCAGTTTGGTGCATACATGGATGTCAGCTTAATAAACTCAGGGCCAGTTACTATTATTTTAGATTCAAAATCAAGATTGACACTTAGCACTCCATAAAGTATACTGCTAATTTATAATCAAGATAAGTTATGGCAATATTATTAGGTCCACAGAAAAATCGACCATCAGAAAAAACACTTCCTTTGGTTCCGCTTCGTGAAGGGGTTGTTTTTCCTCATACAGAAGCAGTTCTTACTTTTGGTAGACCAAAATCTAACGCTGGAGTTGAGGCTGCTTTTAAAACTGATCGATTGATCGTATTTGTCACTCAAAAAGACTCTAAAGTATCTGAGCCTAAGCTAAATGACATTTATAAAGTTGGCACTCTTTGCTCTCTTGAGCGTATCTACAAAACTAATGGTGAAATTAACGCCCTTGTCAGGGGCATAGCTAGAGTTCAAATCAAGGACTTAGCTTCAAATCAGCCATTTTTGGTTGCAAAAGTACAAGAAATTCCCGAAATTATCGAACAATCTGATCAAGTTACCGCTCTTGCTAAACACGTTTCAGCTAACTTTAAAAAAGCCATTAACTTAGGAAAAACTGTCGACTTTTTAATGTTTATGAGAGTCATGGGTGGCGTCTCTCCTTCAGAAATGGCTGATCAAGTAGCTACTAACCTTGATTTATCTACTCCTAAAAAACAAGCTTTATTAGAAGTTTTAGAAGTTAAAAAAAGACTTAAGCTAGTATCTGATTTTCTATCAAAAGAGCTAAAAATTCTTCAAATCGAAAGATCTATTGCTTCAAAAACCCAGAAAAAGTTTGACAAAACTATGAGAGAACAGGTTCTACGCGAAAGAATGAAAACTATTCAAAAAGAACTTGGGGATAAACAAGACAACAAAGAAACCAAAGACTATAAGGATAAAATCAAAAAAGCCAAAATGCCAAAAATCGTTAAATCTAGGGCTATAAAAGAACTAAAAAGACTTAGCAGCATGCATACATATAATCCTGAAGCTGGCTATATTCGTACCTACCTAGACTGGTTATGTGATTTGCCTTGGTCTATCTCTACTCCAAATAAAGTCACCATAAAAAAAGCCGAAAAAATTCTTGAAGCTGATCATTATGGATTAAGTGAAGTTAAAGAAAGAATTTCTGAGTATCTAGCTGTCATGCAGTTAAAATCCAAAATCTCAACCAAAAAACAATCTGGTCCAACCATTCTTTGTTTTGTTGGCCCTCCAGGTGTTGGTAAAACCTCAATTGGCAAATCTATTGCCAGAGCTTTAAAAAGAAAGTTTGTTAAAATTTCTCTAGGCGGTATTAGGGATGAAGCCGAAATTAGAGGTCATAGGCGAACTTACGTTGGGGCTATGCCAGGCAGAATTATCCAAGGAGTAAAAAACTCTGGTTCAAATAATCCAGTTTTTATGCTTGATGAAATTGATAAAATCGGCACAGATTTTAGAGGAGATCCTTCGGCTGCCTTACTTGAGGCTCTTGATCCAGAACAAAACACCGAGTTTTCTGATCATTATCTTGAAGTTCCTTTTGATTTGTCAAAAGTGATGTTTATTACTACTGCTAATATTTTAGAAACTATTCCACCAGCCTTATTGGATCGATTAGAAATTATTCGTTTTTCTGGTTATACTGCCGATGAAAAAGAAAAAATTGCCTCAAAATTTTTACTCAAAAAGACTTTAATAGCTAACGGACTAACAAAACCTCAGGCTAAATTTCCTGTCGCTGTTTTAAGAAAAATAATTACTAGCTATACCAAAGAAGCAGGTGTTAGAAGCTTAGAAAGAGAAATATCAAAAGTCATGCGAAAAATAGCTAAAAAAATTGCCGAGAAAAAAAAGGCCCCTTTTAAGTTAAATTTGAAAAACCTTCATGATTATCTAGGCCCAGCTAAATATACGCCTGTTTTGGCCGAGAAAAAGAATGAATCAGGTATTGGAACTGGTTTAGCTTGGACACAAGTTGGCGGAGATGTTTTATTTATCGAAGCCGCTATCGTTCCTGGGAAAGGCAAAATTACTTTAACCGGTCAACTTGGCGATGTTATGAAAGAATCAGCTCAAGCGGCCATTTCTTATGCCCGCTCTCACTGGAAAAAATTAAAGCTAGATAAAAACTTTTATAAATCCATTGATATTCACATTCACGTACCAGAGGGTGCTGTTAAAAAGGACGGCCCTTCAGCTGGGATCACCATTGCTACGGCCTTAATATCTGCCTTAACTAATAACAAGGTTAAAAAAGACTTGGCTATGACTGGTGAAATAACTCTTCGTGGTCGGGTTTTAGAAATTGGTGGAGTTAAGGAAAAAGTAATTGCCGCTCACAGAGCCGGTATTAAAACTGTCATCTTGCCAAAAAATAATCAAAAAAATCTAGCTAAAATACCCAAAAAAGTTAAAAAGGACATTTCTTTTAAATTTGTTTCCCACCTAGACCAAGTCTTGTCACTAGCTTTTGTTTGATTTCTCTTTTGCTTTTGCCTTTTTTCGTTTTGAAAAGACTATCTTATCATCTTTAGCTGTTTTTAAGCTCCCTAGATCCTTAATTTCAGATAATAAAAATCCATCGCAAATAATACCTGACTTACTATAAATCTTATTTAACTCAGCCATGACTTTTTCTTCCACCTGAGTTCGATAAGTAGTTAATTGATCCATGCTTACTTCAGATAATACCGATCTAATTCTGCTTCTAGCCACTGGCCTAACAATTTTAGATACAAAGTTATCTCCAATTGTTTCCCAAAGCTCATTAGCGCGTGCCTTATCAAGTTTAAGCAAAATAGAACCTTCTAGTTGAATATTCATATTATCACCAGATTTTCCACTGATTGCCTCATCTCCCATAGCCTCTTCATTAGATAGATCAAAATCATGCCTGATAAGGTACTCAATCACTTGTGAGTTAAATAGTTTGGCTCTTTGCCAAAAAGGAATCTTAAGATGTAATCCAGGTCCCCAGACTTTTTTTAACACCCCTCGGCCTAAATCATGGATACAAGCTACATGCCCTGGGGGAACACTGACAAAAAACCCACCCACTACTTCGTCAACCAAAAAAGATACAACTAGTTTATCAAACTCCATATACCCTAAATTATATCAATAAAACTCTCATTTGTGTAAACTAGCCTTTTTAGGTAAAATACCCAGATTACAATAACTTTTACTATATGTCTATTGATCATGAACGAGCTGCTCGGCAATTTGAGAATATTATCTCAAATCCAGATTTAGACGAGATTGTTAAATTTACATATGAGTTAATTGAAACTAAAACTGGAGTTCCAATCGCCAGTTTGACTAGAAGAAAAGAAGGATATGGATTAAAAAAAGATGGTTATCCAAAAATTGTTGTGCAAGTTACAGAAATCGAAACAAACCTTCCCACTGGAGAATTAGGTCGTTTTTGGACTGTTGAAAGCTTGACTCCAAAAATATCTTCAAAATTAGGTATAGGATGTTCAATTCGTAATCCAAGCGTTCCGTTTAGAACGCTTCCTCGATTGTATTGTAGAGCTAGCAATTTTCCTATGCTTGAAGGCTGGGAAGCAGACTCAGGTGCTTTACTATCCCTATGCATTGACCATCAAATTATGTCCCCTAAAGAAACCCTTGAAAAATTACCTGGAGAAATTGTTATGGCAGTCGAAACAATATTTCCTAAAAGCTAATCTTAATTACCTAAATTTTTAATTTAAATATTCAATTGTCTCATCAGGTATATAAATACAAACTATATCAACAACCAGACTCCACCAAGAGTTAATGTAGCTCCGATTAATTTTCTAACTATATTTTCTTTTTCTTTTAATACTACAATTCCCAAAATCACCGCCACAATCATCATGCTTTGGTATGCTCCAACCACCTTTGAAGCTGGCCCGATTCGTAAAGCCTCAGTATATAAATACATTGCCACAATATTAAAGCTTACAAAAGTCAAATTATTCTTAATTCTGTTATTAAACGATTTTATTAACCGAAGCTTAGTGTTTTTCATCACTAATGGGAAAAACAAGATTGAAGGACTGCTCATAAACACAAGCACCATAGGAGTAGAAGCAAAACTTGAAGCTGACTTCATCAAAATGGCCATTAAAGCTCCCATTATTGAAAATATTACAGCAAAATGTAGTTTTTGCTTTTTGTGAATCTTTTTAACAAAAGAGATAGTTATTAAACCTATTAAAATTAAACCAATTCCCAAATATTCAGTTAAATTTAGTCTTTCACCTAAAATCAAAAAAGCAAACAAGGGCGCCCAGACAATTCTTAACCTCATCAATATACTGGCAATCGATAAATCAGTATTACTTTGCTGTTTAGTAAAAAAATAAATCGATGCAATCTCCGCTATCCCCAATCCAAATAACCAGCCAATACTTTCTAGATTTAAAGTGAGCTTAAAATTAAAAAAAGCAATTAGTAAAAAAGCTAAGGCTCTAATTAACTCAAACCACCAAGCAAAAGCGATTGGATCCTCATCTTTTAAAGCTTTTCTGGTGATAAAAGAGCATAAATTAGATGCTATTCCTCCAAAAAAAGCTAACACTAACCACCTTGGCATCATTATTGATATCCTTTCGGATGACTAATATGCCATTTATAAGCAGAACTAATAATTGTTTCTAAATCTGAATACCTATGTTTAAACTTAAACTCTTTTTGAAACTTGCTACTATCTGCTATTAACTTGTTAGCATCTCCAGGTCTTCGAGGGTTAGTTTTAGTTTTAAACTCTTTTTTAGATACTTTTTTAACCATCTGTATTACCTCAAGATTACTATATCCTTTTCCAGTACCTGCATTATAAACATCACTTTTATGTTTATTATCTAAAGCTTTTAACGCTATGATATGAGCTTCAGCTAAATCAAGTACATGGATATAGTCTCTCACGCAAGTGCCATCAGGGGTGGGGTAGTCATCACCAAAAAGATTGAATTCTTTATTATTAATCGCCGCCTTAATCACATTAGGAATCAGGTGCGATTCTGGTAAGTGGGCTTCGCCAAACTTACCGTCTAGAGTAGCTCCGGCTGCATTAAAATATCTAATCACAATTGACCTTAAATCATAAATTCGGTCATACCAGTTTAAAATCTTTTCCACCATTAGTTTGCTCTCGCCATAAGGATTTTCAGGTAATTTTCTTGAATCTTCTTTAATTGGTATTCTTTCTGGGTTACCATACACTCCTGCTGTAGATGAAAAAATTAATTTATTAACTCGTGCTTTTACCATTGCTTCAAGTAACGAAACTGATCCAACTACATTATTTTCAATATACTTATAAGGATTTTTCATGCTTTCACCCATCTCGATAAAAGCCGCAAAATGCATTACTGCGTCTATTTTTTTTTGCTTTAATACTTTAACTAATTTATCTTCATCTTTAATATTTCCTTTAATTGAGTCAAATTCTCTTACAGCTTCTTGATAGCCATTTTCAAAACTATCATAGATAATTACTTCCTGATTTTTCTTCACCAGCTCTTTTGCCGTAATACTTCCAATATATCCAGCTCCACCTACTACCAAAACCTTCATAGGCTTCTTTTTATTTGATTTAAGCTAAGCAAAGCTCCAATTGTATCAAAACCTACATCTCTCAAAGTTCCTTCTCTTCCGGGCACAAAAGTTTGATGCCACTCATCAGACAGGGCATAAAGCACCACCACTATTAGTATTTTTAAAAACACTCTACCATCTGTTTTATTTCCTTTTTGAGTAGTAGCTCTATAAACTAACCAGTAAAGAATTGCATACTCAACTACATGAGCAGTTTTTTTAAATATAAAATCAATCCAAGAAAATTCAGCATTACTATTAATAGATATACTAGAAAAACCAAATATTACTCCTGCCCATATCAAAACCGGCACCCAGAGCTTAATATTTTTCATCTTTTTCATTATACTTTTGTTCCTGATAGAAGACCACCCCTGTTCCTATTACTAAACCTAGTCCTAAAATTATTAAAACAACTGCAATTATTATTGGTTTTTTGTTTTTAGCAGCCTTACTGGCTTCACTGGCACCCTTAACTTCACCAGATTTAGTCGAAAGCAACATCAATCCTGACTCAGTTGTTTCTCCTCCTTCAGGGATGATCCCTGTAGTAGAAATTCCTATAGGCTCAGAATCTGGCGATGGACTTGGACTTGGGCTCGAAATTGGTTTTGGGCTTGGTGTAGGGCTAGGATCCGGACTAGGGGACGGCGATGGACTCGGTGTTGGACTAGGAGTTGGTGAAGGTTGTGGTTGATTTGCTGATCCAGGAGTGATTGATAAAATTTCTACTGAAATCTCCTCACCATCAGATAATCTTCCCCAGCTTTTATTTTCCTCAGACCCAGAATATGAAAAAATATTAACAGGGTCAGAAGAGATAGTGTCGAATAAATTAATTATTTCATCACCTGAATTATTTAATGAAAAACTTGAGTGGCCATTTCTATAAATTACTAACCAATTACTAGCATCAACAATAGTAGAATCATTTACTCTAGAACTATCAATAATTAATTGATTTCCAGCTTTATCTTTTAGCTTATAACCATTAACATCTATTTCTGTATCGCTGGCATTATATAATTCCACCCACTCATTGTCTTGATCCGTGCCTTCAGGATTAGGTAAAACTTCATTTATAAAAAGATCAGTCGCCAATACATAATGTGTCGATAGCAAAAAAATAGCGCCAGTCACGGCGCTTACTATTACCTTCAGAGTTTTTATTCTTTTCATAAAATATGCCAATAAAGAGTTACTAATTCATCTCCATGGTCAATTCTAACTCCTTTACCAACTGTTCCAGTTAAACTACAAGCTTGAGTATCAGAAACCGCATAAGCCGTACCATCTTTGGCTGCCTTAATTGACCTTCCAGAACTATCGCCAGCATAAGCCATATCAATGCCAGTATGTCCATGTTCTAATCCAAATAATAATCGATACCAGTCAATGTTTTCACCATACCATTGAGTTACTAAGCCGGCTGGATGATTGGCCAAAGGCGCTTCGCCTAAAGGATAACCTAACCGGCCATCTTCAATATATCCTTTTGGATTCTGAGCCACTCCATTTTGGTACACTCCAAAATGCAAATGGGGTCCAGTTGAGCAGCCAGTGTTACCTACGTAAGCAATAGTATCACCTTTTTTTACCTCACCAATTTTCACTCCCTCAAGAGACATCACTCTAGCAATTGATTGCAGCTCTTCTAAGAGCTGAGCCCTTAACTGTTGAAATTTAGCTTCATCATTCTTAGTTAATTCAAGCAGTTCTTCTTTTTGAAGTTTTTGAGCTGCTAAAGTTACTTTTTGAGTTTGTAATGTTAACTGTAATTTTTCAACTTCAGCTTGTTTTGTTTCTTTAACCGACTTTTGTTGCTGATGTTGATCTCTTGAATTTTGAAGTTCAAGCAAAATCTTGCGATCGTTTTGTTGAGCTACTTGCAAGTATTTATTGCTTTCAAAAAACTCATTAAATCCTCCCGAAGATAACAACACGTACATTGGCTTGATATATCCTCGCTTATAAGCCGCTCCCACTCGAGTGACTAACAAGCCTGACACTTCATTTAAATTTACGTCTAACCGGTTAATCTTTACCGACAAAGTTGCAATTTCTTCACCAAGCACTTTTAGCTCATCTTCAGTTTGTTCTATTTGAATTTTAGTTAAAGCAACTTGATTATCTAGATAAGCAATAGTGTTTTTTAAAGTTTTTTGTTGACCTCTTGCTTCAGAAATTTTATTTTCTAGTTCTTCGATTTTTTCTTGAGTGCTTTTATAATCATCACTTAAATTAGCCGATGCTAAACCAATAGGCATTACCAATAACCATAATCCTAGAAAAATTAGAATTAGTTTCTTAATCATAAAGTCAGCTTAGTTTTTTAAGAACCTATGAGTAGCCAATAATCCGGCGATTGCTCCGATTAAACTACCAAATATTAACTCAGCGGCTAGCATCGCCATCATAAACCAAAAAGGGATCGGCAATAAAGGAATGTCCTGTAACCAGTTTGCTAGAAATGGAGTTGAGTATAAAACTAGTAAATAACTAAAAATCCAAGCAATAAAACTCCCTGCTAGTCCATAAATAATACCTGCTGTCACAAATGGTTTTTTTATAAACCAAGTCGTTGCTCCCAATAATCTTTGGATTTCAATTTCTTCTCTTTTTGAGGCTATCTGCATTCCAATTATTACTAATACCACTAAAATAGATTCCAAAGTTAGGTAAGTTATCACAGTTGCTCCAAGACCCTTAACACTTTTTATCCATTTATTTAAATTATTAACAATTTCTTCATAAAAAACCACGTCATCTACTCCTTCTTGGGTTTGCAATATGCTTTTAAGCTCAACTAAATCTGTTAGTTCATTAGCCGATATTTCAATAGAAGCCGGTAAAATGTTGTAATCCACCAATTCTAATAACAAAGGGTTGTCTTTATTTTTTTGTTTATATATTGCCTCAGCTTCTCTAGTTGATACGTACCTAAATTCGTTTAATTTTCCAGTTGTTTGAAGCTGCGCCTTAATATTAGCTATTTGATTATCAGCTAAATCTTCACCTGGCTTAAAAAAAGCAATTACTTGAGGGGCTGATTCAAAATATTTTAAGATTTTTATTGACCCAAATGAAATTAACGCGAACACCGATATTACCAATAAAGTCAGAGTGGTCGTCATCACTGCTGCTAAGCCCTGGAATGGACTTCTTCTTAGTTGAATAAGGGTTTTTTCAATTATTTTTTTCATTGTTTATACTTACCTTTTTTTTGATCACTAATCAGTTTTCCATTTTCGAAAAATACCACCCTTTCTTTAAATTTATTTACTATCTCAGCATTATGAGTAGCCACCAAGACTGTCGTACCAGACAAATTAATTTCTTTAAATAATTTTAAGATTTTTAAGGCTGACTTTGGATCTAAATTGCCAGTTGGTTCATCTGCTATTAATACTTCAGGCTTACCTACTATTGCTCTAGCAATACCAACTCTTTGCAACTCTCCACCAGATAACTGAATTGGAAAAAATCCTCCTTTTTTCTTTAAACCAACTTTAGTTAGCACTTCAGCCACTTCGTTATTAATTTCCTCTTCTTCCATATCTCTTATTTCTAAACTTAAGGCAATATTCTCAAAAACTGTCCTGTCATGAAGTAGTTTAAAATCTTGAAAACACATGGCTACTTGCCTTCTTAGTTTTGGTATCTCAGTTAGTTCCATTTTATTTAAATCTAAATCTTTGATTAAAATCACTCCATCACTTGGCGTTATCTCTTTACGAAGTAATTTCATAATCGTAGTTTTGCCAGCACCACTAGGTCCAATAAAAAATACAAACTCTCCTTCATTAATTTGAATCGATACTTGATCTAAAGCCTTACTTCCATCGGGAAAAACTTTTGTTATTTTTTGGAATACTATCATAATTATGACTGCTGCTGTCCGACGCGGCATCAAGCCTGCTCATTATAGTACCTGTAATCGGCCCACATCCATGAGCCAACCAGCTTTTTGAGCCTCAAAGGTTTCTCCCCAAACCTTGACTTTTTTATCTAAGAATTGATCCAAGTCTATGACGGACGAAGTAACATAAACATATTGAGATTCTCCACCTTCTCTTTCCAGGTGATGTGATCCTTCTCCGTCTATGCCACCAGCTACCAACATTCCTTCAGCTGTATCTCTAAATGCTTCTTCATCTTCAACTCCAAAAATATCACCAGCTTGTAGTTCTCCTTCAACTTTATTAGATAATTTCTTCGGGGTTTTTGGTTTACTAATCAAGCTAAGTCCAAAACCAGTTCCAGTGCCTAGTAATACTAGTACCAGTAACCAAACTATCATTTTCTTTTTTGGGCCCTCTTTTTTTAGTGGAGTTTGTTTCCCGACCTCAACAGGTGGATTTTCTGTCTTAGCTGTTACTTTAACTTCAGCTTCTGAATTTAAATTTAATGGCTTAATATCATCAGTCATATATTTCTCCTATTATTTATAGCTGCAGATGTCCGACGTTTCATCGGACCTGCTCATTCTAGTTTATCCTAATCTAAGGCTAGCTTCAATAAAGTCTTTAATCTTTCCATCAAGGACTGATTCTGGGTCTTTGCTCACAAATTCTGTTCTCAAGTCTTTTACTTGTTTATAAGGGTGGAGTACATAAGATCTTATTTGATTTCCCCATGAAGCATGTTTATGCTCACCTTTTATATTGCTAATTTTTTTTTCTCTTCTTGCTTCTTCTTTTTCCCAAAGCCTAGCCATCAGTAATTTTAATGCCATTTTTCGATTTTGCTCTTGATATCTCTGGGATTGACTCTCAACTATAATTCCTGTTGGTTTATGCTTCAATCTAACAGCCGTAGATACTTTATTAACATTTTGACCTCCAGACCCACTACTTCTATAAAACTCAATCTCCAAATCATCATCTTTTATTTCTACTTCATCAGTTTCTTCAATTTCTGGTAAGACTTCAACTAGGGCAAAAGAAGTTTGCCTTAAATTGTCAGCATTAAAAGGGGACTGTCTAACCAGTCGATGAGTTCCTTTTTCGTGCCTTAAGTAACCATAAGCGTACAATCCATCCACAGCAATAGTCACACTTTTTGTACCCGCTTCCTCGCCAACTGTCTCATTTATTACCACTGCTTTAAAATCCTGTCTTTCACAAAACCTCAAATACATTCGCTTTAACATTGCTGTCCAGTCCATTGCCTCAGTTCCTCCTTGACCAGCATGAATCGATAAAATCGCCGCTGATCTATCATGTTCATTTGAAAAATATTTTTTTAGTTCCAATTTTTTTAAGATTTTTGTTAGTTTTTTTACTTCAGGTTTTAAAGTTTCCGCTTCAGCCTTGGTCACTGAACTTGCTAGCTCATTTAACTGCTTAATTTTTATTTCTAGCTCTTCAATTTCTTTAATCTCATTTTTTGCTCCGGCCAATTTTTTCATCACAACTTGAGCTTTTACTTGATCTTGCCACAATGTTTCTGATTGACTTAAAAATTCTAGCTCTTTTACTTTTTGTTTTTGCTTTCTAAAACCAACCGCCTGTTTTAGCTGCTTCAGGCGGTCTGTGATTCTAGTTAAACTTTCATTAACTGACTTCATTTATCTCAAATAACGAACGCTTTTTTATTTCCCCTTTTAATATTTTTTCTGCAATTAAATTCATTATTTTTTCTTGGATGACTCGGTCTACTTGTCTGCCGCCCCATTTTGTTGAAAAGCCAAGCTCAGCTAACTGATCAATCACTTTTAAGTCAAACTTAACCTCGATCTCTTGTTTTTTTAACTGATCAGTTAATTGATTTAGTTTTATCTTAATTATCTGTTTAATTTCTTTAGGATTTAGATTATTAAACATAATTAAACCAGTAAAACGATTTAAAAATTCAGGTGCATAATGAGCCTCTAGTTCAGCTAACACCTTGCTCTTCTTTACCCCCTTAGTTAAAGACCTAGTTCCAATATTAGTAGTAGCAATAATAATTGTATTGGAAAAATCAACCACCTTTCCCTGGCTATCTGTTAATCGAGCATCGTCAAGTACTTGCAAAAATAAATTTAAAATTTTTGGATGGGCTTTTTCTATCTCATCAAGTAGTACTAAAGCATAAGGTTGTTGCTTTACTGCCTCTGTTAATTGTCCCCCTTGATTGATTTGATTCCCTTTACTAGGAGCACCAATTAATCTATTTATACTATCTAAGTTTTGATACTCACTCATATCAAGCCTAATCATTATTTTTTCACTCCCAAAAAACTCAGCCGCTAGAGCTTTTGCAGTTTCTGTTTTCCCAACTCCAGTTGGACCAGAAAACATAAAGCTGGCAATTGGCTTTTGTAAATTTTTTAACCCTGTTCTAGCTCTTCTAATAGCTGATGAGATCGCTTTAATAGCTTCGTCTTGACCCACTACTCTTTGGTGTAGCTTTTTTTCAATATTTAATAAAATTTCTGCCTCTTCTTTATCTATCTGTGATACTGGCACTTTTGTTTTTTCTGACACTAACTTCTCAACCTCAGCTGTGGTTACTATTCGATTCTCTTTTGCTTTTACTATTGCCACCACTTCGTCTAACAAATTAACTGCTTTGTCTGGAAAAACTCGATTATGAATTAACTGTTTACTTAACTTAATAATCGAGTTTAATGACCGAGTTGTAATGATTACTTTTTCACTTACTTCCCATCTAAAGCTTAAGTATTTTAAAACTTCAAGGGTATCTTTTATGCTAGCTTCTTCTAGCTCAACTGTTTCAAATAGGCGTGCAAAAGCCTCGTTTGGTTCTATGTATTTTTTATAATTTTCTGTCGTTGTTGCTCCAATAAATTGAAACTCTCCTTCTGATAAATGAGGCTCTAAAGCTCTAAACAACTCACTAGTCTCTGGTGTATTTTTATTGACCGAAGCTAGATGGTGAACTTCATCTATGAATAAAATAATATTCTCTGCTGCCACTATTTCATCAATAATAGTATTAATTCGATGATTTAACTCAGCATTATTTGCTCCAGCCACTAATTTACTAATATCTAAAGCTATTAAGCGCTTAAACCTTAAGCTTTTAGCTTTTACCCCTCTAACTATTTCTTGGGCTATTCCTTTAACTAAAGTGCTTTTTCCAGAACCAGGTTCTCCAATCACCATCACATTATCTTGCTGTTTTCTAGATAAAATCTTGATTATCTGCTCACTAATTTTCTTTTTCCCAAACATTTCTGGCAATTGAGCTTTTTGGGCTTTTTTAGTTAAGTCTTTACCATATCTATCTAAAGTTGGAGTTGGTATTCCTGTCCAAGCTCGGTCGACTCCTCCGATTGGCCTAACGACATATTCTTTTTCCCACAAAAATGGAGTTTTAGCCCAGTATTTTTTTTGCTTAAGCCATTTAATAGTTTCTAAAGCTTCCTTGAATCTAAAATTCTCATTTTTAAGTAACGCCAGCATCAAGTGACTTGAATTAATTACTTCATCTTTAAGCTCGATTGCTAACTCAGCTGCCATTACTAACCACTCTCTTATTATTAAATTTGGCTTTATGTTTAAAACTGTTTCTGGAGTAATTTCAATTCTTTGGAGTAATTGTAAAACTCGCCTTTCTTTTAGCAATAAAAATAAAAATGACTGACTATTATTATTTGCCTGCTTAAAAGCTAAAGCAGTTTCTTTAGATAAGTAATTTTTTATCTTGCTTGGTTGAAGTTTAATATCTTTATGTAGCTTTAAAGGCTTATTTAACTGTTTATATACAGAAACTAACCAAAATATTATTAACAGTAACCAACCAATTGGCCCGATTGCTAATAATAAAAATGGTAAAACTAGCCAAATTATCAACCAAAATCCAATCGCAAGGATCGTCACAAAGATAATCAAACCACCAACCACCGTTCTAACTAACCGAAATAATAAACTTAAAATTCTTCCCAAAAAACTTTTATCATGAAACATAGGTACCAACATCATTCGTAGCATCAAGCTCACTGCCAGTTTGTTATCCAAAAAGATTAGTAGATTTCTAAATAATCGTTGATAAGCAACCAAGCTATTTTTATACCACCAGATAGGTAGATGGATTAGTTTATAACTTATTGCCTTCATTTTTATTCCTTAAGCGGTTTTATCGATATAATTTTATCGCCAATCTCAATTGCCTTAACTTTATCCATGCCGCTAACCACTTCTCCAAAAATAGTATATTTTTCTGTTAAAAATGAACAATCTTGAGTGCAGATAAAAAACTGGGAGTCATTAGATATTTTTATGTCTTGGCCTCTAGCCACACCCACACTGCCTATCTTAAAAGGAACTTTACTTAACTCAGTAGCCATTTGACCTCCGCCTGTTCCATTTCCTAATGGATCTCCGCCTTGAACAACCCAATCTTCAACTCGATGGAAATTTAATCCTTCATAATAGCCCGAGGCTGCCTTGTCTAGAAAATTTTCCACTGTCTTTGGCGCTTCTTTATTGTATAGTTTAATAGTAATATTGCCTTTTTCTGTAGCTAAAGTTACTTGATTATCTTCAGTTGTTTTAGTTGTTTTTTCACTCATAGTATTTGATCTTTCACTAGTAAGCCTAGGCTCTTCTTTAATTGATAATGGTGATTTTAAATCATTGCTAGCTGATTGGTTAGAAGGTGTCGTACATCCGGTTAAAAAAATACTAGCCAGTAATAATCCCTTAATGATTTTTTTCATCTTATTCAAGCACCTCTTCTATTAATATTATTTCACCACTAGAAGTAGCTTGTTTTTCCTCTGCTTCTTTTTCGTCCACAAATACTTCAGCTTTAAACTCAAAACTATTTATTATTTCTTGATGAATTTTATCCCAATATCCATCATCAGCTAAACTGGTGATTTCATAACTCACTTCATTTTCAACAGCAATCGTCCTCATTTCTTTAGGAGCTCCAAAAACTACCTGTTTAGCTTCAATATCTGCTAAAAATACTTCCTTGATGTTAATTATTACGTTTTTGTCCTCAAATTCAGCTTGCCATTCATCAAGATCTTTGTGTTTTGTATCTGCTATTCTGATTCTTAATTTTTGTCCTTCATCAGAGTTAATCTCAAGCGAAGAATAAACTTTTTTGTTATCTAACTCAACTTCTAGAATAGTTAGTTCGCCTGGATACTCAAACGAAAACCCAGCATAATCATCGTAAACTTCTTTTTCAACCTTACTTAATTCTGCCTGCTTGATACTGATTTCTTTTTCTACAAAGCTAGTCTTTTGCTTTGGTCTTAAAAGATAAATCGAACCACCAGTCAGAGTTATTATTGAAACAAAAGCAATCAATAGCTTAATTTTTTTTGACATAACTTTTCCTCAAGTATATCATGAGACTAAGATGAAATTAAAACTAATCATTATTCTTTCTCTTTTCTCTTTTCTTTTTTCAGCCACTCCTGCTCAAGCCAAGAAAAAACTAACCCGCTCTACAGGCGTTCAGCCTACTACTCAGTCATACGGTGTTTGGGACAAGCTAAAGCTTAGAGGGGATCATCAAGCTATTCTTTTAGTTCTTGGTGGTTTAAAGTATGCAAAAGAAGTTTCATATAACTTAACTTATACCTCTAACTTAATTCCTCAAGGCGTAGAGGGCTCCCATGATGTTAGTCTCGGTAATACTCAGACAGAGCTCACCTTTGGTACTTGTTCTGGCAATGATTGTAATTACCACCAAAACATCAAAGATATGTTCATGGAAATTAACTACTCTCTTCAATCAGGCAAAACTCTAACCAAAAAATATCAAATCAACCTCTAACCTTTAACCTTCAAGGTCCGACCTTGAAGGTCTTATAGTTTTCAAAAATTTCACATTTTCTTGAGAGGCTTAGTTTTCACAACCTGCAAGGATGAACCCTTTTTTTATATATTATTTTTTCATCGCCTTAGTTTTTAATTGTTTAGGCATTAACTCAATTGCATAACGCAAGGCAGTTCTTGGCATCTTATCTTTATTACTCATCACCAAATCAAACACTTGTTTTTGATGACATTTACTGGCCTCTTTTAGCATCCAGCCATAACCTTTTTGAACCATTAGGTCATTATCCATTAATAAGGCTTTAGCAGTTTTTATTACCCAAAGTATAGCCTTTGGCTTATTCACTGGATAAATATAAGTAACTGCCGCTGCTCGTTTAACCCAGCGGTTATTACTTTTAGTCCATTTAAATAAATTATTTGATAGCTTTGGGTATTTATTTACTAAACATCCCAAGCTATGAGTGCAAAAATCATCCACTTTTGCCCAATTATCTAAGTATTTTTTCACCCATCTTTCAAACACAGGAAAGTCTGTAATTTCAAATTCATTTTTTCGATTATAGATCCAGGCAAAAGCAACTGTTGCCTCTTCGCTATAACCATTCTTTAATAAAGAATCAACTATTTTAAGCAACTCTTCCTTAGGTAAATCTTTTACGTTTTTGTATAAATCTCTTGCTACTTTTCTCCTATCTGGCATTCTTACTCCATAGTTTTTTATCTTTTCTTTAAAAAAATTTCTTTCCCCATCTCCATACTTACTATCAATCTTTTTTTTAAGTTCAGCTCTGACTAGTTTAATTATCTGTTGTTGATTCATCTAAGGCTATTATATAGTATGCCTTATGAAGCTATGGCTAAAGATTTTCACTCTTATATTAATAATGCTAGGCATTACTTCAGCTGGCTATTTTGGTTTTAAAGCCTATCAAGGCTATCAAGTTACTAATCAGCAAAAAAATGATTTAAGCTCTAAATTTAAAACTACTGCTGATGAACTAAGTATATTAAAAGCCCGAGATGAGTTTCAAATTAACCAAAGTCTAGAGGCCACAATTAGCGCTATCGAAGATACTTATCAACAAACCGCCGTGGCTTATGAAGACATTATTGATCTAAAAGAAGCTCAGCAAAAAACCTCTACGCTAGATGAATTTTTTGCTCAAATCTTAAACTATTTATCTCAAAAAAATTACGCTTCAGCTTCAGCAAAATTAAATAATCTAAAACAAGAAATTGCTGATCAACAAAAATCTACTTCTCAGCTAAAGACCCCATCACAGGTATCTTTGCCTCAGTCAAACGAGCCTCCAGGTTCTGGTTACTCACGCCAGGTAGTTAATACAAATATTGGTAGTTTTACTGTTAGTCTAGTTGCCGCTGACTTGAATTCAACTAGAGTAGTAGTCGATACTGCCTCAGAATCTGATTGCTCAAATGATTGCCCAGTCTTACCTTTAGCTGACTATGTTTCAAGAAGCAATGCTTTTGCTGGCATCAATGGTTCATATTTTTGCCCTGCTTCTTATCCAAGCTGCGCTGGAAAAACTAATTCTTTTGACACCTTGTTAATGAATAAAAACAAACACTATTTTAACTCAGATAACAATGTTTATTCGACAGTTCCAGCTGTTCTTTTTAATGGTAATTCTGCTCGATTTGTTTCACAATCTTTAGAACTAGGTAGAGATAAAGGGGCTGATGCAGTTATCGCCAATCATCCACTATTAGTATCTGGTGGCAACATAGTTTTTAACGGGGATGGGGATCCAAAGAAGGGTAGCAAAGCTGGTAGGTCATTTGTTGGTGCTTCAGGCTCAACTGTTTATATAGGCGTTGTTCATTCTGCAACAGTTGCAGAGTCAGCCCATGCTTTAAAAGCTTTAGGCTTAGATAATGCTCTTAATCTAGACTCAGGTGGTTCAACTGCTCTTTACATCGGGGGATATAAAGTTGGCCCTGGTCGTAACCTTCCCAACGTCGTTCTCTTCACCCATAAATAGCATCTTGTTTCATGATATAATGCTCCCAAATGTTTTATCCAACCATTTCTCAGTTAATTGTTATCGCTGGCTTGATTTTTATCTTTGCCGAGCTTCTTGTTGGTATTGAAGCAGGTTTTGATCTAGTTGTAATCGGTAGCATCTTAGTTTTATCTGGCTTCTTAGGCACTGCCACCAATACTACAATTGCTCTTATAGCTGCCATAATCTTGGCTTTAGTTTATGTTTTTTACGGCCGTACTTTTGTCAAGAAAAAAGTCATTATTGCTACCCATAAAACTAATATTGATAAACTAATCGGCAAAAAAGCGATTGTTATTCGGTCCATCACACCCGATACAACTGGTATAGTTAGGACCAACGATGAAGACTGGCGCGCTACTTCAACTGAGACTCTGTTTGAAAAAGACAAAGTTATCATCGAATCAATCGAAGGCGTCACTTTACACGTCAAAAAAACTACTAAATAAAGGAGATTTATGTTTTCCACTCTTGTTTTAACTTTACTTTTTTTCACCGCTCTTTTTGCTTTAGCTAGTTCCTTAAGAATTGTTAAACAATACGAAAAAGGCTTAGTTATTAGATTAGGAAAATATCATTCCACTGCCAATGCCGGTCTAGTCTTACTCATGCCTTTTATAGACTCTTTGATCAGAGTTGATATGCGCGAACAAGTCATAAACGTTGAGCCACAACAAGTTATTACCCAAGATAACGTGGTCGTCACCGTTGACGCAGTTATTTACTATAAAATTGTTGATCCTGTTAAAGCCGAGTTCGAAATCGAAGATTTTCAAATAGCTGCCACTACTTTAGCTCAAACCAACCTTAGAAACCTTATTGGAGATAAGCAGCTAGACGAAACCTTGACTGCCAGAGACGCAGTTAACGCCGATCTTCGGCAGGTCTTAGATGAAGCTACTAATCCTTGGGGAGTTAAAGTCACTAAAGTTGAGCTTCAAAAAATCGACCCTCCTCAGGATATTACCGAAGCCATGAGCAGGCAGATGAAATCAGAAAGAACTAAAAGAGCCAGAATCTTAGAAGCCCAAGGCATTAGAGAGGCCGAAATTCTTCAAGCAGAGGGTAAAGCGAAAGCCACTATGTTGCAAGCTGATGCTCAAGCCAAAGCTGTCGAAGTGGTAGCTCAGGCCGCTGAAAAAAACTTTACCAATAAAGCTATTAAACTTAAACAGCTTGAAGTAGCCGAAAAAGTCTTAGGCGGTTCTTCAACCAAGTTTGTTCTACCAACTTCAGGGGAGTTAGTTAACGTTCTAAATCTTGACGGCCAATCCGTCGTCCCAGTTAAGAAGTAGCTTTTTCTACCCCTTATCCGGATAGTGACATTTTTTCCACTTTTTACCGGATCCACAAAAACACGGATCATTTCTGCCAATTTTCTTTTTGCCAACTTCAACTTCAAGGCCAGGCCTTGAAGTTTTTGTAGTTTGTCCGGCCTTGGAAAAAGCCTTGGCAAATGCGCTTTTTTCATTCTCAATAACTGGCCTTGAAGTTGATGGATCGGGCTTTGTTTCTGCTTTTCCAATTTCTGGCGCCTCTGGCTTAATTTCTTTGCCTTGTGAGTCAACTGGTTGTGGCCGTTTTGTAATAGAAACTCTAAATATTTTACGAGCGATCTCATAGTCAATGCTCGAAACCAGCTTTTCAAAACTATTAAAAGCTTCAGCTTTATATTCTACTAATGGATCACGTTGGGCATAGCCTCTAAGCCCTATTCCTTCTCTCAAGTCATCGATTGCATCCAAATGATCAATCCATAAATGATCAATCGTGCTTAACATCACAAATCTTTCCATTTCACGCATTAGGGTTTCACCCACTTGTTTCTCTCTTTGTTTATAAGCCATCTCCATTGCTTGAGATAATACTAGATTAATCTCCTCAGCTGATTTATTTTTTAATTGATCTACTAATCGTTTTTTTGAACTTGGATCAAATGGCACTATCATTACAAAGTCATTGGCAATTGCTTTATGATCAACTTGTTTAGTATCAGGGTTAATATGCAAGTTTGACAAATGGTCTATTTCTTGAGTAACTATTTGAGTTATTTTTTCTTTTAACTTCAGTCTACTTTTTTTATTTTCAGCCGCTTTTAATATATGTTTGCGTTTCTTATAAATAATCTCTCTTTGTCTATTCATCACATCGTCATAGTCTACTAAGTGTTTTCGAGAATCAAAATGGAAGCTTTCTACCTTAACTTGAGCTTGCTCAATTGCTCTTGACACCATGCCGTGTTCAAGCGGTACATCTTCTGGCATTTTTAAAGTTGTCATCAATTTTGCAATCTGTTCTCCTCCAAAAATACGCATAATATCATCTTCTAAAGAGACATAAAATCTTGAAGAACCTGCGTCTCCTTGCCTGCCAGACCTACCTCTTAGTTGATTATCAATCCGTCTTGATTCATGTCTTTCAATACCAATTACATGCAAACCTCCAAGTTCAAGTACTTTATCGTGTTCTTTTTGCCATTCATTTTTCTTTCTTTCTTTTTGTTCACCGCCTAAAACAATATCTACACCACGACCGGCCATGTTGGTAGCAACTGTTACCGCTTTAAGTCGACCAGCTTGAGAAATAATGCTAGCTTCTTTTAAATGGTTTTTAGCATTCAAAACTTGATGGGGGATTTTTTTGCGTTTTAAGAATTGATCAATAATTTGATTTTTAGAAATCGAGGTAGTACCAATTAAAACCGGTTGGCCTTTTTTATATTTTTCTGCTACTTCTTTTACAATGGCTGCATACTTAGCTCGAACTGTTTTATAAACTACATCTGCATGATCTTTTCTCACCATTGGTTTATGAGTTGGAACAACCACAGTTTCTAAGTCATATATTTTTTTAAACTCTTCTGCCTCTGTTGCTGCCGTTCCAGTCATACCAGCAAGTTTGTCATACATTCTAAAATAGTTTTGAAATGAAATGGTTGCAAGTGTTTTTGACTCTTGCTTAATTTTAACATCCTCTTTAGCTTCAATTGCTTGATGAAGCCCCTCACTGTATCTTCTGCCAAACATCAAGCGGCCTGTAAACTCATCTACTATTACCACCTCGTCTTCTTTAACCACGTAATCTTTATCTTTAATAAAATGCTCTCTGGCTTTCAGAGCCTGCTCTATATGATGTAAAGTATCAAAGTCTTTTTCATATAAATTATCAACTTGAAGTTTCTTTTCAATTTTTTTTATTCCGTGCTCTGTCAAATTAACAGTTTTATGTTTTTCATCACTATCAAAATCAGTATCGCGACTTAATCCTTGAACCAAGCTATTAAACTGATAGTATTTTTTTGTTGGTTCAGAATCTGGTGCCGAAATAATTAACGGAGTACGAGCTTCATCAATCAGAATCGAATCTACCTCATCTACAATACTAAAGTTATGTCCTCTTTGCACCATGGCTGACTTTCGCTGCACCATGTTATCTCTTAGATAGTCAAATCCAAACTCGTTATTAGTTCCATAAGTAATATCTGCTTTATATGCTTCTTGTCGACTGACTTCTTTTAAATGTTTAAGTCGAGGATCCTCAACTGCATTGTCAGTAAATTTTGTATCATAAACATATGCTTTTTCATGAATAATCACTGCTACGGTAACTCCCAATAAGTCAAAAATCGGTCCATTCCAACCAGCGTCTCTTCTAGACAAGTAATCATTAACAGTTACTAAATGTGCTCCTTTCGAAGTTAGGGCATTAAGGTAAAGAGCTGGAACAGCTGATAAGGTTTTACCTTCTCCAGTTTTCTGTTCTGCAATTTTCCCTTGATGAAAGCAGATCGCCGCCATTAACTGTTCATCGTATGGTCTTAATTTTAAAGCTTGACTAGCCGCTTCTCTAGCTAACGCAAACGCTTCTGGTAATATTTCATCAATATTCTCACCATTTTTTAATCGATCTTTAAACTTTTTTGTTGTTTTTTTAAAATCCGTTTTTTTTAGATTCTTATATTTTTTTTCAAGTTTATTAATTCTAGCTACCGTTTCCTTAAGCTTTTTTATCTCTCGTGCATTTGTGTCTAAAACTTTATTTAACCATTTCAGCATAGATAAGTAAGTTACTCGCCACTCTCTTTAAGTAAACCTTATTAAATTCTTGATCAAGTAGCTTAACAAATTCTTTGGCTTCTTTTTTGTGCTTTTTGTAAAACAAATTATTATAAATCACCACGCCATTTTTATTTAACAAACCCTTTAGTTTATTAATAAATTTCAATGACTTAAATTTCTTAGGAGTTTTCTCCCCAATAAAAATATCTACTATTATTAGGTCATATTTTTCTTTTGATCGGGCAACATACTTATAAGCGTCACCAATC